>JAZSGI010000071.1:0-2647 GCA_045532655.1 Victivallaceae bacterium
AGAGCAACTCCTGTTTGACTTTTGATGACAATTCTGCTCAAAAACAAAAATCTGACAAAATCACTTTTTCAAAACTCAACCTTCTCCCGCTCAAATTTGGCGGGAATGCCTGTTTTTTGAAAAATTATGGGATATCTGTGATTTTTTATCGTTTTTTGTGTTTTGAAAACTTGAACCTTTTATAGGTCAATGCTATATTAATAATCTATTTTGCAGTATATACCCCAAGGCGTTAAAAAGAAAAAGAAAGAAACACAATGAACAATACCAACATAAACAAAACACATTATGAGCATGTGAAATCATTTATTGCAAGACATGCAAATGATTTTTACGGCGATTACGTTCCCTTTGATGCCAGATGCGGAATCAGTAAAGATCCCGTTAAATTTGCTGACCGCGGCGCTCTTGAGTACCGTCAGGTCGCCGAAGGTGACAGGTGGGGGGAAGCATGGGAGAGTGCATGGTTTGAATTGCGGGCGAAAGTTCCTGCAGATTGGGCAGGCAAAGAGGTCGCTCTCCGTATCAATTTCTCCGGCGAAGCATTGCTTTTCGATAAAGCCGGTATCCCTGTGACTGCCTTTTCCACCGGTTCTGTCTTTGCTCCGTGGTATCTTAAAGAACATCATTGTATCGGTACAGTAAAAGGCGGCGAAGAGCTGGAATTTGTTATTGAAGCTGCCGCCAGTCATCTTTTCGGTGTTGATCTGGTGGATTTTCCGGAACTGGATACCGAGTACCCTGCCGGAAGTTTCGATGCTGTGATCAATAAGGCAAGACTTGTCGTTTTCCGCCGCAATGTCTGGGATTTCCTGCTTGATGTAAAGGTGTTATTTGATGTATTGCAGACTCTGCCGGAAAATAATTACCGTTACAGCCAGATACTTTGCGCTCTTACCGAAGCATTGGCAATTTACGGCAATGATCCTGACCGTGCAGATGCTGCGGATGTTGTGTTGCAGAAAATCATGAAGCGTCCTGCTTCTGCTTCTGCTCTTACCACCTATGCCGTCGGACACGCCCATATAGATGTTGGCTGGCTGTGGCCCGTGCGGGAATCCATCCGCAAAGTTGCCCGTACATTTTCCAATCAGCTCCGTTTGATGGAAAAAGATCCTGATTATGTTTTCGGTGCTTCCCAGCCTCAGCTTTATCAGTTTGCCAAAGACCACTATCCGGAGATGTACGAGGAGATAAAGAAACAGGTGAAAGCCGGTCGCTGGGAGTGTCAGGGCGGTATGTGGGTCGAAGCGGACTGTAATATTATAAGCGGTGAATCCATGGTGCGCCAGTTCCTCCACGGCAAGAATTTCTATATGGACGAATTCGGCGTTGATGTGAAAAATTTGTGGCTGCCTGACGTTTTCGGGTATTCTGCCGCAATGCCGCAGATCATCAAGAAAAGCGGATGCGACTTCTTCCTGACCCAGAAACTCTCCTGGAGTCGCATCAATCAGTTCCCCCATGATACTTTTATGTGGGAAGGAATTGACGGAACTGCTGTTCTTGCCCATTTCCCGCCGGAACACAACTACAATTCAACACTCATGCCGACAGTTTTGAATGGCGCCCAGAATAATTTCCAGGAAAATGGTTTTATTGACAAGTTTATCACCCTTTTCGGTATCGGTGACGGCGGCGGCGGACCTGCCCCCGTACATCTTGATGTCAAAAAGCGTGTTGAAAACTTTGAGTACACTCCCAAAGTCGTTTTCAGCAAAGCCGAAGATTTCTTCAATAAACTTGCTGCCGATGCAGACAAGGCGGCACGCTGGGTCGGAGAACTTTATCTGGAGTTCCACCGTGGAACACTCACCACTCAGGCCCGCACCAAACGCGGCAACCGTAAAAATGAACAACTGCTTACTGCCGCCGAGATCTTCCTTTCCGGACTTCCCTTTGACAAATACCCGCAGGCGGAACTTGACAGAAGCTGGAAGACTTTGCTTATAAATCAGTTCCATGATATTATTCCCGGTTCTTCCATCCGCAAAGTTTATGAAGTTACAGAAAAAGAACATGCAGAAATAACCGCAACATGTGAAAAACTTCTTGCTGCAGGTGCCGGAGAGCTTTTCAGCAAGGATGGGGAGGCAATTGTTTTTGTCAATACTCTTTCAAGCGAATATGCCGGTACAGTTGAGTTGCCTGCTGATTTCAGCGGCTGCGCTCTTGTTGACGGGTCCGGCAATGCAATACCGGTACAGCAGGAGGGAAATACTACTGTTGCCGCCGTGGTCATCCCCGGCAATTCTTATCTGACACTTAAAAAGGCAGGCACTGCCGCAAGTGTTGCCGAAAACAATGATCTGGTTTTGGAAAACGCTCTTGTACGTTATGAATTTACTGCTGACGGTAAACTTGTAAGTGCATACGATAAGGAACTGGACAGGGAATTCCTTGCCGCTCCTGCCAACGTGTTGTCCATATACGCTGATGAACCCAATGAATATGAAGCATGGGATGTGGATCTCTTTTATCAGCAGGCATTGATGTATCAGCTTGAAGCTGCTTCATACAAGACTTATGCCGGGGATGTCCGCAGCCAAATCGTGTTCAATTACAACTTCGGAGCTTCCACTCTCTGTCAGCAGGCGGTGCTTGGCAAAAATTCCAAACGTCTTGATTTTATCACCACCTGCGACTG
>JAZSGI010000164.1:0-5392 GCA_045532655.1 Victivallaceae bacterium
TTTCCCCAGAAGGGCAGCAGCTGCAGGATACTCAGAAATGCCGGGGAAAATTTTTGTTATTTTGTGGGCTAACGCTTTGCCGCGCGGTGCATTGCTGATAACAGACGGAGAATCGAAGAGGTTATGTCTTCCGAGTGCCTCCTGCCATGTATAGGGAAGCCTTGTACCTGAATCCCAACAGGAGACATTGACTACTTCAAATTCGGCTGTCCCATCTGCTGCCCGACGGAAATTTCTTATTGCGTAACTGCCTATGAACCATTCAACTTCGCCGTAGACACCAAGAGCAGTTTCCGGGCCGGAGAAAGTCCAGTACTCCGGGATTTTCCCCTCTCTGTGATACTGTTGGCGGAGCTGCTGCATGCTATAGGAATTGGCGATATCTGTTGATTCAGGCGAATTGCTTGCAAAATATGCGGTGTCGCTGCCAAGTTCAAAAAACCAGCAGAAGAGCATCTTTGTCCAGCAGCAGCGATGATTTGTGGCTATCGGCGGTTTCGGGATAGTACCTTCTGTAAACTCGATCCCGAGAAATTTACTGCCGTATATCCTTGCCGCCAGCTCCCTTGTAAAACGGCAGTCAAAATAATATTCTCCGGGAGCGGGAAACACCCATCTGTTAAAATCTGCTGCCCTGTTTGCTGCAATTTTCCGACCGGAGCCGATGAGATGGCAGGGAACAGCCACCTTTGCCGCATACACTGTGTGAACTGCAGCTGATACATGCATCCTGACAGAAGCGGAAAATACGGTTCTTTGCGTTACCGCAGAAGATAAGAGCATTGCAAGAATTGTGTTGATTATCATAAAACACCTGAATCTGTTAATATAATCTAACTCTTGATTAACAGAAAGTCAAGCTGCTGTATACAAATATCTCTCCGGCTGCAAAATATTACGGGCCCGTTCCGGACAGTTCCGGAACAGGCCCAAAAACTTACTGAAATTTACTTGAAATTACTGAAGGTCAGAAGTGACCTGCCTGACAATTCGCCGGTCAGCTTGTAAAATTCACCATCATCTGTTATTGCGAAGTCTGCAGATTCTGTTGTCAGACCGGCAGGATCGGTCACCTGCATGGTGATCACTCCGGAGCCGGGAAGTTCTGCACCTGCCGGGAAAGAGGATTTTTTCAATCTCAACTGAAGATTTACGGCATCTGTGTTGTCATTGAATATCGCTCCGCAGACATTTGCATCCCGTGTCCAGATGGTTCCGAAAACATTTTCCGGGAGGTCATAAATCACTTTTTTGGCTGCAATGCGGCGCATGGCAGCAGCATTGGCTGCAAACTTGTTGATCTCTGTCATTGCGGCCACCTGGGCATCGGAACAGATTGCGCCGAGGCCGAGGATCTTCATCTGATAATAGACCCACTTTTCTTTTACCGGAGTTATCCAAAGCCAACCGCCGGAACAACCTCCGGGTTGATCTGCAGTGAAACGGACACCATTTTCGGTAGCTGTTACTTCGCCTGTTGTGACTTTGCCGGACATCCACTTGCCGAACATTACAAAATCGGAAGCCGGAGTGCCTTTGCCGAAGAAGAAGTGATCTTCCCGGTCAGGATCGTTTTCGGCTACAAATCTGGCATCTGCGATTTCCAGTACGCCGTTGCCGTTTTCATCTGCGATTACAGTCTGATATGCAAGACGCAGAGGCGCATTGAAAGCTAAAGCTGTAAGTTTATCTATCGGAACTTTTATTGTCTGCCATGTGCCGTCATCTTTGAAGCCAAAGTTGAAGAGATCAGCAGCAATTATATGAGCCTGACTGATATTTTCTGCTCTGGCGGTTATCACGAGATGGGTGAATTCTTTTGCCGGTATTTCCGGTGCACCCTGAATGATGTAGTCGTCGGTCAGCTGAAGACTGAAAAGTGTCAGATCATGTCCGCATGCAATTTGATAAGTGAGTTCATCCTTGTGGGCAACATCCCATGCGCCTTCGATCAGCAGACTGTCCCCCATGAGCGCAGTCGGACTGATGAAGGATTCATTGGTTGCAATGCGCATTTCGGGATATTTTTCGGCTGCCCAATCTCTGATAACGGCCTGCACATAAAGTGTGCCGTTGCCGATGCCGGTTTCCGGATCGTAGGCTCCGTAGGCTGAACTGAAACCCATATCCCATGCAATACCTGACGGCTGATAATAATCAATGGCACGTTTGACCATGTCGATGTACCATTCACGGTAGTCGGGATTGCTGAAATCAGCAGCTGTCCACCTGATCGTCTCAAGACCGCCGACAAGTTCCGGTTTGGGAACGGGGAAATCTATGAACGGTATGCGTTTGCCTTCGGCATCGCGTCCCAGCCATGCTTTGTACGGGGCCTTGTCTTCGTATGTGCCTTCCTCCACGAGGAACTGGCGGAAGTAAAGGTAGACATTGAGTCCCTTTGATTTCATATACTGAATGTCTTCCTTCAAACCCTCTGCGGAAAGCTGGCGGGAGTCGTAAGTTACCCATTCGCCTTCTGTGGGGCAGACTTCGTCCCAGTTTGTCCACCAGGAATACCAGACATTGTTTGCGTTACGGTCAAGCATAGACTGTCGCCAGCCGTCATATCCGGGCTTGACGCCGGTGGGGTGATACCAGGCAAATGCACCGTTTGTGGAATAACGGAAATCTCTGCGGTACAGGAGATCTTTCATAAGAGGCAGAGAACTGTACATTTTGCCTATATAGTCATACATGACCTGTGTTACAGTGTTGTCCGCTTTTGGTAAAATAGAGTAGAATATTTCAAAAGAGGAGGTATCTCCAGCCTTTATCCCAACTGGAGTGACAAGCATTGAGGGCTGACGCCATGGCAGGTCGTTGGGGGAAAGAACGGCAAATTTGCCGAGGTCATGGCTGCCCCAGAGCAGATAACGGTCGTCACATTCTGCAATGCTGCACGGGTAATTGCTGATATGGGTCTTGCGGGTATCGTCATTGACTTTATAGAAAAATGCCCCGGTGGTGGCGATTTCGGGATGGCGTGCCGTTATTGGGAAGGTCATAGCGATGTTCCTGTCCCATTCATTGGCACGGAAGAGACTGCGCATACCGGCCTGAAAGGTGCGGGGATCATCTTTTTTGTAGCGGATATCGCACTTTACCTGCAAATCTTTGCCGCTGAAATCATAAGTAACGACAGCATCTGCAAGTTCTGCTGTTGCCGGGTCACTGCTGGTGAGTTCGGCGATTATCCTGTCATTTTTTTCCTGCATGCTGACAACAATGTTGAAATCCCCGTCTACGGCATAATCTGCCGTATGGAGGTAAATCTGCATGGAGTTGGTTCCGGCTGGCTGGATGACTTTAGTATCAGGTTCTTTTGAATAAAGGGCGGAAAGCAGTCCTGTCTCACGTGATATCCATGCTTTGAAACCGTCGTTTTCCCGGTACAGATGGGTGGAAGTACATGTTTCCGGCAGAACGATGTCAAGAAGAGCGGCCTCTCTGTCGTTGCCGGCAGGTGCGGCACTCAACCTTCTGATTTTCACATCATCGAGATGTCCGCCGCCGTAAAACTGCAAAGTTACATAAGCAACATCATTTTCGGTGTTTTCAAAGCTGCCGGTAATACGCTGCCATGAATACTGATCGCCACGTGCCAGCTGCCCGGAACTGCGTTTGAGCCAGTTGCCGTCCTTGTCATAAAATTCCATTTCGGCCAGTATGGTGCAGAGGTTGTCCACAAGGCTGTAGGCTTCAAAATCAAGAATTTCACCACGGGCAACAGGGAGCAGGGGGGTCTTGATCAGAGGATTGTTTACATTCAGACGGCATGAATAGTTGCCGCTGTGGGCAAAGTCAGCTTGTGTGATCTCGCCGCCATTGATGTTCTGCCACCACGATGTGTCTTCAAATCCCGGATTCGGTAATGTTATTTCTGTTACAGTACGTGGAAAGGCTTTGCGGGTGAAGGTGGGCAATTCCGGCATTGCGGCACAGCCGCACATCAATGCCGCTGTTCCGGTAAGTAATACTTGTGGTACTTGTTTCATTGAACTCTCCTGTTTTGTATTTGAGCTGTTGTTATAATCATAATCTTGCACCCGGTTGCTTTTTTGTCAAGAATTTAACAGCAAAAAATCCTGCAAAACTGTTTAGGTGTAAAGAGACAAAAAGTGCGGCAGAAAATCATCTGCCGCAGTAACAGGAGAATCCGTAAATGCCCCGTCAGTTTTGTTCCCGGTCTGCCGGTCTGCCGATTCGGCGATTTCCCCGGTCGGGAGCGGAGCGGAAGCCTGGTGCTTTGCCATCACGGTCAGGGCGCGGCATGCCGCCGTTCCATCCGGGGGGCGGCATCCTGTTTCCCGACGGCATCATTGCCGGGGCGCAGAAAATACAGAAATGATTGAAGGGTTCCTGACTGAAGTCACCGTTTTCTGTTGCGTCGGCTTTTTGCAGAAGTTCTTCTGCCAACTCTGCCGGAGCGGAGAGTTTGCCTTTGTATTCTTCCGGTATGGCAGAGAGGATTTTTTCATCCTTTGCCGCTTTGCTTATAATTGCTGCAAGACGTTTTGCCGCTTCCTCCCGGAGGAGGATTTTCACTTCCGGATTTTCTGTTGTCCGCCCGGCCTTATATATAACAAGCACTTCTTTTGCTTCCTTTACCAGTTCCGGCTGCGCTGTCAGTGCCGTGAAATAAAGACGCATGAAAGGTGACGGAGCGAAGTCACCGCCGTTCTGATGCATGGGCGGGCGTCTTCTTCTGCCGCCTTCCTGTTGGAGCGACTGTGGGGCATCATCTGCAAATACGGGAGAAAGTACTGCTGCGGTCAGTGCCGCTGCACAAAACAACTTTACTGTTTTCATAAAACACCTTTCTTTTAAGAGTTTTGCTGTTTGTTAAAACTTTGCGTACTGTTAATTAAGAGTGTGTCAGCAAGGTAAATATTTCTTTTCCACGATGCTTTTTCTGAAAAAATGATTTTTGTACGGATTTATTCGCTTTTTTATTTGACAAAATGCTTTACGGATACTATATTACCAACAAAATAATTTAAATTCAGGGTGAAAGCCTGCAAAAAAAGTGGGGTCTATTATGGCTGAAGAAAATAAAAATATTTCAACAGATACTTTCAAAATGCCTATGCTTAAAGGCGTGGGTGATGCTGCTGCTCCGGGAACTCCGCTGCCCGGTTCTGCTGTTGCGGATGATACCCGTACCCGCAGAACAGTCAGGCTCAATGCCATCCGTCCCGCCGGTGTCGGATCTGAATTGCGTCCTCTGCCCTCCGGTAACGTTGTTTCCACTGATTCCGGTGTGATCTCCGATCCTCTCGCCGGCCGCGGTACTGATTCCGGTGTTATCGCCGGTGTCAGCCGTCCCAATATCAAAGTGAAACCCCTTGGCGAAGGAGCCAATACACTCAAGCCCGGTGCGCTTGATGAT
>JAZSGI010000163.1:0-8844 GCA_045532655.1 Victivallaceae bacterium
GGAGCAATAGGTCGTAGGTTCGAATCCTGTCGGGTGCACCATTTTTTTACCCTCATTTTACTCACAAGTCGATCTATCTTGCAAAAATCTGCAAAAAGGTGCAAATATCTGCACTTTCAGAAAAAAATTACGGCAAAATTACGGCACGGTTTACGCACGCTTTTTATATATTTGCATAGAAAATCGGCTGTTTTTCAGCCCCTTTTACGGCATAGATCCCCTGTTTTGCTTAATTCCAGCCGTTTCCATGGCATAATACCCCGGATGGGAATTCCCCCGTCCATAACCAACTATGGAGGTATTTATGCCACACACAACACTTCATCCACCCGGCAAAGTCTTGTTCTTTGCCGGACTCACCCTGGCACTGGTCCTTGCCGGTGCCGCCACTTATCACCGCTGTTTTATGCAAAGACAGGCGTCAGCATCGCTGATCGTGACTCCAGCCCCGGAGCGCACCCTTCTTCTTGCGCAGGATGCAAAAGCAAGCCGTTTCTTTGATGAAGCGCGCAGCAAGGTAGCTTCCGCCGTAGAACAGCTTTCCGGTTTCAGGAACACCCTGCAGCTGACGTATCTGATGGTAAAGGATAAAATAACCGGGGCAACTGAAGCCGCAGATCATGTGGGCGACGTTCTGCGCTCTACAGTTCTTGACCCCTGCGCCAAGGCGGTGCAGTCTTATGATCTGGACTTCAATAGTGAAGGTCTGCAGGAACAGATGGCGGCGATCTGCGGTGACAACAGTACCCGCACGCTTTATGCCGGTGGAACTCTTGGCATTGAAGGTCTGACCTTGCGTTCCACTCTGGCATCCATCGGGAATACGCTGAGTGCAGTTATTTCCCGTCTCTCTGCTGCCTGGGGAGGCGCAGCTGGCAGCGCCGTTGCAGATGGACCTTTCCCTTTCGGCGATATGCTGGGCGGGATCCTTGCTGCCGGAGGAACGATCTGGAGCATCAGCGAACTGCAAGCGGCATCCGGGGAACTGCCGGGAGTTCTTACCGATACCTTGAACAGCAGTATTGATGCCTGCCAGAGCGCCTGCCGGAAGGAGGTGGGTTTATGAGTACAGTCTGTAAATTGCTGTTGATCGTCACACTGATCGGTTTCAGCTACTATCTCTTTGCCAAGGGCGGAAGGTACTTCCGCAGTACCGGATCCAATTACCGCAACACCAAACCCCTGATAACAAAGGAAACCTGGAAGCCCATTGTTGCCGGAGGTGCGGCAGCCGGGATCCTTGTTTCCGCATACAAAGTCAGTGACGGCATCGCAGACGGATTGCGAACCGTGGCAAAGGATGATCCCTCGACCTTCATGGTCGGGACTCAGCTGTTATCGCTGCCGGTGATCCTGCTGATCATCCTGTGCGTGATCATAGCCGTTTCACTGATGTGCCGTCGTTATCCCTGGGACTTTTTCAAGAAAGGAAAGCAAAATGAAAATCAGCAAGTATGAGTTTAACAGAGCCCTGACCGTATTGGGCAAGGTGCTCACGAAGACATCGCCGGTGCAGGAGTACCGCAGTGTCAAAATCGCAGCGGAACATGATAACGTGTTAACGCTGACGGGCTGTTCGGCAGATCAGCGTGTTACGGTGTTTCTGCCAGCAGAGGGTAACAGCCGCTTTACGGGACTCGTGGATTATCTGGAACTGCGCAGTAAAATTAAAGGTGCCGGTTCCATCGTGATCCGTTCCACAGACAGCGGTCTGCTGGTGGAAAGCACTTCATCCGGCAAACAGGAGAGTTCCATTCTTTTCCCTGTTGCGTGCAGCTATCCGGAACCGGTGGAGATGCCAACCGATACTGCCACGTGTCCTTTGCCAGCCACTTTTATCCCCATGCTGACATCGGCGGCGTCTGTGATCAGTTCAACAGAACCCCGGCTGATCCTGCGGGGCATCAACATCAGCAACAAGGGTTTTACAACGACCAACGGCAGGGAACTGCTGCACATTCCCGTGCCGCTGCATGGCCTGGATGCAGTCACGATCCCTTATCCGGCAAGTCTGATAGCGACCCGCAGTGAAACTGCCGGGGAGATCGCAGTCTGGAATCATCCGGATCAGGGGAAGATGTTTCGCATCATGACGCCATCCTGTATCTGGACTGGTAAAGCGCTGCCGGGGGAGTACCCGAACTGGCAGAAGATCGTGCCTGACACTGCAAAGTATCCGTACAGCATCAAGATCACGCCGGATGATGCGGAGAATGTCCTTGCCTTTCTCAGGAAGCTGCCGGACGATCTCCCCGGCAATGCCGTTACACTGGATATGCCGGATGCCGGACATCTGCGCCTGGGCGGTTCAGAAACCCTGCAACTGACGGTCGCGGCAGAGTCCAAGGCGTCCTGGGGAGATTATTCTCTTGCGGTCAGTAAAGAGATTCTGATGCGGCTGTTGCAGCTGGGACATACCCGGGTCTATTGCACCGATGTTCACGCGCCGCTGCTGGCAACGGAAGGGATCGGCAACTTTATTGCCATGCCGCTTGCACTTCCCCGTAAAGCCGTCACTATTGAAAACAAGAATACAAACAAAGAAGAAGAAAACCAGAAGGAGACTACCACTATGGAACCCATCACCACTACTGCCGCCGCCCGGACCCCCGACACGGATCTGAACCCCCTTGATGAACTCAGCAACAGTATTGAAGCGTTCAAGCTGAAACTGAAGAGCATCTTCGATGAATCCGCTCTGCTTGCCCGTAAAGTGAAAGAAGCCCAGATCGCCCAGAAGCAGAAGGAGCGGGACTTCATCCAGGCGAAGCGTGCAATCGAACGGATCAGAATGGCGATCTGAAGCGCAGGATAAAACAGAAACAGGGACAGTCGGTACGGTATCGGCTGTCCCTTGCTATTTTAAAGAAAGGAATATACCATGTTGAAACTGAACGCGTCTTACAGTAAGAAAGTCCCTGCAGAAACGGAATACAGCAGCCAGTCCTACCACGCCTCCGTGGAAGTGGAACTGCCTGACGGTCTCACGCCGGACCAGCTGCAGGAACGGATCCACGCGACCTTTGCCCTTGTCCGGGAAAGCGTGGAAACGGAAATCCATGGCGCATCGCAGGCAGTGACGCATCCTGTGACGCAACCGGTCCCGCAGACACCTTACTCTCATGCAGCAAAGAACGAGATCCCCGCATCGCCGAAACAGATCCGCTATCTGCTGGACCTTGCCCGTAACAAAGGGATCACCGCTGCCCAGATCGCCGCAAAGTATGGTGTGGAATCGGTGGACCAGCTGACAAAATCCCAGTGTTCCGGTTTGATCAACACGTGGAAGGAGGTGGCGTGATGGAACGTGATATTGAACAACTGCGTTCCCAGCCGCATTGGTCGTACTCTGCGCTGAACACATACCTGAATATTTGTCAGCTGAAGTTCTATTATCAATATATCGAAAACGCAGAGCGGGAGCGGACATCAGCCTGTTTTGCCTTCGGAAGAGCCTTCCATGCTGTGCTGTCGGAGCGGGCAATCAAAGGGCGTGACTTTTCAAAAGCAGAAGCCGTTTCCAGTTTTGCCTTCTATCTGGAACATGAGATCAAGGCAGAAGAAAACGTGATCTTCAAGCCAGGAGAGGACATCGGCACTTTGAACACAACGGCGGAACGGATGCTTTCAGTGGTGCTGGATGGCTGGCAGGATGACCATGCGGTGATCGCTGTCGCACAGTCCTTTGCAGTGGATGTCCCCGGACTGAGCAAGCCGCTGATCGGAGAATTCGATCTGGTGGTCCGGGATGGGAACGATCCCTGTATCGTGGATTGGAAAACGGCGTCTTCCCGCTGGGCGGCAGACAAAGCAGACAAAGATCTGCAGGCGACAGTGTTCAGTTATGCCTATCATAAGCTGCACGGGGAAATGCCGCTGTTCCGGTTCGATGTGATCACAAAGGCGAAAACGCCGGTTCTGGAAAGCCACTATACGATGCGGGGTCAGGAGGGTTTGGACCGGTTTGTATGGATGGCACAGCAGGCGGAATCTGCGATACAGAAGGGGATCTTCCTGCCAAATGAAACAAGCTTCAGCTGCGGGGAATGCCCCTACCGTAACCGTTGTAAAAACTCGCACAGAAAGGACTGATTATGATAAATTTGAGTATGTCCGGCGGTGGTCAGTTTGTGGATCGTTCCGCCGTTGCGCTTGTCGCAACTCCCCAGGGAACAGAAAGCTGGCATCCGGTTCCCCATATTGACGTGATCGACACCGTGACCGAAATGGTAAAGGCTCACAACTGGACGATTATGGAAGAGCAGTACGGACTTGCCCGTGACGGGCAGAAGCTCTTCGGCGTAATCCGGTTGGACAAATCCTCCAGTCTGGAGTGGTCCCGCTGTATCGGATTGCGGAACAGCCACGACCGTAGCTTTGCGGTGGGACTCTCTGCCGGGATCAATGTGATGGTCTGCAGCAATCTGGCGTTTGGCGGAACTGCTGTCCTGAAACGCCGTCACACGAGCCGCATTGAACTGGCGGAATTGGTTAACCGGGCAGTTGATGAACTGGAAGACCAGTTTCTGACACTGGAGAACGTCTGCGAGGACCTGAAGTTGATTTACCTCCGGAACGATGATGAAGCGCGATCTGTGATCGTGAAGGCTGCGGAGCTGGGCGCCATCAATAGCAGCGATATCCTGCCGGTTTATCAGGAATTCAAGTCTCCGCGTCACGAGGCCTTTGCGGAACCAACCCGCTGGAGCCTGTTGAACGCAATGACCGAAACGGTGAAGAAATATACCCCTCAGCGGGTGGACCGCGCTTACAGTACCTTGAACACCGCCTTCGGGCTGGACGGCAGAAAGCCGCTCCTTTGGAGCTGATCAGTATGGCAAAAAAGAAAGGAAATATGCCCCGCCAGCAATAGCCTGCCTCACGGCAAAGCCTCTGCGGATGATGATGCCCCTCTCCACAGCAGTACCGTCGCATCCGGGGCTTGTTGGAGTGCATGCCACCAGCCCCGATTTTTTTAGGATCCAGAAACTATACCAAAGTATAATATACTATTTTAAAAACTAAACTCATAAAATCAAGATGAGTGATAGGTCCTCAATGATCCATTTCTTAGTGTGATTTTCAGATAATATTTTGCTTTCAGTCTCTTGCAAAAGCGTTTTGTTGAGTATATATTAAAGACACGGATTGTTTCCGTATGCTCATTATACCGCGTAACTGATTCAGCAAGTGCATCTATAAACCCGCCAAGTTAAAAGAATTTCATTTGCTTCTACCTCAGGTGAATTGTGCCCGGAAGTATTGTGTCAAGACAAAATTTCCGGACGCTTTGTCGTGCATGGTAGAAGCAGGCTCTTGGCGGGGCCCATAGATGCAGTGCAAGAGAGGCGTTCGGTTTTTCGCCATCTCAAGCGCGCTGGATTTTGCTGTTGTAACAGTGGGATGCCAGAATGACCGCCAAGGGCGTTGCAGACACAATGAATTCTCTTTTTTTCCGTATTACAGCCGTGAAATCCAGAATCGGATTTTGCGGCTTTTTGCATTTTACGATTGTTTTGTACAGGAAGGAGAGAATTTATGACTGAAAATAAAGAACTGACGCAGGGAGCGGGAGAAGCGGCGACAGAAAGCGGAACGCAGCAGAATCGTTTCTGTTTTTCGCTTGTCCTTCCGGCACACAATGCGGAAGATCTGTTGTGCAATACGGTCAACCATCTGCTTGATCAGACGTTATCTGCCGACAAATTTCAGATTATCATAGTTGATGCTGCTTCTACGGATAAAACGGGGCTACTTGCCGGGGAACTTGCTGAAAAACATCCCCGGAACATCCGTGTCGTTCACAGCAAAGAGGCGTGCCTGAACAATGCACGGAATGAGGGGCTCGCTCTTGCCGAAGGGGAATACACTTGTTTCTGGAACACAGCGTTTACGCCGGGACGGAATCTGCTGGCAGATGTTTCCAACTTCCTGCAGGACAATGCCGGACTGGATGTGGTCTGTGTGCCCCACAGCAATGATCCGGAAAAGTTTCCGGGACATTGGATTTTCCAAAAGGGCAGCCGGGTTGTCAATCTTTTCACGGAAAACCGGTTGCCGCTGGAGCATATTCAGCTTGCTTTTTTCAAAACGGAGACCGCCCGGAAGACCAGTTTTGATGTTCGCCTGACCCGCAGCAGTTTTACGAAGTTTCTTTATGAAACATTGAGTTACGGAATGGAAACCGGACTCTGCTGTACCGATGCAATCGCCTGCAGCAGTGATTTCCCGACAGTACAACAACAGGAAAACGATCCGGAATATTATCTGCCGCGGGTGGAATTTCTGCTTTTGGAGCTGCTGATAAAAGTGACCAGGCAAAAAGGATATACGCCGGATTTTCTGTCGAACTTTGTCTTTCGGAATCTGATTTTCTATGTAAAACTTGCAAGGCGGCCACTCTTCCTTTCAGAAGAGGATTGCCAGCGTATCTGGGGCATCGCAGCTGAAGTATTGCAGTTGATCAATGTCCGGGATATTGTGGCAGAAAAAACGATCAGCTTTCCCCAGAAACTCTGGCTTCTCAAGCAGAAGTATGATTCACTGGAGACGGTCAATCTTTGTCAGAATGTCGGTTTTGCTCCCCGGAGGCAGCCATCTTATTACTTCTGTACCGACATGGTCGTTGGATTGGATCTCTTTGAAATCAAAGATAATAAAGCGATTATCGAGTGCAGTCTGCCCGCCATTGACGGGGTGGATGAGAAATTTTCTCTTGCTCTGTGCGCGGATGGAACATTCTATCACGGCGAATATGTGGGGCGGCGTAAATACTATGCCGGAATGAAAGCCATCCGTTGCGACCGGATCGATTATAAGATCGAATTGCCGTTGAGCGGGGCATCCGTCAATGCTGAATTCTATCTGCTCCATGGCAATAGAAAAATCAAGGCTCAGCATCTTGCAACAACACGATTTTTCCCGATCCAACAACGGTACAGCAAGTCTTACTTTGTTGATAACAACTGGCGTATGATGTTGAATGAACTGACCTTGAATTTTACGAGGATCGGCAAACTGGAGCAGCTCAAGTCAGAACTGCGTTTTCTGAAAGAACTCTGGCAGAAAAATCTGCTGGGGGGCAGAAAAGCGGTTCTGGTCCGGCTGGCGTATCGCTTCCTGAAACTCTTTAAGCGTAAACCGATTTGGATCTGCAGTGACCGTCCGGAAAAAGCCGATGACAACGGTGAAGTCTTCTTTGAGTTTCTGCGCAAAGAACACCCGGAGATCAACAGTTACTTTGAACTGAGAGAAGATTCCCCGGATTACAACAGACTGAAAAAAATCGGTCCGGTCCTTGAGCCATACTCCATGAAGCACAAGTTGAAACTGCTGTTGGCGGATTGGCAACATTCAAGTCATCCCGAATTTATGGCAGAAGATGAGCTTTTAAGCATATGTGCTTATCATGATATTTTGCAGAACAACAAAAGAAATTTTTTACAGCATGGCATAACAAAAGATGATGTCTCCGGATGGCTGCAGCGAAAACATCATAATCTCAAAGGATTTGTTACAGCAGTAGAAAAAGAACATAATTCTATCATCAAGGGGAATTACCATTATTCTGAACGGGAAGTCTGGTTGACAGGTTTCCCCCGTTATGATAAACTTTTTGATCAGTCTCGAAACATGATTACCTTTATGCCCACATGGCGCTTTTATTTGAGAGCAAGCCGTGCTTCCCGCTGTAATCTGGGAGTTCTTTCCGACTCGTTTTCTACCAGCAGTTATTTCAAGTTCTACAACGCACTTTTCAATGATAAGCGTTTGATTGATGCCGCCAGGGAATATCAATATCAACTTGCCTTGCTCCCCCATCCGCAAATGCAAATGTGGATCAACGAATTCAAGCCGGATCCGGCGTTTACCCTGTTTGGTCTTGACCGATCCAAAAGTTATCGTGAGATCTATGCGGAAAGCTCCCTGGTCATAACGGATTATTCTTCTGCGGTCTTTGATTTTGCTTATCTCGGCAAGCCGGTTGTTTATACGCATTTTGACCATGAAGAATTTTTCGCAAACCATACCTATCAGCAAGGGTATTTTGACTACGAACGGGACGGCTTCGGGGAGGTGGAATATGATCTTGATTCCACGGTGAACCGGATCATCGACTATATCAAAAACGGCTGTAAACTGAAAGAACAGTACCGTAACCGGATCGATCAATTTTTTACATTCAGAGATAACAACAACTGCCGGCGTATTTTTGAAAAAGTGATTGCAGTGCAAAAAGCGGAAAGAGATGGCAAATGAACATACCAACAGTATCCATATTGATCCCTGTCTATAATGCAGAAAAATATTTGCAGGAGTGTCTGGATCATGCTTTGGGGCAGACATTGCGGGATATTGAAGTGGTCTGTGTCAACGATTGCTCAACCGATAATTCCCTTGCCATCCTGAATGAATACGCTGCCAAAGATGCCCGTTTGAAAGTCATTGATCTGCCAGAAAATAAAGGAACTTTAGTCGCAAGAAAAATTGCTACCATGGCAGCAATGGGGACATATTCTCTTTATTGCGATCCTGACGATTACATCAGCAAGGAGACTTGTGAAAAATGTTATTCTTTGTTGAAGAAATATGACTGCGATATAACTTATTTCTCTTTTGAAATATTCGGTGCTTCGCCTCAGGAAAATCGTAATATGACAACTTTATGTTCTTGCCCAGTATCTGGAAAAACAACTATAAAAGATTTGTTATACTCGTACTATTTGCAAGAAAAGGATTTTCGTGCCTGTCTTACGGGACTGCTCGTAAAAACCGATATATTACAAAAAGCTTATGCTCTTTTCCCCGATGTACATATGACTTTTTCGGAAGATACACTTGTCC
>JAZSGI010000016.1:0-15371 GCA_045532655.1 Victivallaceae bacterium
ATGCTGATGCTGAATGTGACCGACACCGGAAGTTCTCCTCACGGCGCACTTGCTGCTCTGAAAAAAGCTGCCCACCGTGACCGTTCAGTCGTTATCGGCCCCGGCCCCACTGATGAAGCCAGACGGCTCATTCATGCAGCAAACTCTATGCAGCTGCCTCTGCTTATGCCGATCGCTTCCGGGGATAATCTGACAGCCCGGGGCAATTACCTTTTCCGTACCTGTTTCACAGACGCAAAACAGGCTCATGCAATTTCGGATTATATCTATGATGAACTCGGTCTGCGGGAGATCGCAGTATTGATAGATTTACACATAGAAGGAACTTACGGCAGAAATCTTTCGCAGGATATTGCCAGAAATTTCCGTGCCAAAGGCGGAAGAGTTACAGTAACAGAGGGGTTCCGCAACAGCGATCCGGAATTCCGTGAACAGATACACCGTATAATGACAGTCGCCCCGGAGGGGATTTTCATCCCGGCAACTGCTGAAAATTCAGCAAAATTTGTCAGGCAGGCAAGACTGCACGGCTACAAAGGATGGATCATAGGCGGGGATGCAATGGCAGAACCGGAGTTTCTGGAACATTTGAGCGAAGAATCCGGAAAAATTTTCTTTGCTTCACAATATTCTCCGGATGAAAATACTCCGGAAGGTAACATCTTCCGGGAAAAATTTGCAGAACTCTATTCCTATCCACCCGGTGATTGCGAAGCTCTTGGTTATGATTCTGTATTACTGGCAGTTTCCGCCCGTGAAAGTGCTCCAACTTTTGCGGAAGGGTGGCGGCATATACAGGGTCTGGAACTCACCTCGGGTCCGTTCAAACTGGATACCAATTCCAACGCTTTGCATCCCGTGTACCTGAATACTGCGGTCCGCAATGCCGATACCGGTCTCTATGGCATAAAAACTTTGAAAATATATCACTGAAATCCAACAGCATGTGCAATCCGGCAAGGATGCAGTTGTAACATCATGAAAATCGATCCGAAAATCATATACCCGGAGGAAAAAAACAAATGTCTGAAACATCCCCGCTCAAACAGGTAAGGGTCCTGCACAACGATAACATGCCTGCCGACCGTCCTTTTGATGATCCGGCATGGGACACAGCAGAAGCAGTGGATATAGCTTCCGTAAGACCGGAAAGTTCTGATCACATACCGGAGGTCAAAGTAAAAATCGTCGCCAGCGACACCCATCTGGCTCTGCGTTTCAAGGTCAAAGATGCCTACATAATGGCAGTGGCAGAAAAGCACAATGATATTGTCTGTTTCGACAGTTGTGTTGAGTTTTTTGTGCAGCCCTCCGGCGGTATCGGGTATCTTAACTTTGAATTATCAATGAACGGCACAATGCTGCTTTTCCATATCCGTGATTCCCGGCGTCCCCATGGGGAATTTCTTGACTATACTCCCCTTACCGCCGAAGAAGCAAGCGGAGTGAAAACCTTCCCGACCCGCCCCGGCAAAACCTACCCGGAGATCGAAGCTCCTTCAGAATGGGAAATGGGCTTATTGATACCATTGCAGCTGATTTGCGGCAAAACCTCTGCCCCCCTCCCCGTTCCCGGCTCGGTATGGAAAGGTAATTTCTACAAATGTGCAGACAAAACCTCCCACCCCCACTGGCTTTCCTGGAGTCCGGTTCCCAGATTGGATTTTCATGACCCCTCTGCATTCGGGCAACTTGTTTTTGAATAAACAGCTGCCAAACAAAAAACTCTGCCGCAAAAACAGCAGAGTTTTTTGTATCTTTCCAGCGTATGCAAAACGGCTGATGCGGGAATTTTTATTTTATCAATGCACTGACAGCTTTGAATCCCGGATGTGCAGAAGTTCCCAGGCATTCAAAAAGCCAGCTTTCTGAACCGAGGATCCATACACCTTTGCTGCGGAGAGTTTCCAAAGCAAGTACTCTGTCTGCATCTTTCCGGCTGACAACACCGTCAGCGATAACAACACACCCGTAACCGCGTTCCACGGCATCCAAAGCAGTCTGCATTACGCAAACATGGGTTTCGCAACCGGCAAGCACAATGGTTTTTGCGCCGGAAGCAGCCACAGCATCGGCAAAAGCGGTATCCGCAAAACAGGAAAAAGATTTTTTGTCAAAGACTTTCGCATCTTCCGGCAAGAGTTCCGCCAGTTGTTCAATGGTATTTCCGAGCCCTTTCGGGTACTGCTCCGTTACAAAAACCGGAACATCGATATGGGGACATGCTCCAAGCAGGATCGCCTGCCTTTTCACACATTCTTCCGCTCCCGACATGGCAGGGACAAGACGGGTCTGCATATCCACAAGAACAAAAAGAGGCTGTTTAAATCGCATAATATATTGACCTTTCTGTTGATTATTACAGAGAATATAGCATACAAATGCAGATTTTTCCAATTCAGGACTTGACTTTTTTAAAAATTGTGACAAATTGACACAGTAACATATTGATTTTTTGTTGCTGCCCCTGACGGAAGTTTGCGGAAATATTGAAAAAATCAGAGTCATAAAATGAAAAAACAGAGTTTTCTTGACCGTTTCATAGAACGGGTCGATGCCATAGATGCCAACAGTTTGCAGGCATATATTCTGCACCTGTCCAGAGAAAAAGGTTTTTTTGAAACAGTTTTCAATGCAGTACAGGAGGGGATCCTTGTTGTCGACCGCAATCTGCGTATACAGTATCATAATCAGGCGGCAAAAGATCTTCTTGCCCTGCCGGATGATCTCTCAAAACTCCGTCTTTCGCAACTGCTGCCCGGTATAAACTGGCACCAGGTATTGCGCCTTGATGCCAATGCCTGGGTTCGGCTTTCACGGCAGGAGGTGGAGATAACTTATCCAGATTACCGGGTGATACAGTTTTACCTGATACCATCAGATGAAGTGAAGGGCTTTGCAACGGTTATTCTGCGGGACGTGACAGAAAGCCGCAACCGCTCAAGGGAAGAACTGGAAAGCGCCCGCAGCGAAGTTGTTGAAATGCTTGCCGCCGGAGTTGCTCATGAAATCGGAAATCCGTTGAACAGTCTTTCCTTGAATCTGCAGCTTCTGAAACGGCAGATAGATATGGACACCGGCAATATCGACAAAAAAGACTGTCTGGATATGCTTGAAGCGTGTACGGCTGAAGTTGAACGGCTGGATCATATCATACGTCAATTTTTGCAGGCATTCCGCGGCGGCGAGATGGATGGCTCCCCCATTGATCTCCGGGAACTGCTTGGAGAAACCCTGAAATTTATGCAACGGGAGTTTGATGACCGGAACATTTCAGTGGAGACCGTCTTTCCCCGGCGTCTCCCCCCGGTCAACGGTGATCAGGCAAGATTGAAACAGGCATTTTTCAATATTCTGCGCAACGCAATGCAGGCAATGCCGGCAGGGGGCATACTGCAAATAAGTCTTTCCAGCGATGAACACGAAATCAGAGTGGAATTTACTGATTCAGGTTCCGGCATTTCCCCGGATAAAATAACAAGGATCTTTGATCCATTCACCAGTTTCCGTCCGGGAGGCACGGGGATAGGGATGATGATAATTCAAAAAGTCCTGCGGAGCCACGGTGCCAAAATAGAATTGCAGACGATACCCGAAAAAGGGACGGCACTTGTTGTCGTCTTCCCCCGTGCAGGTGACAGGGTGCGGATGCTTGCAGTTCCGCCGTCTGCAGTTGAGGAAGATATAACAGTGGAAGCCGCCGGAGAAGAAGAAGGAGAAGGAGAAGGAGGAGTAAGATGATAAATAATGCAAAAAAAGATCTGCCATCGCTGCTTATTGTAGATGACGAAAGACTTACAAGAGAGGCTCTTTGCCGTTTTTTGAGGTCAAAATTCAATATCACCAGTGCAGAAGACGGGACAGTGGCGATCAATCTCTTAAAAAATAACAAATACACTATAGTTTTAACCGATCTGCGTATGCCGGGAGCGGACGGTATGCAGGTTCTACAGTGTGCAATGAATCAGCCGGAACCACCGGCAGTACTGGTATTCACCGCATACGGCGGAGTAACAGAAGCAGTCAATGCGGTAAAAGCAGGGGCTTTTGATTTCGTTGTCAAACCTGTAAAACTTGATGAGCTGGAAGTAAAACTTGAACTGGCATCCTCATCTTATGCTCTGCATGAAGAAAACCGTCAGCTCAAGGCAAAATTGTCAGACAAAAAGTCCGTACTCGAAGCAGCTCCGGAAGCCGGGGAAGTCGTTGGGACATCACCGGCCATGCAGACGGTTTTTGCAGCAATAGACCGCATTGCTCCAACTAAAGCAACAGTTCTACTCACCGGCGAAAGCGGCACAGGCAAGGAAGTTGCCGCAAGATTGCTGCACCAGAAAAGCGGACGCAGCGGCAAGTTCATCCCCGTACACTGTGCGGCATTGTCGGAAAATCTTCTTGAAAGTGAACTTTTCGGACACGAGAAAGGAGCCTTTACCGGAGCAGTGGATTCCCGCAAGGGGCGTTTTGAACTGGCTTCCGGCGGTACGATTTTCCTGGATGAAATCGGAGAAATATCCCCGGCAACCCAAGTAAAACTGCTGCGTGTGCTGGAAAACAAAGTTTTTGAACGGGTCGGCGGAACCGAAGAGATCCGCAGCGATGCCCGCATTATTGCTGCAACCAACAAAGATCTTGCCCAAATGGCCGCCGACGGAACTTTCCGTGAAGACCTCTTTTACCGCCTGAACGTCATAAATCTGAAATTACCAGCCCTGCGGGAAAGACAGGGTGATATTGTCCGGCTCGCCAATGCGTTTTTGCGGGAATATGCAACCGAAAACGGCAAAAATATTACAGGGTTCACCCCGGAAGCTCTCGATATTCTTGCCCAATGGCACTGGCCTGGTAACGTGCGCGAACTGCGGAATACAGTGGAAAGAGTTGTGGTCTTTGCAACCGGAGAAACGATCGGCGCAGAGGAACTGCCGGAGAATATACGCACAAACAGTGCAATTCAGAAAACGGCTGACACAACCGGAGACGCAACTCCCGCCCCCCGCACTACTCTCGGTCTTGAGGATAACGAAAAACTTCTTATCCAGCGGGCTCTGGCAGAGTGCGGCAACAACCGTACCAGAGCGGCAGAAAAATTAGGAATAAGCCGCAGAACCCTGCACCGGAAGATCAACGAATATTCCCTTTAACAGGATTCCACACCGTAACTTTATCCATATACGGCAGAACACTGCAGGCACAAATATTCCCTTTACAGCATAAAGAGAGGGGGGCAAATCCACCAGCCGGTGTTTTGCCCCCGTCGCTTGTTTACATTCTTATTTCTGGATCAAAAGCGGATTGACCACCGGAGCAGAAGCCTTGTTCTGGGCAGATATGGATGCCTTGAGATCTTTCCACCGGGAAATATTTGCGCCTGATCCGCCGGCAGCAGAACCGGGCGCAGAGGCCGCCATAAAGATCGCCGATGAAATATCAGAAGGCATCTCCCAGGAACCGTGACTTGACAGATCAACTGTTCCGACTTTGGGGCCGTCAGGTGCGCAGTTACGTTTGTACTGACTGGCAAAGAAGCGTTTGAGGAAGGTTATAAGCACCTCATTGATATACTCACGGGTAAACTTGTATTCCTTGAAGGCATTTTCAGCAAGAAAACGCAGCTTGTCCGGCCCTGCCCCGTAACGGACAAAGTGATAAAGGAAGAAATCATGGAGGGCATAGGGCCCGATGCGTTCCTCGGTAGTCAAAGCAGGTTTGCCATCTTCACCGGGGGGGACGAGCTCCGGAGATGCCGGAGTTTCCACGATATCAGACAAAATCTGCCGCAGTTCAGGAGAAACAGATTCGGCAAAATATGCCAGTATCGCCGGGATAAGGGTTTTGGGCACGGAACAGTTCACATTGTACATACTCATATGATCCCCGTTATAGGTGTTCCACCCCAATGCTATCTCGGAGAGATCTCCTGTACCGATCACCATACCGTTATACATATTGGCAAGATTCATAAGTATGGCAGTGCGCTGCCGTGCCTGAACATTTTCAAAAACTATATCGTGATTTGCAGTATCCTGCCCGATAGCTTTGAAAATGGCTTCACTGCTTTCACAGATATTTGCCTCAAGCAGAGTCACTCCCATAAGTTCACACAAAGCAGAGGCATTGTTATAAGTTTTCTCTGTTGTACCGAACCCCGGCATTGTCACAGCAAGGATATCCGACACGGGTCTGTCAAGCATTTTCAATGCCTGTACAGATGCGACCAGCGCCAGAGTTGAATCCAGCCCGCCGGAAATACCGATAACCAGTTTTTTGGCATCTATATGCTCGATCCTGCTGGCAAGTGCTGAAGATTGTATGGCAAGCACTTCACTGCAGTTATTGGAGAGTTCGTAAGGATCCTGCGGCACAAACGGACGGTTGGAAATATTGGCATAAGCAAGGTCCGGAGAACCGAAAGGTGCCGCCATCTGGATATTTCTGTAGACATTTGTGGGAATGTTTTCAAAAAGGCCGTCATTCCGGCGGAGTGCAGCCAGTTTTTCCACGTCTACATCGGCCATAAGCATGGAATTAGACCGCTGGAATCTGGGATTTTCGCCGAGTATCCTGCCGTTTTCGGCAATTATCGCATGGCCGCCTGAAACTGTTCTTGTGGTGGACTCTCCGTTGCCGCTGGCGGAATAAACGTAACAGGCAAAACATCTTGCGCTCTGACTGGCAAGCATATTTATACGGAAATCCGCCTTCCCGACGACTTCAGGACTGGCAGAAAGGTTGAATATCACCCGTGCGCCAGCTTCTGCGATCAACGCAGACGGCGGTGTCGGTACCCAGAAATCCTCACCGATCTCAACAGAAAACTTGAACTCCTCACCGGCAGAAAAGAGCAGATCTGTACCGAATGGAACCGGATCGTCCATCCCATTGATTTTGACAAAGGCATTTTTGATGTTCACGCCGCTGGAAAAACAGCGGGATGCGGCACCTTCACGGGAAAAAGCCACAACACTCTTGGGCACGATCCCCATGACCTTGCCATTCTGCAGAATACATGCACAGTTATAAAATCCGTCATGATAGCATATGGGCATACCGACGATAACGATCTGATTTTTTTCCGGCGCAGCGGCGATATTCATAAGAGCTTTTTCGCTCCATTCCAGCAAACGCTGATGGGAATAAAGATCCCCGCAAGAGGCCCCGGTAATGGAAAGTTCAGGGAAGGTAATGGCAGAAACACCTTTTCTGGCGGCATCACGTATCATCTCTATGATACGGTTGGTATTGTAATTGATATCCGCTACTTTGAGATCAGGAACGGCCGCCGCTACTCTGAAAAAACCAAACATCTTTACCTCCTGCATGTTAGAATTGCTATTGGCAATATAACATACTATTACTTTTAAAGCAAATATTTTTTACAACTTTTATGCAAAAAATTAAAATATATTTTCCGGCCGCGGTATTTCAGCAAAAAAAATTTATTTGTCTTGCAATTTTTTTTTCCAATGGTACATTAACCTTAACATTCAATAACATAAATTCAACACAGGTAAGGTAAAAAATGTTGGCTGTTTCGCTTATTTCTTTTTTCCTCTTCACCGGCCTGGTGGCTGTCGGAACATGGCTCATTGTCAGAAGGCACGAAACCTCTTCCCGGGATGGATTCTTTCTTGCCGGGCGCAATCTCAGTTTCCCTGTTATTGCCGGTTCCCTGCTGCTGACAAATCTCTCAACAGAACAAATGGTGGGGCTTAACGGCTCTGCATTCAAGGAAGGTATGAGTGTAATGGCATGGGAAGTGATGGCCGTTGTCGCACTCGTACTCATGGCATTGTGGTTCCTGCCGAAATTTCTCCGTGCCGGCGTAACGACTGTCCCGGAATACCTGCGGCTGCGTTTTGATGAAACCTGCGGAGCGTTGTGCAATATCATCGTTCTGCTTTCCTACATGGTCATACTGCTCCCCATCATCCTCTATACAGGCGCCAGAGGAATGCTTGATATTCTTGATCTCGCTCCGCTTATCGGGGTGGAAAACGAAATGATCCAACTGTATATACTGGTCATAATAGTTGCGGTCATCGGCGGAGCATACGCACTTTGCGGCGGCTTGAGTTCCTGTGCAGTCTCTGATACTCTGAATGGCATCGGATTGCTCATTGGCGGTATAATGATCTCTTTCTTTGCCTTTGACATGCTCGGTGACGGTGCTTTTACAGACGGCGTGGCAGCTTTCTTCTCCGAAGGCGGCGACCGGCTCAACTCTCTCGGCAGTCATGACAGTGAAGCTCCATTTTTCGGACTTTTTACCGGAATATTTCTTATAAACACCTTTTACTGGTGTACAAATCAGCAGATAATCCAGCGTACACTGGGAGCAAAATCCCTTGCCGAAGGTCAAAAAGGAGTGCTGCTCACCGGCGCCCTGAAGCTGCTGGGACCGGTTTATCTTGTTTTCCCCGGCATGATCGCCGCAATGCTCTTTATGAACGGAGCATTGAATATTCCTGTCGACCCGGAAACCGGGCTGGCAGTTTCCGACAAAGCATATGGAACTCTGGTAAATGCAGTTCTGCCGGCTCCGCTGAAGGGATTTTTTGCGGCTGTACTTCTCGGTGCGATCCTCTCAAGTTTCAATTCAGTACTCAACAGTACATGTACACTTTTCAGTCTCGACATTTATAAACGCTGGATCAATAAACAGGCAGATGACCGCCGGGTCGTCCGGATGGGACAGGTTTTCGGGTTCATCGTCGCGGCAGCATCGGTGGTGATCGCGCCCATGCTGATGAAAGCCGGAAGCATTTTCGGATATTTGCAGAGCATGAACGGTCTGACGTTCATTCCCCTGCTGGCGGTAGTTATTGCAGCAATGAATACCAAACGTGTTCCTGCCATTGCCGCCAATGTCTCATTGATCGGCGGTATGCTTCTTAACGCCCTCGGCTACTTTGTTTCCCCGGTGAAAGAATGGGCGGCAACTATCGGCCAGTTCCATTATGTGGCAATAGTTTTCTGTCTTATGGTTATTGTCATGGTGATCTGGGGCTGGATAGCACCGCAAAAAACACCTTTTGCCGACAAGGATGCCGGAGTTACCGATCTCACCCCGTGGAAGTATCTTGTCCATGTTTCCCTTATACTGCTTGCAGTGATCGCCCTGATCTACATCAGCTTTGCCGATATTTCAGTCTTCCGCAAAGGCAAACCGTCATATCCGGCATATACGGCAGTGCAGGATAGCGGTACAGATTTTGCGACACAGGCACTTCAGAGCTATATTGATTCAGGAGAACTGCCCGGAGTTATCAGCGTATTTTATCAGGACGGCTTTCAGGAAACAGCATGTCTCGGCTGGGCAAACGTGGAAAAACAGATTCCGATAAATATGGATCAGATATTTATGCAGTGTTCCCAGACCAAAAGTGTTTGCGGGGTCTCCATTGCAATACTTGTGGAAGAAGGGAAACTTGATCTGGATGATCCCGTCAGCAAATACCTGCCTGAATTTGCCCAAATGCAGGTTCTGCAGCCTGATGGTACAACAAAACCGGCCGAAACGCCCGTAACTGTGCGAATGGTCATGAATCATACCGCAGGCTTCCCATTCGAGATCCCTACGAAAAGTGAAAAAGGATGGCCCGCATTGTCTTTGCGGGAGACGGCAAAAGAAGCAGCACAGCAGCCGCTTCATTTTGAGCCGGGAACCGACATAATATACTCCAATACCGGTATAGATATCGGTGCAGCAGTTGCGGAGGTCGTGACCGGTATGCCGTGGGAAGAATTTCTGCAGCAGCGTCTTTTTACTCCGCTGGGCATGAAAGATGCCACGTTCAATCCGACGAATGAACAGCTTTCCCGTTCCATCTGCCTCTATGACATTGCTGCCGGACAAAAAGCAGTATACCGTGAATGTACACCCCAGATGCCGCTGCCGCACAATGGACCCACGGTACATCCCTCGGCCGGGGCAGGCTTGTGGCTCTCCGCCGCTGATCAACTTAAATACCTCAAAATGCTCGTGAATGGCGGCATTGGTGACAACGGGGTGCGGATACTGAAAGAAGAAACTGTCCGGAACCTGCTGGTCACCACCACCAGACCTGAACACATGTACGGTTATTCGCTTGGCTTCGGCACAGACGGAGTGAACTTCGGTCATACAGGAGCATGGGGTACTTTTTTCTCAATAAATCTGGAAGACAGGAGTTTTTATATGTGTGTGGTGCAGCTTTGCGGAGATCAGGCTCCCATGCAGCATATCTACCGGACAGCAAGTCAGAGATTCTTTGATCATGTTACAGCATTGAATACAGCAGCTGAGTAAAGATACGCCATCTCCTCCCCGTGCCGCAGTTTTAAAGGCACGGGGATTTTTTATTATCATCTTTTGCCCGTATACGTTGAAGTATAAACAAAAAAGATAATCATTTTTACAAAAAGTGCATTTACATTGAATGTTTTTTGTCATATATTAGATACGTTTGTCCGATCAGTTCGACATAAGGACTGAAAAATCAACCGGCAAAAGGAGAAAAAAAAATGAAAATGTACAAAGAAGCAGGCGTTTTCTTTCTTCTTGCAGACAATTTACTTACAGCCCTTGGCGGCAGAAGGGAGGAACAATGAGAAAAACTGAGTTGCAGAACTTTGCAGCAGACCGATTCGGCATGTTCATACATTGGGGGCTGTATGCATTGCCCGCCGGATGGTGGAAAGGGAAATATTCAGATGATCTTTCCGAGTGGCTGCAGTCATATTTCAGGATCCCCAACAAAGAATACCATAATCTGGCGTCAGAATTCAACCCTGTCGGATTTGACGCTGATGAATGGATCCGGACCTTGCGGGATACCGGGATGCGTTATCTGGTTTTTACCGCCAAACACCATGACGGTTTTGCCATGTACAACAGCAAAGTTTCGGATTTTACTATTACCCAATGCACCCCCTGGGGCAGAGATCCCCTTGCGGAAATAGCAGATGCATGCCGCAAATACGATATCAAACTTGGTATATATTACAGTCAGGCTCTGGATTGGGATGACCCCGATGGAGCCGATCCGGGACCGGATTTCCCGAAAAACCGTACCCAAAGCTGGAGCAATGACTGGGATTTCCCCGATTTGTCAGCCAAAAATTATGACAGATGTCTGGAACGGAAAATACTTCCCCAGATAACAGAACTTATGACTCAGTACGGTACTGTATCATGTTTCTGGTGCGATTGTCCCATGGGGATACAGGAACGTCACAGCAAATGTGTTGAGGAGCTTATTCACAAACTGCAGCCAGGTTGTCTTATAAACAGCCGTATCGGTTATAACTGCGGTGATTACGGTGCCATGGGCGACAATATGATCTCCTGCGGTTCCGCTCCTGTCCTGCAGGAAGGATGTATCACACTGAATGACACATGGGGGTACAAATCCGGCGACAACAACTGGAAAACCGCCGTACAGGTGATAGAGTCTCTTCTGGCCTGTGCAGAAAATGGGAATAACCTGCTGGTTAATGTCGGCCCGGATGCACTGGGCAAGTTCCCGCCTGAAACTGTTGAGATATTGCGGGCAGTCGGCAGATGGCATGAAAAACATGGTTATGTCATTCATGGAGCCGGGCCCTCACCATTTCCGGGAGAAATCCCCCAGGCATACGTTTTATCAGATGGAAACAAACTTCACTTTTTCGCCAAAAAAGACATTGACGAAAATACGCCGATATCCGGTATCGCTTCTCCGCTGCAGTCGGCAGATGCTTCCGGCGTCATCCTCAAAGGACACAGTACTGCTGCAGACCCCTTTCCCCGCCAGACCTTCTGTTTCTCCGAAACACCAGTCCGGATATGGGATATCAATGTCCCGCAAAACGGGATCATGATCCTGGGGGGCAACAGTGCAGAACTGCTCAATGCAGAAACGTCTGACTCCCACAAAAGTTTATCCCCGGATGTAAATGGCGAAACACATCACAACAATACCTCTGCCAGCGTATGTCAGGACGGCACTATAGACAACTGGCATCATGACGGAACATCCGTCCGCTGGCAGATAAAACTTGATCCGGGGGTATGGCAGTGTTCGTGTATCACCCGGCAATCATGCCATGGCATGGAATGGGTCGGCGGCAGAAAAGTGGAGGTCTCTGCAGGAAGCAACATCCTGCACAGTACTTTAACTGCAGATGTTTCCTGCGGAGAAAGTTATTATGCTTCAAAAGAAAGTATATTGGGTACAATGATTTTCAATGATTCCTTTACCGGCAGCATTGCCATACGCACCCTTGCATTGGGCAATGCAAACAATACGGATATGCATCTTGAGAAGGTAATTTTGCGGCGGATAAAATAAACCGGCGAGCCGCAGCCGGATCATCAGTCAATTAATCAATATGACCCTTTTTCCTGTATTCGAGAGGGGTCATTTTTACTATTTTCCGGAAAACCCTGTAAAAATAGTATTCGTTTTCGTATCCGGATTTAGCTGCTATTTCCTTTGCCGTCATGTTACTCTGCAACAGCAAACTCTTTGCGTATGCCATGCGACGCATTATGGAGTATTTCCTCGGCCCCATGCCGAAAGTTTTACGGAAAGATGCCGAAAATCCGGCCCTGCTCATTCCGGATATTTTTGTCAATTTACTGATATCCACCTCTCCCGGCAGCATATTTTCTATTGCAGTGATCACTTTGAAGAAAGTACCGGAAACATTTGTGCCGAATTGTTCGTTGAGCATTTTGTCCACAAACGGCGCAAGAAGGTTCAGCATCGTATTTTTGCACACAGCAAAGTCGGCAAAGGACATATCTTCCGGTTTTATATCATCATGGAACAGGATTTTTTCAATATCTTTCCTTTTTTCTGCCGTATTTACCGGCAGAGCCAGAGGGTATTGCCGGTGAAACCGCCTTTCAAGTTCTCTGGAGAAAAAGTGCAGAAAAAAGTGAGTTGAAGGTGTTCCGGGTTCAAAAGCAAACTGTACGTTGGGCGGCACGAGGGTCATTTTGCCGGGAGCGACTTTGAATTTCATACCATCAAAAACTAATTGAAATTCCCCACTGACAGGCAGATAAAGACGCCAGTAGGGATCCTGATGAAAATGCTGGTTGAACCATGCAGTTATATTATGGGCATAACCGCCGGTAAAAAATTCAATATCCAAACCGGCAGCCAATCTGTTAATTTCAGAATTTATACAGCGCAACGGATAAATATATGGACTGCCGTCATGCTCTGCAGCCTGCACAAACTCCGGAACTTCCTCCATCATTCACTCCATATAACCGAAATTTTTTCTTCTGCCTGTTTCAGCAGACCGACTGGCATATCTGTTCTGTCATCGTCCCAGACTTCAACAAAAAGATCTCTTTTTTCCTGTCCGAAAAAGAGAAATACTATTTCCTCACCCAGCAAAACACTTTGCAAAGTCATAGTTATTCTGCCGCTGTGTTCATCTGTTGCCGGAACATTTACCGCCCCGCGGGGAAAAGCATAACATTTTTCCCCCGGAAACCAGCTTGCAGTATGCCCGTCCGCTCCCATGCCGAGAAAAACCATATCCAACTCCTGCAATTCCTCATAAGCCGGGGCATCCGGCAGAAAGAGCGGGTAAATGTGTACCTGCCCCGGATTCTGCCGGTAGAGTTCCCGCAGCCAGTGCCTCCAGGCATTACCGCAGTTGGATTCATTTGAATCAAATCCCACACACCGTTCATCCACCCAGTAAACCTTCAACATCATCCCGGCGGGAAGCTCAAAGCGTTCAGCCAGATCATCGAACCATGCCAGAGGCGTTTTCCCGCCGGAGAGAGCCAATGCGAAACTCTTTCCTCCATGCGCCGCTTTTCCGGCAACGGCTTTATTCAACAATGCCGTTGCTTTTCTGACGGCCTCTTTGCGGTCACTCATTTCATAAAATTCCATTTTTACCTCCTCCTCATCAAATTTCAATAGGGGCCATTCAACTTCATTGTGCCTCTGTCATACATTATCACGGAAAAAGAGATAAGTCAAATGGAATTACTGTTTTCATTTTTCTGTCTGTTTTCCCGGCGGCGCATCTTTTTCTTGAATTCTCCCGGCGGAAAGCCGCGTTCCTTGCGGTAAATGCGGGAAAAATAATGATAATCATCGTATCCCACAAGGGCGGCAGCTTCGTTGATCGTCATTTCCGGATCACTGCGCCAGAGGCTTTCCGCCTTGTCCAGACGTTTACGCAGCAGCAGCTGTTTGAAGGTCGTCCCGTGGATCTTTTGCAGAAAATGCGTAAGTCCGGAAGTGCTTATACGTAAATGCCGTGCCAGAGCATCAAGAGTTATTTTTTCTGCCAGATGCGCTTCAAAATAACTTATTATCCGTTGATAACGCATATCACCGGCATAGGAAACAAGCTCCTTGCTCACTATATATTCTATAAGTAGTTTAAGCATATCTTCGATACCGGACACTTCGGAGGTGGAAAAATAGGGCAGCTGCAGAAAGGCCCGCAAAGCCTCTTCATCATTGGCGGCTTCCGGAGGGAGTTTGCCGCTTGTACGGAACTGTCCGAGGACAATAAATCCGGCAACTTTGTTCAAAATACGGATGGGGGCGATCATTTCATCCAGTCCCCCGTGGCAATGGTAACAGATGATCCTGCCGGATGCCGCACAAATATCCCTTTTTTTGGCATCAAGTTCCCGGCAGCGTTCAACCCCGAAGTATTTTTGCTGCATCAGGCGGCAATAGGCACAGTTATCAGAATTCCCCCCCCTTTTCACCACCTTACCGTCAGCAGAGAAAATCACAGCCTGTATTTTCATAACTGCGGCAAAACCGTCCAGCAGACGGCGAACCTCATCACTTAAAATAAGTTCCAACGACAGATTTTCCGGCATCGCAAGATTTTCCCTGTATTTTTTGTTATAGAAAACACTCCGTTCATAAATAAAATAGCACATTTTGCGAAAAAATCCAACAAGATGCTCATAAATCCATTTTTTATTTGCCAAAAAAAGGTACATTTATGGAGAGCCATTCAAACTGCCGTCAGGCAGGAAAAGATAACCACAAGGAGAGTCTGTTATGAAAGAAATCAAAATCGGTTTGATCGGCCTTGGATTCATGGGTACGACCCACCTCGGTATCTATCGCCAGCTCCCCGGCGTCAAAGTCGCCGGGATCGCTGATGTTGACCCGGCAAAACGGGCAGGCGATATCAGCAAAGTAGTCGGCAATATCGGTGACGGTTCCGGCAATACCCTTGATATGACCGGGATCACTGTCTATGAAGATGCTTTTGAAATGATTGCTGACGCCAGCCTTGATATCATCGATATCTGCGTGCCCACCCCCGACCACAGCAAATATGCCATCGCCGCTCTCAAAGCAGGCAAGAATGTTTTCTGTGAAAAACCCGTCTGCCGCAAT
>JAZSGI010000131.1:0-21634 GCA_045532655.1 Victivallaceae bacterium
CGCTTCGATCTGACAAAGGGAGCGTTTTCGGCTGTTACCTTACAGGTAGCAACCTCAAACTACCCTTTGCAGCTCTTTGCGAATGGCATCTTTGCCATTTTTTGAATGACTTTTGAAATGACCTCTTCAGATAGGAGAAAATATGCAGCACTCTCGTGAAGTTGTTTGCCGTACTTTGGAATTTGATCATCCCGACCGGATTCCCGTGGAATTATGGTGTCTGCCGTGGTTTGCAGAACAATATCCTGCGGAATGTGCAGCTATAAAGAAAGATTTTCCCAATGATATAATCTGGGCGGAATGGTCGCAGTTTCCCGGTAAACGTGTTTCCGGGGATCCATATTTCTCTCCGCAATTCATTGATGAATGGGGATGCGTATTCGAGAATATCCTCCCCGGAGTCATCGGTGAAGTTAAAAAACCCCTTATGAAAAATGCCGGCGAACTGGATGTGATACAGCCACCGTGGGAAATGATACCGGCAGGAGATGCCGCAGCCGGTGCAATAGAGGATGTAAACCGTTTTTGCAGGGCGCAGGACCGCTTTGTTCTTGCTCCGGCAGTACCGCGCCTGTGGGAACGCTATCAGTTCCTGCGCGGCACGGAAGAGGCCATGATGGATACCATCCTCGAAGAAGATGCTTTCAGGGCGGCTCTGGACAGAATACACGAATATTATTGTGCCGAGCTGGAATTCTGGGGCAGGACAGAGGTCGATGCTTTGCAATTCATGGACGATTGGGGTTCACAACAGGCACTGCTTATAAATCCTGAACTCTGGCGCAGGATCATCAAACCGTATTACGCCGATTACAGGGAGATAGCAAGAAAACACAACAAGTACCTCTTTATGCACTCCGACGGCTGTATTTCATCCATTTATCCCGATCTGGTGGAACTTGGTATCGATGCTGTCAACTCACAGCTTGCATGTATGGATCTTGATGAACTTGCCGCCTGTGCCAAAGGTAAGCTGACATTCCGCGGCGAAATCGACCGCCAGCATATCCTGACCGCAGAAGATCCGGAGGCAGGACGTGCCGAAGTGCGCCGCATTGCCGAAAAACTTTATTCTCCGGCAGGGGGGATAATCTGCAACTTTGAACTTGGTGTCGGGGCAAATCCCGCCACGTGCCGGGCTGTTTGTGAAGAGTGGCACAGGATCAGCAGTCAGTATCGAAACTGAATACCCGCATCACTTCCCTGTCCCCGCCAAGCAAAGTCAGGCGCAGGGATTTTGTTGATAATTCAGCTGAATACTGTTTAAGCTGCTGCCAGTTGTTATCTTCCTGTACAAATATCTGCCACTTGCCATTATTGTCAAGGTATTCGATCCTGTACTGCCGTACAAGGGTATCGGGCACTGCCTGCGGAGCGGCATTTTTCCGTCGCACAGCAACTGTGCTGAAATCTTTTCTGTTGAGATCACTGTCCAGTACCAGACGCACTTTGCGTATTTCCACCGGTTTTTCCCAGGTGAGTGTGACACTGTCGCCGGCTCTGCCGCTCCAGCAGTGACCATTACCCTGCCATTCCCTGTCCCAGCCGTCCCGCAGGGGTTCCGGATTGCTGCCGTTGGATGATTCCAGCGATGCCGTCACGGTCTGTGCCGGTACATTCCGGAGTATCCCCGGCAGGAAACAGTTATTTGTAAGGAGTCGCTGCTGCAGAATTCCGATATATTTTTCGCCGGTTTCACGTGGTGTTATGCCCTTTTCAGCGGCAACAGCTGCGGCTGTTCCCACAGCCTCGCCGATGGCGGCACAAGTTGCCATGACCCTTGTTGCCGAAAGAGCCCCGTGGGAAACACTGATATTGCGTCCGGCAAAAAAGAGGTTGCTGACATTTACCGAGTAAAGGCACCTGTAGGGTATACCGAATGGCGACGGAGCTTTGTAATGTCTTGTAGGTTCACCGGAGAAATCAAAGCCCTGCGGCGGATGATCGTCCATGGACCAGCCGCCGTAAGCCACAGTATCGTAAAAACGGCCGCCTGCAGCAACATCGTTTGCTGTCATGATATAATCCCCCACCATACGTCTGCTTTCCCGTTTGCCGGGAATGAATCCCATCCAGTCAAGTTCCCAGTTTGCCCATAATTCACGGTCGGGAGAATAATTCTTAAGATAATCCCATAAACCGAATGCAATGCGCAGCAGCCGTTCACGGTGTTCATCAACATCTCTTATGGTGTTTCCGGTGCCGCCGATTTCAATGTACCAGAAATTCTGGTAGTCGTTGAGTCCGTAATCACGGCAGGGCGGCAGATCAGCAGGAACACGGTATTTTTCCGCCCATTCCGGCGGGGTGAATTTCATCGGGGCATCTGCTTCCCGTATCTGCAGCAGGCAGCTGTTGCCCATGGTGTATCTGTCGGAAGTTTCCGGGCCGAAACTTTCGTTGAATTCCTTGCGGCTTTCCCTGCCGTAACGGAAGAGAGCCGGAGTCAGGGCACCGAGGATACTGTCGCCGGAACAATCAGCAAAGTAATCTGCCGAAACTTTGTAAAAGGTTTGCGAAATGCTCTGCCAGCCTTTGACACATGCTATACGGTCACCATCCATTTCCGCATCAAGACAGCTGGTATTCAAAAGCAGTGTCAGATTTGACTGGTATTGTGCCTTGCCGTAAAGTATACTGTCCCATATGGAAATATTGTTTTGCGGGTTGCGGTAAGCATGTTCAAGCATTATTTCTTCAAGGATACCTGTTTCACGGCAATTATCGCCCCATGCTCCACGAATCCACATGCGTACTTCGCCGGAGGCATTTCCTCCCAGTACGGGCCTGTCATGCATCAGTACAGTTTTTATTCCCTGTCTGGCTGCGGCAATGGCGGCACAGAGACCTGCCATACCACCGCCGACAACACACAGCTGAGTATTCAATTCGACGGTCCGTAGAGTGGAGTCAAATCCGGGAGTTGTTTCTTTTTTGTCCATTATCTTTATTCCAAAACCATAATTTTTCCAGCCATATCTGCAAAATAATATGCTCCATTATTGCCCCTGACCCCTTTTGCAGTTACCGGTGCACCGGTAAAGTATTTACCGTTTTCATTGCCGGTGGCAGCATCAAGTTGATAAAACATCCCGTCATTTGCCCCGAACAAACAAGTGTCCCCGGTGATTTCCGGAGTACTTTCAACAGAAAGAGAGGTCTTTCTGGCATAATATACAGTGTCAATCAAAGCATTGCCAACGTTATATTGCCAAATCGTTGACAAATCATTCCTGTTTACTGCCATGATTCCTTTGAACGCAGTTCCGAAGATCAGCATATCGCCGTATACAACGGGAACAGAGGCACTCTTAAGACCGCCGATATATTTTTTGGCAATGACTTCTCCTGTCAGAGCATTGAGTTTCAGCAAGTCATTTTCGCCCTTTACATAGACTGTATCGCCATCCGCACACACACTGCCTGCCATAAAAAGCAGTTTGTGGTGCCACTTTATTTCCCCTGTCTGGATATCGTGGGCATAAAGACCGTTCACCTGGGAAATCACATAGATCATACCGTTGCTGCATGTGAGTTTATCCTTTGACGGGGTGCGTTCCTCCCATTTATCATTTGTCCAGATAGTGGAACCGCTGGCGGCATCTATGCCACGCAGGATCCTGCCGTATCCGCCGATGACAATACCGTCGGCAACAGTTACGGCGGCAGTGGTGGGATTCAGATGGGCGGTGTCCACAGGATTGAACCACAACAGTGAACCGTCTGCTTTGGCGGTTGCGCCGATATTGCCCCGGGCATCTGTCCAGTAAACAGCTTCGCTGTCCTGAGCGATATTGTTGCGGATGGAGTAGCCGGTGTTGCAGAACCACAGGATCTCCCCGGTAGCGGCACTGATCGCATAAATACCGCCGTTGAGGGCGTTGGTATCATCAACAACAGCGGCATAAAGGGTATCGCCGTCGGCAATAAGATCGGCAATGGCAGTTTCCTGCGGGAGTACGGTGAGCATACGGAGGCCGGAAGAAATAACATCGGCAGAAAATTCTGCGCCGCTGTTTGTCACAGCAGTTACAGAAACAGCTTCTTTGCCCTCCGGTATGGCATTGCCCCATGAAAGGGTGTTTGCCTGAAAGAGTTCTGCTGTTTCGCCGTCGGAATATGTCACGGTAACGGATTTGACTTCATCGCCGGAATTGTAAACTGTTGCCCATACAGTTCTGCCGTCGCTGCCAGCCTGCAGAAGTTCATCAAGTTTGCTGTAATGGGCGGTGCTGAAAGATGGTGCATCGGAGGGGATGGTCACATGACGGAAACCGGGAGCATGGAAACCGACACCGGCGAAGGTGGTTGTAGTAGTGGCATAAGCACTTCTGCCGGAGGGATAGTGCATAACTATATTCATGTGTTTGTGACCGTAAAGTATGGCACGGAAATTATAATCATCCAGCATGATATCGCCGGAATTGGAATAGACCCTGTCGCCCACCAGGTCGGGAATATCGTGCGCCATCAGTACTTTGGGCTGTTCTGCGGGGTATATTTCCAGCAGTTTTTTCAACCAGTCGCCGTATTCTTTCATGCTGTAGGGCAGCGGTACACCCCAGCTGTTATACATGGGGGCGGTGATGAAAAGGATACCGTTCACCTCAAAGGTATAATACCAGGGGGCTATGAGTTCGGTAAAACAATCAGCTTCACCGGGGTTGCGTTTGATAATATCATGATTGCCGATGACATAGTGAACAGGACGGCAGAAAGTATCAAGGGAAATGTTGTCCCGGTGCGCCTGCATACCGTTTCTGCCGTTGATATCTCCGGAATTGAAGACGAAATCGATCTCCGGATGATCGGCAATATATTCCTCCAGTTCGCTGAAATAAGAGGTGTCAGTGGTTTCCGAGTCGCCGATAACTACAATATCAACTGCTTCCCCTTTGTTGGAGGGTACGCTGAAAAGCTCAAAATCGTATGTGCTGCATGCCGGGTCGAGAAGGTAATAGAAATCTTCCGTAAAAAGCCCGTCGGGACGGTGGACATAAATAGTTTCAGCCTTGGGGTGGAGATCAATGGTATAATTGCCATTGGCGTCACTGCCGGCAAAGGAGTAACCGTCACTGACCATTATCCCGTTGACGGGTGTGCCGTTGTCAGCATTGGTTATTGTGCCGGAAACAGTCCTGGCAGAAAGCGACACTGTGCAGAAAAGAGTACTTAAAAGTGCTGTAGAGAGTTTTTTATTCATAATCATTCCTTTACTAACCATATTCTGCCCAGAAGAAGTTCCGGAACAGTTGTATTGGCGGTTCCTTCAAAGTATATCTGACGGTCTCTTGTAAAATCATTTTTCCCGATATGAACAAGAGTGTATCCCTGATTGTTCAACCATGCAGAATCTATTTCCACGGCGGTCTTTACAGTAAAATTTGTTCCGTAGGTATAAAAACCGGTGATGGCAGCTGTACCTGCGGGAGCTGTTACATCCTGCGGCAGTCTGAGTTCGGCATAGATATCTGCCGGTTCTGAATTGCATGCGCTCAGATCCACCCGCAGTGCCCAGTTGTGGTTGCCCATATGCATCCGGTAAGATTCTTTGTTGTGTGCCAGGAAGTCTGCTGCGGGTTCTGCATTTACAGGAGTATAAAAAGACGGTTCCAGTACTGTCAATCTTTCCACCGGCACGTCCTGCAGTTCCACCGGGATATCTTCCACCGGGAAGGGTTCCGCAGTTCTGCGTGCCATGGCAGAGATCCCATTGGCAAGATTTACACCTTCCTGCACATAAAAATCTTTATAACCCTTTGTTTTGGGTATTGCTGCCAATTCTGCAAAGGTCTTTTCACGGAGGGCAGCCAAATCTTTTGTACCTGTACTGTTCACAAGAGTGCGGAGAGGGGTGTTGCCGACACGTGCGATGACTGTCCAATTATGTGAGATCCGTATCCAGCTGACTCTTACGGCGGCGGCAGGATCGCCGGCTGCAGCGGCTTCTGCCTGCCGCAGAAGTTGAGAACCCTTTTCCAGAAGTTCTTCCGGCAGCCAGCGGGCGGTATCCATTTCATAGCAGTCAAGGATATGCCCCTCTGCCGCAGCAAGAGCATCCTCGTAAAGGCGGAGATATTCTTTCATGAAAGGTGCCGCACTGCCGTAGAAACCATTCATAAACTCATCAATGAGTTTTTCCCTGTCTGCGTCCGGATCCCACAACAGCGAAGAGATGAGATATGAACGCAGTTCCGGGAAAAAGCCGAAACTTCCGGCATCTGTACTGTCCTGACTGTAGATGTTGTTTATGCCGCAATCCGCAAAGAAACGCATATTCGGACCATAACTGCGGAAGTTGGGATGGATAAGTCCGAAACGGGTGAAATTGGTTATATAATGCCAGATCGCCAGATTGTCACTGACCTGATCCCAGCCGGAAATGATTGCGGCAAATCTGCTGTTGCTGCCTTCAAAAAAGGGCAGTCTTGAATCAGCTTCGATCAGACATATCCTGATACGGATATTGTCACGGGGAATGACTGTCAGGGGCGGTGCAAGAGTATACTGATAAGCAAAGGTTTCCACCTGGATACCGGGAAATTCCTCTGCCAGAGCCTCTGCCACGTCATTCAGGAACCACAGCCAGAGATCTGTCTGACTGCCGAGTTCGTCAGCTTTGGCGGTACATTCAGGACACATACAGAAATTCTGATTGTCGTTTTGAGTGATGGAAATATATTCCGCAGCGGGCATCTTCCACTTTAACAGGCTGACGGCGTTGTGGATGACGATCTTCCGCACTTCGGGATTGGTCAGACATGCCTGCCCTTCCATACCGCTTATGCGTCTGCCGTCACGGAAGGAAAAGAGTTCATGGCGGTCACCGGGGATGATGAAATCTCCGGTGAACCAATCTTTGTGGGTATTGTAAAAGGATTGATCCGGCAGCAGCCGGAACATGGTGTGAGTGTTGGCAGAGAGCCATTTGGCATTTTCGCTTCCGCCGAATTTATCATTCACTCCTGTCCCGTTGACCCGTCTGCGGGCGGCATGGGCGGGGTTGTTGAAGAATACCGGTGACACGGGGGTGCGTACAGCAAAGGGAGGAGCGTAACGGAAATCCATGGCGGGGATTTCCAGTGCGCTGTGCTGCGGGACGACTTCCGCATCAGGAGAGAGCCAGCGGATCCCGGCAATTTTTTCCAGAAATGTATAAACGGCATAAAGAGTACCTCTTGAACCTTCTCCGGCAAGGTAAATATTACCTTCGTCATCTGTACGGATGATTATCCCGTCAGGCAGGAGGCTTTCACTTGCGACACCGTCAGGCAGGGAGAGATGAATATTGCATTTGCCTCTGGTATTACAGCTTGCTATATCCAGTTCAAGTCCGGCAGTTTTGCGCAGATAATCCTGCAGTTCCTCCGCCGCAGTCACCTCTGCCGCAGTTGGGTTCTCCGGCAGGATGATCGCATAATCATTTGTCAGTGTAAACGCCATAACATTCATTGCTGCAAATAATAATCCTGAAAAGCAAATAAAATTTCTGATCATTTTTTTATTCTCTCACGAGCCATACTCTTGAAACAAGGATTTCCGGGACAGTGGGATTGTTGACACCCTGAAAATATATCTGCTGATCAAATTCTGTATCAATGGTTCCGATGGGTATGAGGGCATATCCCTTGTTGCTCAATTCCGATGCATCAATGTATGTCCTTGTCATCTGACCGAAGTTGGTTCCGTAAAAATAGTAACCGCAGATGAAGGCTGTACCGGAAGCATTTGTCACCGCCTGCGGCAGACGTACTTCGGCATAGGCGGAAACTCTGAAGGGTTCATCTGTTCCCGGCAGTGTGATACGGGCGGCAAGATTATAATTGCCCATGGCAAGCCGCTTTGCCTGCTGTTGAGGTGCCAGATGATCTTTGATGACAGCTGTGCCGGAAACAATATAATCGCAATTAAGCATGGCAAGGGAATCCTCCGGCACATACTGCAGTTCTGCCGGGATCTGTACCGGTGTCCACGGGGTGCCCAGCTGATTGTCAAGGGCGGCGAGACCCTGGGTGATATTTTTGCCGAGATGGGTGAAAAGTTCACGGCTTCCCGGAGTTTTGGCAACATTATTCAGACGTTCCTCTATTCCATTCCGCAGAGAAGCGAAGCCGGGTACGGGGGCAAGTCTGTAGAAATCACGCAACGGAGTGTTTTCCGTACGCCACAAAATCGTCCAGTCGTGGGCAGTGCGGAGGATTTCCACACGGCTGGCAACTGCATCATCGCCTGCGGCGGCATTTGCCGCATCATCCAGCAGGGAAGAGCCGTATTCCAGAGCTTCGTAAGGACACCATTTGAGGGTATCCAATTCATAGCAGTCAAGATAAGCCCAGGGAGCGGCTGCAAGAAGATCTTCATAGAGACTCAGGTATTCTGCGATATACGGTGCCGCTTTGCCGTAGTAACCGTCAATAAACTCTTTTTTAAGGACATCAGGGTCAAGTCCGGGGTTCCAGAGGAGTTTGGCGCAGAGGTAAGCCCGCAGTTCCGGGAAGAAGCCGAAACTGCCTCCGGGAGCGGTATCTTCGCTGAAGACATCTTTAATGCCCTTTTCGGCAAACCAGCTGTAATTGGGCTGATAGCTGTTGAAATTGGGGTGAAGAAGTCCGAGATTGCTGAAGTTTGGTACATAGTGCCACAGGGAAACATTGTCCGACACCTGCGTCCAGCCCTCGACTATCCGGCGGAACGCTTCATTTTCCGGTGCGAAAAATGGAGCCCGTGTTCCGGCTTCGATCAAACATACCCTGATACGGATATTCGGGTGGGGAATTACTGATACCGGCGGCGGCAAAGTGTACTGATAAGCCAGAGTTTCTATCTGTATGCCGGGAAATTCCTTATCAAGATCTTCTATAACTCCGTTGAGGAACCAGAGGAGCAGGTCGGTCTGACTGCCGAGTTCCGCAGCCATTGCTTCGCAATCGGGGCAGCGGCAGAAATTCTGGTTATCGTTCTGGGAAACACAATAGCTTGTGGTATGGGGTTTTTTCCACTTTATCAGGGCAGAAGCATTGTGAACAACTATTTTCCGCACCTCCGGATTGGTCAGGCACAGCTGACCGCCGCCACCGGATACACGGCGGCCGTCCACAAGGGCGTAAAGTTCAGGATTGCCGGAGGGAATTATGAAATCATCGGTAAACCAGTCCCTGTTGTTTTCGTAAAACCATTTGTCAGGTACAAGCCGTTCAAAAGAGTGTGCCCCGCCGAGGCGTTTCATATTCACGTTGCCGCCGTGACTGGCGGGGGCACTGTTGCCGTTTATTCTGGAACGGGCGGCAAATACATTGCCTGATTGCGGCAGAAACATCGCCGCATCGCTGCTGCGGACACTTATGGGAGAGCGGTAACGGATATTCAGAGCAGGGATTTCCAGCACCTCTGCCGGAGGTACGACCGTGCAGTCAGGTGCAAGCCAGCGGACACCGGCGGCTTCTTCCAGAAATGTGTAAACGGCATAAAGGGTTCCTCTTTCTCCGCCGCCGGCAAGGAGGACACTGCCGTCAGGAGAGGTTTTGACAAGAATTTCCTCATCCTCAAGTTCTTCCAAAACACTTCCGGCAAAGAGTTCCACCCCGGAAGCTGCTTTACCCAGGTAAAATGCGGGAACTGCAGCTCCGGGATTTCCGGTAACGATACTGCAATCGATACCGGAGCTTTCTTTCAGGTACATTTTCAGCTCGTTTGCAGCGGTACGTTCAGCCGGAAGGGGGTTTTCCGGCATTACGATCACATGCCCATCAGTTAAAACGGCGGCATAAACATTTACTGCCAGCGACATTGAGGCGAGAAGCGAACTGAAAACTTTCATACCTGAACTCCTTTCAGCGGGATCAATATTCGGTGTATGCCAGGTTGCCGGCAGGATACTGACGGGTGCTGAGATACTGTCTCCAGAACTTGCTGCCCCACATGCTGTGAGGGGCGGTACCGGCATGACCGTCGATGGCAACAAAGTTGACCTTGCTGCTGTGGCGGAAGTTGATGCAGTAATCTTTGGCGCTGCCTGCAGTACCTGCGCCGGAGGGAATGGCCATGGAGCTGAAGAAGTCGAAGCAGACGCCATTGTATTCTGCGCCGCCCATATTGGGCATGGTATCGGCGGTGATGATAAGTTCAGGGGTCTTGCTGACGTTGGTGACTGTGGCCATGGTCACAGGGCGGAAAGCTGCATTGGTGGGGGAGTGACCCATGAGAGCCACGTTGATACCGTAGCTGGCTTTTTTGTAATATGTCCAGGTATCGACTTCGGAGGGCATCAGCTTAAGATCGGAATTTTCTGCGGTGGGGCAGATGAAGTGGGCGGGACCGGGGAGGTACTTGTTGGTGATGAAGTTGGCGACCCAGGGGTTTGTCCATGCATCGGTAACACGCACAGGGGTCAGATAATCGTTATTGTCATCCACATACATGATGTGGGCAAGACCGATCTGCTTGAGGTTGCTGATGCATTTGATACTCTGGGCGGCGGCACGGGCCTTGCTCAGAGCGGGCAGCAGCATGGAGGCGAGGATCGCAATAATGGCGATCACAACAAGCAATTCAATGAGCGTGAAAATCTTTTTCATTTTTTCTTCCTTTCTTTTAGGTTGTTAAGATTTCCAATTTGCCTGACTGTCTGTTTTTTTACCTGTCATAATGTAAGGGTAATATAAAGGTAAAACCTTGATATTTTCAGATAAAAACTTTAATTTTTTAATATTTTATACAGAAATTCATGATTTTTATATAAAATTTTTCATATTGCAGCAGTTGCCTGAAGGGGAAAAAAACGGGTGCTGTTTACACATTGGTAATTTTACAGCACCCGGAATTTTTACAGATCAGTAAGCGTTCTTGTTCAGAACACCAGTCTGGTTGCTCTGGCTGGGAGAAAGGAGTTCATTCCAGAATTTTGCACCCCAGGCGGAGAGATTTTCTGTTGCAGCGTGACCGTCGATGGCAACAAAGTTGATCTTGTTGCTGTGGCGGAAGTTCCAGCTGTAATTGACGTCATTGGCACCGGCTTTCTGGGGGGCAGAGGTGGGGAGGATTTTGCCTGTCCAGAAATCACCGCCCATTCCGTTGGCTCCTGCTGCTTCACCGGAATCCATGATGGGCGTGCTGTCAGCACTGATGATGGGACCGGAACCGGTCTGATATGCGGCAACGGCAACCCGGCGGACGGCTTTGGTGCTTGTGGCAGAGGAAAGGCTCTGGAAGTGGCCCATAAGACGGATGTTGATACCGTAACTTACACGTTTGTAGTAGGTCCACTGATCGGCAAGACTGCGGGCAGAGGGCATATCTTTAACATCGGAGCGTTCTGCAGTGGGGCAGATGAAGTGGGCGGGACCGGGCAGATATTTTTCATCAATAAAGCGGGCGACCCAGGTTTTGGTGCTCCAGTTATTTTCCAGCATTGAAACCAGATAATCGTCATTGTCATCTGCGTACATGTGATGGGCAAGACCCATCTGCTTGAGGTTGCTGACGCATTTGATACTCTGTGCGGCGGCACGGGCCTTGCTCAGAGCGGGCAGCAGCATGGAGGCGAGGATCGCAATAATTGCGATAACTACAAGCAGTTCTATGAGTGTAAAAATCTTCTTCATTGTTATTTTCCTTTTCTTTGCTGTTAAAGAAAATTACGTTTTTATTTCATCTCTATAAATATTATAGTCCGGAATTTCGGCAAAAACCTTTGTTTTTCCTATAAAAACCTTAAATTATTTAAGATTTGCTATTAAAATCAAAGGTTTTTGTATAAAAAATCCAATTATCCTTTGCAGAGCAGGGACAGAAGGTGTATATTAGGATGCTAAACAGAAACATCTTCCGGGATATAATACATGATACTCAGCGAATTGTTACAGCAGATGGCGCGTGAAATAGGCTGTTCCATAAATGTTGAACTCACCTGTTCGCCAATGTGGACGACTGCCGCCCTGAGTCTGCCTGCGAGCCTGACTGTTCACAGTCATGATTACTGCCGGTTCATCAAGCGGCACGATGCAAATTATTCCTGTTCGCTCCACAAACACTATACTATGCGTATTGCCGCTTACGGCAGACGTTTCTACGGCAGCTGTCCTTACGGTATGTGGGAGCTGGTACAGCCTGTGATCTGGCAGGGACGGCTGGCATGTATACTCTATTTCGGGGGCTACTGTGATCCGGAGAAACTCCCGGAACTCGGTAAATTCGGCAAATTCTACGGTGATCTGCCCCGCAGGATAACTCCGGAAAAAACGGCTGAAATCAAAAAAAGTGCTGCTTTTGCCGCAGATTTCATACGCCGGCAGCTTGATATTTCCGCCAACAGTGCCGTCTCTTCTGCCGAAAAGATCCACAACGAAGCCTATTATCTGGCAAAGATCAGGAGCTTTGTCTCCGAAAAATTTCAGGAAGATGTTTCCATCAACGATCTGGCAAAAATCTGCCGCTTGTCCCCGAATTATCTGTGCAATTTCATCAAGCGGCACACAGGCAGAACCTTCAAACAGCTTTTGACGGAACAGAGACTGGCAGAGGCCGAGGCATGTCTCAAATACCGTCACAATATGACCATTACCGATATAGCCATACATTGCGGCTACAATGACAGCAATTATTTCAGTACAGTATTCAGAAGTTATTTCTCCTGTTCACCCCGCCAGTACAGAACAGATTGGAACAACCAGACTTATATTGTCAAATCTGCTAAAAACAAGTAAAGATGAGCAGGTAAACATCATTTTACTGCGGCAAAACTCTTTACATGGATCTGCGGAACCATACCGTCAGAGTGTTTTCCGGCGTGAAAAGTCCCCCTGCCGAGGCGTAATCACACAATTTCGTACCCCGCCATTCTGTCTGTACCACAGCTCCCGGCACGCTGCCGCGGGAGTCAGCTGCAAGTACCAGAGGGCCGCGTTTGACGGCAACGTATGAGGGATCACCGGGGGCGGTTATTTCACGCAAAGAAAAATCAAATATCAATTGGATCTTGTCGCCGCACTGCCATTGGCTTCCTGCTTCCAGATACTTACCGGCGGTAAACGGGATCTCCCTGCCGTTGACAAGGACTTTCTGCAGGAAATCCGGAGTCCGCAGACGTACTTTCCGCTTTTCCGGAGCAGCGAAAGTTATGACTGCCGATGGCTCTGCCGGATATTCACCGCTGATAACAATATTGCCGGAAGTAAGGGATTCAAAAAGATTTACAGTTATACTTCCCTCATCCTCTGTTACTGCCAGTGATGCCGCCATCGTCAATCCCTCCGGCCCCTGGGCACGGCAGCAGTCGTTGCCGCCAAAGGGAACTTTGAAACAGCCGAGGATCTGATCCTCCGGGAAAATTTTGCAGCCGCCGCCTGTAAGCGGGGTGGGATTGCCGTGCATCCAGTGGGACTTATCGGGCGCAATGGCTCCAAGTATGCCGTTATAGAGGGATTTTTCGATTTCGTCGGCAACAGTACAGTCATCGGTAAGGGCAAGTATTCCTGCACAGTAGCGGATCCAGGTGGTAATAACACATGTTTCTCCAAGGGCGCCGGAATCACTGCGGGTCTGGCGCAGGGCACCATCGTACCAGTATTCCCCGACACTGTCTCTGGCACCGCCGGCACCGGTAATGAAGATCTCCCGGTCACGGACGGCTTCGTAATAGCGGAGGACTTTTTCTTTGTTTTCCGCAGAAATTCCCCCTGCCATTATCATGTCGGTAAGACCCTGAAAACAGCTGGTCATCTCATAAGCCTTGCCGTTGCCGAGAGCGGCAGGAGTGACACCGCAGAGGATACATTCAAAGATATTGCCGCAGAGAGAGCCTCCGCACTCTATTATGTAAAGCGCAAATTCCCTGTAGCGGTCGTCGCCGCTCAATTTCCACAGCTGTACAAAAGCTCCCAGTATGCTTGATGCCGCCAGACCGTCGTGCCAGCCGAATTCAGTGATTTTGCCGCCTTTGCTTTTCATGGAACTCATAAGTTCGTCCGCCATGCGGCAGCAGGAGTTGAGGATATCCGGATCACTGTCCAGCATTTCGTAATAACGCATAAGGGCAAGGAGGACGTATTTTCTGCCCCAGATGTCCCATCCGGAAAGTTGTTTTTCTGCCGGATAAGAGGAGATACAGCCGTCGGCAGTCTGTGTGGAGATAATATCACGGACGCTTTTCAGGAGTATTTCGCAGAGTTCCCTGTCGCCGGTATGATATGCGGCGGTAACTGCGGAACGGATGATTTTGCCCCAGAATTCGCACCGCCATGCGCCGTCATCCTCGTTGCGCAGGCGGAATGGTTCGGTCAGAAGGGAACAGTTCATGGTTTTGAAACGGTTTTCCACAGTGGCGTCGATTGCTTTGCCCAGGGGGCCGGAAAGACGGGTTCTGTTCATATAATTACCTCCATAGCTGTTGTAAATTGTATACTGCCGGGATAATATAAACCGGAAATCAGCTATTTCATTGTATTATTTTTATAAAAAATGGTATTTTAAGGATGTAAAATTTATTTTTCAGGTTATATTATGACAAGGGAAAATATGATGAAAGAATACAAACTGGAAGATATATGTACCACATCGCTGCCCCTGATGGTGCAGTTGATGGATTATCCATATTATCAATGCTGCCACAAACACAATGTGATTGAACTGGTGTATATCCAGCGGGGAGCAGGATGGTGCGCTGTAAATGGTACTATTCATCCCATGTTCACCGGGGATCTTTATATGATACCCATCGGGGCGACCCATGAATATTACAGTTATCCGGGTTCGGGGTTCAGGTACGTCAACTGTCTTTTCGATCTTGCCATTTTTAATGAAAACGAGAAAGAACTGGCAGAATTTTTCAACGGCACAGCAGAACATATACCCGATAAATTCACTTTCGGCACCTCTATGCAGAAGCAGTTGATGGCACTTTTTGTGGAATTGCATACTGAATTGATGAATGTTTCCCGCTTCCACCTTATCCGCAGCCGTGCCCTCTTTATTGAACTTGCAGTACAGATAATCCGTAATTCACGGCGGGCGCCGGGAGTTGAAGTTACCTGTGCCAAAGAACAGATGGGCAGAGTTCTCGGCTATATAAGCGCTCATCCGGGAGAGAAACTGACCCTTGCAAAACTTGCTTCACTTTCCGGTTATTCCCCTGAGTATTTCGGTAAACTTTTCCGCCGGGAAATGGGAACAGGAGTTGCAGAATACATCTGTTCCCGCCGTGTTGAACTTGCCTGCCACGAATTGGTGCACACTGCAAGACCTGTGGAGGAAATTGCCTACAGGACTGGTTTTTTTGATGCTTCTTATTTTATCAAAAACTTCAGGAAATATTGCGGCATGACTCCCCTGCAGTTCCGCAAAAAACATAAACGCAGTGACAATAATCTGCTCCCGCAGCAGTGATTCACCCTCTTCCGGAGCCCGGGGTACGGCCCACAGTAAATCTGTCACGGCCTGTCAGATCCTGCAGGACAGCAACTTCGCAGTAACCGTTTTTACGCATCGCCTCTGCGATTTTTTTCCCCTGGGTACAGCCCATTTCCAGCAGCAGCCATCCGGAAGGCACAAGTACATCTTTCGCCTCCTTTATGAGCCGTAAAATCAACGCCAGACCGTCATCAGCGGCTACCAGTGCCATTACAGGTTCATGTTCCCGGACTTCCGGAGCGCACAATGCGTATTCATCTTCACTTACATAAGGCAGATTGGCGGCAATAACATCAAAAAATCTGCCGGCAAGGGGAGCAGTCAGATCACCGCAGAGAAATTCAACAGGTTTTGTCAACGCAAGCTGTCCACAGTTCCTGCGGGCAATTTCCAGAGCCTCCGGACTGGCATCCACTGCCGTTACTGCAGCATCCGGCCTTTCAGAAGCCACAGCCAGAGCTATGGCCCCGGAACCTGTTCCTATGTCGGCAAAATTCCCCTTCTGCGGCAGATGTTTGAAAATCTCATCCACCAGCAATTCTGTTTCCGGGCGGGGAATAAGTACGGAAGGCGTTACGGCAAGATCCAGATCACGGAAGGGGGCCGTTCCGGTAATATACTGCAGCGGTTCGTGTGCCGCTCTGCGCTTTGCCGCCTGCCGCACAGCTTCTGTCACGGCGGCATCCACGGGGGTATCCCTGCGGAAATACAGTTCACTGCGGCTTAAACTGCCTATTTCCGCCAGCAGTATTTCTGCCTCAAACTGCCAGTTTTCAATACCGTTCTTCTGCAATGCCGCAGCGGTCTCCTGCAGCAGGCTGTACCAGGTGCTCATGGGCGGTTGTCCCATGCGGCGGCAAGAGAGAGCCATTCTTCAACAGTCAACCGTTCCGGGCGTTCACTTTCCGGGTGTCCCAAGGCGACAAGTGCTTCACGGACATTGTCCCTGCCGCCGAAAAGGTTGCTTAACGTATTGGGCATTTGCTTGCGCCGCTGGGCAAAGGCGGCTTTCGCCAGTGTACCTGCTTTTTTACGCAGATCGGCATCAGGCAATTCACTGCGGAGAGTGAAGGACACAATAGCCGAATCCACATCCGGGGGCGGCAGAAAGACTTCCGGCGGTACGATCCGTTCCAGTTTGACTTCATAAAGCAGCTGCGTCCGCACTGTAAGTGTACCGTAGTTTTTGGTGCCGACACCGGAAGCCAGCCGTTGTGCCATTTCTTTCTGCAGCATAAGTACCATTCCGGCGGGCGGGTTCGGCAGGTCGAGCCAGTTGCCCACCAGCACCGAACTTGCGGCATAAGGCAGATTGGCAACTATGCGGTACGTGGAATCACCTGTGAGTTCATGCCAGTTCACCCGGCATGCATCCCCCTCGATCAACTGCAATCCTGCGGCTGTGCCGCCTGCAGCTATCTCCTGTTTCCAGTATTTGCAGAAACGTGAATCAAATTCGATACTGGTAAGATCCGCACCTGCTTTCAGCAGCCGCCATGTCAAAGCCCCCAGCCCCGGGCCGACTTCAAAGATCTTCTCCCCCTGCCTGATATCGGCTTTGCGGATGATATAATCCAGCAGATTGTTGTCCAGCAGGAAGTTCTGTCCCAGCCCCCGTCCGGGGCGGACACCGAGGTCTTCCAGTGTTTTTACCAGTTCTTCTCTGTTCATTGTTTATCTCCGCATACAGCAGGAGGGAATACCCTGTTGAGATCAAATTCCTGCTTCAAAATATCCATAACACGTTTTTCCCCTGCCCGCATCAGAGGTATTTTGTCATCCGTCAGGTCATCGTACCCGGCAGAGTGCAGCAGCCCGTGAACCACATAAAGAGCCATTTCGCTGGAATAATCGGAATCCGCTCTTGAATCCCCCTCACGTTTTGCCACATCGGCGCAGATTATAAGTTCAATGCCGATCTCGTTTTCAAAAAAACCGTCGGCTTCTTCCAGATAGGAGAAAGTTATAACATCAGTCGTACCTTCATGTCCCAGAAGTTCCCGGTTGGCTTTCGCCATACTGCGATCGCCGGTGAAAAGTATGGAAAGTTCCCAGTTTTTCTGCCAGTCAAGTCCTGCAAGTTCAGCTGCTCTGCGGCACATTCTGATCAGCTGTTTCCTCTCCGGATGCGGCAGCCTCGGATTTCTCCACGTGTACGTCACTTTCATTTTCTTCTTCTTCTTTCCTGTAGGCGATTCTGCTATGGTACATGGTAATAAGTGTTCTTACAAAACTTTCTTTGGCGGCAGCAAGTTTGGCGACAGTCAGTTCCGCATTGTCCAGCTGACCGTTTTTAAGCCTTGTCTGGAATATTTCGTTTACAGCGGCTTCGATCTTGGAAGATGTGGGTTTCTGCAGTGATTTGCAATACGCCTCGCTGGCATCTGCCAGACTTACCAGAACGATCTCCGGATCCCTCGGCAGGGGACCGGGATAACGGTAATCTTTTTCAAAGGGTATGTTCCCGTTTTCATCATTTTCACGGGCAAGCCGGTAAAAGTGCAGCAGATCCGTGCCGTGGTGCTGGGATATGGCATCACGGACAATACGGCATAATTTGAATTTTATGGCAAGATCAAGCCCGTCTTTTACATGGTTCAGGATTATCATACTGCTCATACGCGGCGAAAGGGATGTATGCATGTTGGCTGTTTCGATGTTGTTTTCCGTGAAATATTCCGGATTCATGATTTTGCCGATGTCGTGGTAGAGGGCTGCGGCACGGGCCTTGAGCGGATTGGCGCCGATGGCTTCTGCGGCGGCTTCCGCCAATATCGCCACATTCTGGCTGTGCATGGATGTTCCCGGTGCAAGCATCTGCAGCTGGCGCAGTAACGGATTATTCAAGTCGCAAAGCACCAATAGCGACATATTTGTGGAAACATTGAAAACCAGTTCAAGTATAAAAACCAGCGGCAGCACAAGCATTGCCGCACTGACCGAACTGACAGTGGCGATTATCAGCATATTTTTCAAATTTTCCCAATCGTTCCATGGCATGAGAAGCATTTTTATAATATCACCGTCAAGTATCCAGCAGGCTGCAAACATTCCTGTACAGCGCAGGAAAAGACTGCGGTAATTGGTTGAACTCCGCACCGCCAGACTTGCCAGAGTACACGTTACCAGTGCCAGCAGAGCCTGCCGCAATTCCATATCCATCATTTGCGAAGTAACGACTGCCACCAGGAACCCCCCGCACATGGCAAGGCGCAGCCCCATGGTCACTCCCAGCAGCATGGCGGCAAGCGGTACAGGAACGATGCTGAAAAAATAATCAACCGGCATCCCCACTTTGGCTGAAACATCCCGTGATACCGCCAGATAAGCAAGATTGATCGCCAGAGTTACAGTAAGTATCGTAACCAGCAGCAGCATGCTTTTGTTGCTGTAAAGTACTTGCGGATAAAGGTGATAGAGGAACAAAGCAACAAATGATACCAGCAGTATGGCAAAAAGTGCTGTTCTGGCAAATTCGCCGGTTCTGTCGTGGTTTACAGAATTATAATTACTTGCATACTGCTTGTATATTTCGATCATATTGGGTTTGAGTTCTTCACCGGCAAAAACAATAACTTCGCCGCGTTTGACTGTACAGTATGGCGGCACAACTGCGTCGCGAATCTTTTCCTGTTCGATCTGTGTCCTGTCGCTGTCAAGGAAAAAGTTGCCTTTGCCGATGAGTTTCTGAAACTCTTCCTGCAGGATAATGATCTCATTCTCCTGCAGATCACTGTTCCCGGCAAAGGCTGCAGCATCCTCTGCAAGCAATCTGGCTGCCGAAGCCGGACGGATGAAATTGCCCGCCAGGCGCTTGTTGACACCGCTGCCGGAGTAAAGATAAAAATCTGTTTCCGCCGAATACTGACTCAAAACGTCCTCGGAAACGATCCCGGTTTTCAACAGTGCATCAAGTTTGACCAGCAGTCTGTTACGCAGATTCGGAGTTGCCAGAAGAACTTTTGCGATCTGCGGAACATGCAGAACACCTTCTGCATCATTTTCATGAACTTCCTCCTCCGGTGCTGCGGCATATTTCTTAAAATCCTCCACAATCTTTGTCTGTACCTCCATATCCGGGTACAGATAAACCGGGGCATCCGCTATACTTGCGGCAATATCTTCCTGCCACTTCTCCATGTCAACATATTTGAAGTCACCGGGCAGTTCATTGATGACCGTCTGCGGGGCAACAGTATATTTTGACCAGTCATCTTCGATCTTTGCGCCGGAGGCAAGATTCATCATTATGAAAATAGCAGCGGCGAGAAATACCAGCAGAAATATTGTGATGACTCTGGAGGAATCGGCTTTTGCAAGCAGATAACTGTCTGTACGGCGTTTGCGGGAACCCAGAAGCCCTTTCTGTTCCATCTCCAGAGTGGAACGCCAACGCTCAATCATGGCGATCAGTTTTTGCATGGATCTTTCTCCGTAATGTTAAAATTTCAATCATCAACAGTATAGGCATTGATGATTTTTTCCAGAACAGGATTTCTGACCACATCTGCTGCCGAAAACCGGCAGATCCCTATTTCCGGAATATTATCAAGAGTACGCAAAGCGTGTTCCAGCCCGCTTTTTTCGCCTTTTGCAAGGTCGTTCTGTGTAGGGTCACCGGTAACTATGCAGCGGGAATCAAAACCCATGCGGGTAAGCAGCATAAGCATTTGATCTTTCGTGGTGTTCTGCGCTTCGTCGAGGATAATAAAAGCATTGTTCAGAGTGCGTCCGCGCATGAACGCAAGGGGTGCAAGTTCAATAGTACCCTGTTCGATCAGGTGCCGCCCGTCTTCAAAACCTATCAACGCATACAGGGCATCATAGAGCGGTCTGAGATATGGTGCGATTTTTTCTTCAAGAGTTCCCGGCAGAAAACCGAGAACTTCTCCGGCTTCTCTTGCCGGTCTGGTAAGCACGATGCGCGAAACATTGCCTTTCATGAATTCAGCAACAGCCATGGCCATGGCGAGAAAAGTCTTTCCTGTTCCGGCAGGGCCGACACCGAAAACAACCGGTTTTGTCTGAATTGCACGGAGATATTGCAGCTGGTGCTTGTTCCGTGGAATGATTTCTGCGGATTTGTTGGAAATTCTGATCCTTGCCGCCAACAGTCCTGCCATACAGGCGGCTTCATCAAGGTGCCACGCCTTTATAAACTGATTGAAATCTGCCTGATCAAGTTTTTTTCCGCCTTTTGCGGCAACAAAAACAGCTAATTTAGTTAGAAAAGTTTCAGCTTTGCGGCAGGCATCTTTGCTGCCGGAAATAAAAGCCTGACAATCTCTGATTGTGATAGAGACGCCAAGCTCATTTTCCGCCAAAGGCAGATTACGTTCAATGGAGCCGGCAAACGCCAGATACGGCGAAGCGGCTCCGTCAAATAAAAATGTTGCTTCGGCCATAGGCCAACCATCAATTTTTGGCAGGATTGGGGATAACGAGAACCTGACCGATGCGGATCTTGTTGGGCTTGCCGCCGAGAGAGGGGTTGGCATCAAGGATCTGCTTCCACTGCGAAGCATTGCCGTAATATTTGAGAGCCAGTCCTGAAAGGGTATCACCCTGCTGGACTTTGTGTTCGACAGTGACGGTTTCAGGTTCAGCGGGGACGGCTTCTTCGACGGCAGGGGCTTCGATTTCAGCTTCTTCAGCGATGACATCGTCATACTGGAAATCAGGCATCAGTTCATCGGCAGGGATATCCAGCGGTTCGACAGTATCAGCACTGCCATTGCCTTCAAGCCTGGAGAGTTCTTCGGGAGTGTAAGATTCATCGTATCTGACGCCTACGGGCCATCTTTCCGAAGGTTCCCAAGAGGGGTAATCATTCTGAATAAACTCTTTCCACTGCTGTTCTTTTTCGCTCATGGGGTACTGAGAGAGTTCCGGGCGGCATCCTGCAGCGGCAAAAATAACAACAAAACCGGCAAAGAGAAAACTTTTTTTCATAATAGAAAGCTCCTGTTTTAAAATTTCATCAAAAAGCAAACATATATTACTACAATGGTAATATAGCCTCGATATTTAGAAAAAAAAGTGCAAACCTGCAAAAAAAATGAATTTTTTTTATAATTTTTCATTTGACAATCTCCATAACCGGTGTATATTAATGTCACACCGAAAATAACGGGGCATTAGCTCAGTTGGCTAGAGCGTCTGCATGGCATGCAGAAGGTCAAGGGTTCGACTCCCTTATGCTCCACCAGAACTTTCTAATTGCCAAGGACTT
>JAZSGI010000108.1:0-17345 GCA_045532655.1 Victivallaceae bacterium
CCGTCAACCAGACAACCTTGGGGGACGGCGACGGGATTGCAGTAATATTCGCTGCCGGTATCCAGCCCGTTGCCGTCGAAATTCCAATATGCGGTACGGTTTGTAAGTACGGAAACAGGTACGTTGACAATAGTATTCTCCTGTACGGGAACTTCTCCGGCAGGGGTAAGGAATTCCGGGATGTCACGCATGTTCCATGCCCGGGTTTCCATAGTGACGGGAGTTTCCAGAATGGCACGTTCGACAGTCATATTTTCGCCGAAGGGGAAGACCGGTACGGAGAAGAGGACGTTATCGTCCATGGTATCATAACGGACATAGTAGCTGTCAGCGGGGCGTGGTTCCGGAGCAAATACAGAGATGGAAAGATCGCCGGAGGCAATGTTAAGTGGCTGGGAGAGCAGCAGAGTACCGTCTGTGCCGTGGGAGAAAGCATAGCCTTCGCCTTCAATTCTGCGTTTTTCAACGAGATCAGCAGCTTTGACAGTGTAAGTTTTGCCGCCGTTTTTCATGGTTATTTCCAAAGACAAATCCGGACTGCCGGCTGTACTCATTGCAAGAGTACCGCTGTTGTATATATTGGTTATGGTGTCATTGGTGTAGTCAAAGTTGCCGCAGCCCTTGTACTGAGCACCCTTTTTCAAGCCATTGATAACACGGCCGCCCACGACCTTTATATCCATATCCCCTGCCATATTGAAGTTGAAGATACACTCATCCTTTGCAACACCGGGCTGGAAGACAGCAATGGCTCTGTCGTTTTTGAAAAGAGTGATACGCTTGACCGGTTCCGGAGCATCAAACGATACATTGGCAGTAAGCACCTGACCGGACTGGGAGATTTCCAGAGTGTTGTCGAAATCTCTCATTACATCCAGCGGGATATTCATGGTCAGGGAGTTCTGCTGCCAGCTGGAGACCAGAAGGACGGCCGGAGTTTTCACTGTTGTCTGCCAGTCACCGCAGGTTGCGGTCATTTCCGGAATCAGGAACGGTGAATATGCCAGATCGGCAGTGGGAATGAGCCACTCTGTTCTGGAGGGTTCGGAACCGTTAGCCATGATTTTTTCTTCCAGCACAGCAACTTCAGTGCCGTTACAATCCAGCAGTCTGCCGGAGATAACAACATCTTTGCCGGAGACAGATGGGAAGTTCAAGGCTTCGAGGCGCAGCAGAGTACCGGGGATCTCTTCCCGGTGATACGCCATGAGGATTTTTGGTTCTTCATACTTGAATGGAACACCTTTGAGGTTGAAGTTGTACCAGCGGATGGAATCCACAAGGCCGAAAGTGTATGCCTGCCGGAACATGGCAGTTTCCATCTGGTCGTTCCAGGTGGTGACGTGATACCAGTCAGAGGGGATTTCTCTGGCAGCCTGCCATGTGCTGTACAGGAAGTCGCCGCCGCGGAAAGGATTGTAGAAATCGTTGCCGATGAGCCATGCGCCGATATATCCTGCATGAAGAGTGGGAATATACTGCTTGCCGTTTTTGTCGCAGAATTCTTTGTATATGCGGTTGTTCATGGATACCGGATCATTGGCATGGCAGGGGGAGTCGAACATGTAAACAGCATCAAAAGTATCCAGATATTTTGTTTCTTTTTCCAGATCTATTGACCGGTTGGGCCATGGTGCGAGGTTTGCCACAAGATATGTTTTCAAACCGGCTTCTTCCCAACCTTTGCGTACAGCTCTCCATTCTTCAGCTTCCCATGTGCCCGGCTGATTATAGACGTAGGTGAAAAGAATATTGCGCCCCTCGTATGTGGGGTAATTGGGGTGGCTGCCGTTTTCGTTGAGCATACGCACAACTTCCCGGACTTCATAATCGACACCTCTGTTGCCTCCGTCAAGGCAGATGCCGATCTGGAAATCTGTACCTTCAGCAGCTTTGAGATAATCTTTGACGATCGCACTCCAATGGAACGGTCCGAGATTGGGGTCGGTACCCAGATCAAGGAAAAATCCGTCGATACCGGCATCCATGGCAATGAGGATCTCTTCCCGCAGGGAATCATGACGCATGGTTGGAGTATTGGCAACTTCCTGAAGAGGATAGTTGAAGTGGCTGGATGTATACAGGGAATTGTCTTCCGGTCTGAACCACGGGGTATTATGCGCCCACACCATCTTTTTGCCCGCTACTTCTGCGGCAGAAAGAGGTGACATAGCAGCCGCCGCAGCGCACAATAATATGGTATTACGCAAAAATTTATTTGTTGAAATTGATTTTATGAGAGTCATTTTTACCTCTTGAATGATTTTGGCACATTTATTTCAGCCGCGCCAATATGGATGATAAGCTGCTATACTGATGCCATTGTAAGAGAGTACACGGAAATAGCTGATGTAACTGCTGCGGTGGGCAGGAATACCGGCAAGTTCTTCCTTGTGACCGAATTTGGAAACAAGGTTCCACTCCGGACGATCCGGGATACGCTGCCCGAAAGTATCCCACAGGGAGATATTCTCGGCACCTGCGGCATAAACTCTGCTGACATAGTCATGGAGAAATTCGGTGGAACGGGTGTGTTCCCACGGGATTTCCACATAACATTTCACCCCTGTACGGCGGCATATTTCCAGATGATGCGGCAAATTTGCAAGAACTCTATCCAGATCATCGGAGTATGTTCTCTGTACAGGTGGAGTATTGGATGAATATTTTGCTTGCCGGTAACGTTCAAGGTCGATTTTTCCGCTGCCGTCTGCCGCAAACCATGAACTGTTGTCTTCCCATATACGCATATTGGCAGGGATAAAACTGTCGATAAGTTTTTCTTCCGCCCAGCTTTCAACATCAACTCCGTAGAGTTTTGCATCACTGCAGGAGAAGCCTGTAATGATGTTTATACCCTTCCGGGGCTGTGAATGTTCCGCACTGTACCTGTCGAGGGCACGGCGCAGACGGCGGATGAACTGTGTCATAAAGAAAGAGTGAATCTCCACGAGACGGGGATCGTTTAAAGGCAGTTCCCGCGGATCTGTTCCGGGATAACGCCGCTTGAATTCATCGATCACCGGCTCTTCAAAGAGAGTCATTACGCCACGGTGGGTGAAAATGGTCACGCCGTCAAAGCCGTAATCAAGGATTTTTACCAATTCACTGACGGTATATTCCTGAACTTCTTCATAGGCATATGACATGGAATAATAGGGTTCTCCGTCACGGTCAAGGCAGCAGAATTCAGGATGTGCCTCCGCAAATCCGATGGTATTAAGATAATGATAATCTGTCGGGAAGGGACATTTGGTAAGAGCTGCACGCAGTGCCGCATAAACTTTCAATCCTGCTTCATGAGCTTTGGTGTTCAGGTATGTAAGTATGGCGGGTGCGTTGGCGGCATATTCACTGCTGCGTAAGAGGAGCCGGTCTATATACGGCAGCAAACCTCTGGCTGCGTAACCGTCCAGCAGCGAATGATCGTTCAACAAAGGAAATACTTCTACAGAAAGCAATTCTGCATCGGTGCCGCAGACATCCTGCAGAAACGGAGCGAAAAGATCTTCGCAGGAAGCACAAGCTGTATGCATGAGCCAATACATATCGGTATGCATGTGCAGGCGCCTGGTATCTTTGCGTTGCTGTTCCTGCTGATATTCAGTGACTTCTTCTGCACTCATTGCCACTGCCCGTATCCACATGAGGCCGGTCATGCTTCTTACTCCGTCCGGAATCGTACTGACGGTAATGGATTTCCCGGTCATGTCGGCGCACCGCCAGAAATATTCGCTGCAGTGTTCTGCCGGTGACCATGTGGCTTCGTTGCCGTGACATGGTGCTTTGGCAAAATAAGAAGCTCCCATGTCACCGGTCAGCTGCAGTGTTATTGCCGGATGAAAAGCATAACTGTCGCTTATCATAGCAACATATATACGGTACCATCCCTGCAGTCCGGGAGCGATAGTGACCGGGTCAGGCACCATTCCCATGCGGGTGGCAAGCATAGTGCCGCCGCCTGCGACAGTTGTATAGTCTACCAGCTGCCATGTGTTGGGGCGCAGTTCCCGGCTTAACGCTCTGCCGGGGACAGCGGGAGAGAAGTCGCTTATGATAACTCCCGGAAGTTTCTGTGTATACTGCATTGAAATATTCCCTCTGCTGTAACAGATCAATTCATGCTGGTGTCACTGCATGCCATGACGTTGGCTAATTCGAGGTAATGCACACCATTCATACGTTCGGTCCAGGCAGAAATGCCATCGGGAACGAGATGTGCGTTGGGGTAGAAGTTTTTGCAAGTTTTTGCACTGCCGTCGGCATGGACAGCATTCATGGTGAATTTGCCGGTGTTGTGGTTGGGGAGCTGGGGATCGTCGCAAGCCAGCACCATGTTGAAGGTGTGTCCGGTGACATTGGGATCATGCAGTGAAGTAAGGTCGGTTATTCTGGCTGCGAAGATGGTACTGGCCATGGTGTAACCGGTAGGAGTCTTCCAGGTTGTTGTGCCATTATTAAGGGGCGCGAACCAGCCTGCGCCGCCTTCATAGGGGCTCCATGCGCCCCAATTCAGACGCAGGAGAGAATAGGAACAGATACCATAGGGCTGTGCTTTGTCCAATGAGGAGGCAGGGCATGAAAGGAGACCGGATTTTTCATTGATGCAGTAGTCTGCATAAAGTGCCAGAGGTCCATCGCCGTAGTTCCAGGCGTAATTGCCGGTGACGTACCAGTCATCATTGTCAACACTGTACATAGTGATGCCGAGACCCCACTGCTTCATGTTGCTGACACACTTGATGTTCTGTGCGGCGGCACGGGCCTTGCTCAAGGCGGGCAGCAGCATGGAGGCAAGGATCGCAATAATAGCGATAACGACCAGGAGTTCGATGAGTGTGAAATGCTTTTTCTTCATTTTTCTTTCCCCTTTTCAGTGTTTTGAGGTGTTGTTTGGTTACGTAACGTACCGTGGTTCTTGCGCTATATATATTATATGACATTTTGCCCCTTAAAGCAATGTTTATTTGCGGTACTATATTGTCTGAAAGTAACAAAATGCGGTTTTTTGTGCTAAAACAAATTGCAAAAACTGGAAATCATTCATGTTCATGCTGGTTCGTATTTTTAATGGCCTGAACACTGTCTCTGTACTTTTTCGGAGTGTTGTACTGGAGGCGGGCAAAAACTTTGGAAAAGTGAAACTGATCGGCAAAACCTGTTTCAAGGGAGATCTCTTTAAGGGAGAGGGAGGAATGCTGCAGGAGGTAACACGCCCGTTCAATACGTTTCCTGCGGATAAAAGTCTGGGGGGCTTCGCCCATTTTTTCGGAAAAGAGCCGAACAAATGCATTGCGGGCAAGGCCGCAGCGTCTGGCGAGAAAAGAATTATCCATCTTTTCCTGCAAATGGGTGGAAATATATTTGCAGATATCGTATATACGTGTGTCCGGAGGAAGAGAATACATTAAAAAGTGATCTTTGCTTTTCAGGAGTACATGACCGAGTATGGTGTGGGCTATGGTGTCGCACCGTAGTCTGTTTTCCTGATTCTTGTAAAGAATGGAAAATTCATCTATATATTCATCGGCAAAAGTATCCGAGGGAACTGTAAAAATGCTGTCGCAGGCCACTTTGGCATTATCAGAAAAAACAAAATGTATGTAAAATTGCTCAAACGGGGTATCTGTCCAGGTGGAAAAAAGGTGATTGCCAGGCACGATCATAAATTTCCGGGCTTGCAGCTGCCATACTTTATCGCCGGTTTTGATATATCCTGCGGTTTGCATATTGTACCACAGACGCCAGACCGGACTGTAGATATTGTTTTGTATCCATGGCGTCGGTGCAGGTTCAAGGGCGCAGTAAATTATTTCAAATGGAAAGGTCGTTGGTTGGCTCATTATTCTTGCCTCCGCAGAAATAAGACAATAAGAGTTCTTTAGATAGTAACGGAAAAGTTGATTTAATGCGCAGAACACAACGATACCGGTTCAATAATTAAAATACCATAAATTCATGCTTTGTCAAGCGGTTTTTATAAATTTTCGCCGGGAGAAAATAAAAAAGCCGTGGTCATACAGCAAGACCTTCCCGGCCTTATCTTAATTTTATTTTATCAGTCCCTCTTGCCGAGAGGGAGAACAACATTGTTCTGATAGAGATTTCTGCTCCAGAATCCCTGGGCTGATAATCGTGCCTGTACCCCAGTGAAACTACTTTCTTGTCCGGATGGGGATTTACCCATTCATACTGGTGCAGCGTATAATAGCCGCCGCCTGCACGGGGATGAGATGGGCATAACGGCATTGGCGGGTCGCCCGCATTTCCGGATGCTGATCGATATAATCATAATTCCAATGCTGGCGCAACGGGATCAGTTCCTCTGTGCCGTCGGCATATCGGACAATAAATTCTCCTGCCGGGACATTTGCCGGTGAATAGTGATTCCGGATGATACGAAAAAATCGGTTATTATTCTGTTAATGTCCTTTGACAATTTGTCGCTGTTGTGCTATATTTCACGGTGAAACAGTGAACATGCTCATGGAGGATAGTAGTTATGAGTGAAATTACCAAAGAATCTTTTATCGTCGACAGGCTCGGAGAGTGTACCATAGATTCTCCCCTTGATATGGTTGATTTTATAAATGAGGGTGAACGCATCGTTTATTCGCCGTATATTTCCACCCTTGCCAGCAATATCGGCGACATCTGGAGTTTTGAGCTTGCCGGTCCCTCTGCTAAAATTTATCACGATCCGGCATGGACAAAGGCTGCAATCGTTACCGCCGGTGGACTCTGTCCCGGTCTGAACGATGTTATAAAGGCTCTTACCAGAACTTTGCTGCGCCAGTACAATGTCCCGGTAGTTTACGGTATCAAATACGGTTACAGGGGGCTGAATCCAAAATTCAAACTCGAACCCATCGTATTGACTGATGATGATGTCGACCCCATCCATTCTGTCGGCGGCTCCATCCTGGGCAGTTCCCGCGGTGAACAGCCGGTGGATGTGATGGTGGAAACCCTTGCCAGAAAAAATATCAATATGCTTTTCTGTATCGGCGGCGACGGCACGCTGCGCTGCGCCCACGAAATTGCGGCGGAAATAAAACGCAGAAAACTTGCCATAAGTGTGATCGGCGTACCCAAAACCATCGACAATGATATTGAGTTTATTGACAAAACATTCGGTTTTGAAACTGCCGTTTATATGTGCAACCAGTTTATTGCCGGGGCACATGCTGAAGCCAAGGGAGCGTATAATGGTGTGGGGCTTATCAAGGTGATGGGTCGGGATTCCGGTTTTATTGCAGCCTATGCAACTCTTGCCAACAGTGATATCAATTACTGCCTTGTGCCGGAGGCTGAATTCCAGCTGGAGGGGGATTCCCCCAATGCCCTCCTGCCGCATCTGGAACGGCGTCTTGAGGCCAAAAAACATGCGGTCATCATAGTTGCAGAGGGTGCCGGGCAGAACCTTTTCAGCGATAAAAGTGAGGTCAGAGATGCTTCCGGCAACAAACTCCACAAAGATATCGGGGTCTTTCTCAAGGAGCGTATAACTTCGTATTTCAAAGCAAAAGGCAAAGAGATCTCTGTAAAATACTTTGATCCATCTTATATGATCCGCAGTGTCCCGGCTCTGGGAACTGATGCAGTTTTCTGCCAGATGCTTGCCCAGAATGCTGTTCATGCCGCAATGACAGGTCATACAGATATGGTGGTGGGACACTGGAACGAAAACTTTACCTATGTGCCTATTGCCTTGGCAACCCGTAAACGCAAGACTATAGATCAGAAAGGCCAGCTCTGGAACAGTGTCAAACTCGGCAGCTGCCTTTACAGCGAGGATTACAAATAATGAAATCATACAGAAAAGAATTGGCAGTCAGATTGCCTGCCCGGCGTGGGTTTGTGAATATTACCGGCGAATGTGAGGACGCTTTGCGGGAATCCGGGGTGAAAGAAGGATTTCTCCTTTGCAATGCCATGCACATAACTGCATCGGTATTCATCAATGATGATGAAGCGGGTTTGCATGCCGATTTTGAACGGTGGCTGCAGAAACTTGCTCCGGAACAGCCTTACGATCAATACGACCATAACGGTTTTGAAGATAATGCCGATGCCCATATGAAGCGGCAGATCATGGGACGTGAAGTTGTCGTTGCAATAACTGACGGCAGACTTGATTTCGGTCCGTGGGAACAGATTTTTTATGGCGAATTTGACGGCAAACGTTCCAAGCGTATCCTTATAAAAATCATAGGAGAGTAAGCTGCAGAAAATGAGTGTTCCTTTTACTATTCATCTGCTTGGTTCTGGTTCAAAGGGGAATTCCGTTGCTTTGGCGTGCGGTGATGAGATACTGCTGGTTGATGCCGGTTTTTCCCGCCGGGAACTTGAACGGCGCATGAATTTGTGCGGTCTTGACCCTGCCGGGGTCAAAGCTGTGCTGCTTACCCATGAACACTCCGATCACATGCAGGGTTGCCGGGTCTTCTGCAATTCCAGAAAAGTTCCCCTTTATGTGACCGGTCCTGCATGCGATGTTATGGCGGATGATGGCGTGCTGCCGGAGCATTCACTTGTGAATATCTTTGCTCCGGGGATCGATTTTGCTGTAGGGGGATTTGAGGTACGCTCTTTCCGTATCGGTCATGATGCTGCCGAGCCTGTAGGATTTGTTATCCGCAGAGCCGGAGCTGCCGCCAGAGTAGGTGTTGCCACGGATATGGGGCATATGCGGGAACATATAGCCGCAGAGCTTTGCGATTGCGATGTGTTGGTGATCGAAAGCAACTATTGCGAAGATATGCTTGAAGCCTCCGACCGGGATATACGGCTGAAGACCCGTATCCGTTCCGCCAGAGGCCATTTGGACAATACTGAATGTATGGAGGTTTTGCCGCAGCTTATCGGTGAACGGACGAAAATGGTTTATTTCGCCCATATCTCACAGGAATGTAACAGCTATGACCTGGTACGGGAACTTGCCCGGAAGTCTATCGGCGGCAAAGTTGATTTTATCGTCGCAGAACAGGCGGTTCCCTCCCGCGGGTTTGAAATACTGCAGGGGAGGCTGCTTTGATGGATTTACAGACAGATTTGCAGAGATTGATCGAAAACGGCGCAGTCAAGGCTGGAAAGGTGAGGTGTGCCAGTTGTGATCAGAAATTTGATTGTTCCGAAATGCCGCCTCTGGAGCCTTTTGCATGCCCTGCGTGCGGCGTGGAACTGGTGACACCGCTTACTTTCGGGGATTTTCAGCTTTGCAGTCTGCTGCACAAGGGAAAAAAAGCCTCCATATATATGGCGCAGGATTGTACTCTTTCCCGCAATGTCGCATTAAAAATCCCGCTGAATATTGAGGATAACGAATATTATCACCAGTGTTTTTCGGCTCTTGCCCAAAATGCCCATCCGGGGATTTTGTGGGTGTACAAGTTTGTTCAGATCGGAAACCTCTGCTGCGGGGCTTTGCAGTACATGGATCTGGGCAGCTGCCGCAATGCCACAGAATTGCGCCGCCGTTTCGGCAGCGGGGCTGTTCTTGACAGCCTGCTCCCGGTGGCAAGGGCGTTGGAACAACTGGAAATAAACGGTAAAACGCACAGGGATATCTGCCCGGTAAACCTGCTTTGCAGCAGTGCCGGGGAGATCCGTATGACAAATATACACCCCGGCGGCGAAGATGAGTGGGATAATTTCCCCCGCCACTGGCGTTATCAGGCACCGGAGTCGTTGAGGAATATGGAGTTTTCCGCAGCATCCGATGTATACAGTTTCTGTATTTCTGTTTATGAAATATTATGCAGTGTTTATCCTTTCAGAAATGCAGGAAATCCTGACGATCTGCTGGAACTTATCGAGCTTCAGAGGCCGGCGGCGTTGTCAAATCTCAATCCGCAGATACCTGATGTTCTTGCCGACACCCTCAATGCCGGTATGGAAGCTGCTCCTGCCAACAGACCACCGGCAGGCGAGATCGTCAGAAGTATGCGGAAAGCCATGGCGGAAATTATGGAACGTGAATTATCTTGACAGGGACAGTTTAGTATTATGAGCAGAATTGTTGTTACCGGCGGCAGTGGGTTCCTCGGCAGTTATCTTTGCGAAAAACTGCTTGAACAGGGACATGAAGTGATTTGTGTGGATAATTTCTATACCGGGGCAAAACGCAATGTCTATCATTTGCTTGATAATGTACGTTTTGAACTGTTGCGGCATGATATAACCATGCCGCTGGTGCTGGAGGCTGATGAAATTTACAATCTGGCGTGTCCGGCAAGTCCGATCCATTATCAGCGGGATTCTGTGCAGACGGTGAAAACCTGTGTGCATGGGGCGATCAATATGCTGGAGCTTGCCAGACGAGTCAATGCACGTATATTGCAGGCTTCCACCAGCGAAGTTTATGGTGATCCCTCGGAACATCCCCAGCGGGAAAGCTACAATGGCAATGTGAATCCCATTGGCCCCCGTTCATGTTATGATGAGGGTAAACGGTGTGCGGAGACACTCTTCTGCAGTTTCAATCATCAATGGGGCGTGCGGACAAAAATAGTCCGGATCTTCAATACTTACGGGCCGCGGATGCACCCCAAGGACGGCAGGGTGGTGAGTAATTTTATCCTGCAGGCTCTGCGCAACCGCAAAATAACCCTCTACGGCGACGGTATGCAGACAAGAAGTTTCTGTTATCGTGATGACCTGGTGGATGCCATGATGCGGATGATGGCAACTCCGGATGAAGTTATCGGCCCCGTTAATATCGGCAACCCGGGTGAATTTACCATCAGGGAGTTGGCGGAACTTATTATCGAACTGTCAGGCTCCCGTTCAACCTTTGAATTTCTACCGCTGCCGGCAGATGACCCCAGACAACGCAAGCCGGATATTACAAGAGCAGGGGAGCTGCTCGGCTGGAAACCGGTCACGCCATTGCGGGAAGGACTTGTCCGTACAATAGAGTACTTTGACGAGTTGCTCAGGACGGAGCCTGATTTTTGTGCCGACCCGGAATGAGGTTCCGGAAAATTCAGAGTATACAGAGTAATATTAAAATAATTCACAATAGTTAAGTAAATCATTAATAAATAAAATTATTTTGAAAAAAATTATGTATTTTCTCTTGAATTATTTTGTTGCTGTGGTATAATAATTGGTGCAGAAGCAGAAAATCTGTATGATCACTGTATTCTGACAATCAATAAGCAACAATAAAACAAGGAGAAAAAATTATGAATGCATTGGCTTTGATGCTGCAAGCCAGAAAAGTCAGCCAGCGGAGTATAGCAAAATCTCTGGGAATCACAGAGTCAGCTGTCTCACAGCAATTGAAAAACGGTATACGTTCCATGCGTACAGCCCGTAAATATGCCCTTGTACTTGAATGTAATCCCTATTTGCTGCTGGATTGATTGCTGGGTGGTGTTATGAAGTGTTATGGTAAATTTTTCAACAAATTGCCCTCCTGTGCCGCCTGTGAACTGCATAAATGGTGTGCCGGAGCCGCTGATCCGTATCTTATAAGTTCCCACATGAGCGAATACGATGACGGCCGCAAGGTGAATGTGGAGAACTCTCTGGCGCACCCGGCTGCGGCAGAACCGGAGAAAAAGGCGAATAAATGCCGTAAATTTTTTACCCGCAACGAAATGCTTATGGTGATAAATGCCTTGCTGCGAATGGATCTTGCCACAATAGATATCCTTTACGAAAAACTCCGGAATCCGGGATTGTGCATCACCCGTCTCGGCCGCCGTAAACACCTGCCCCGGCAGCGTATATACAGCCATTTGCACCGTGCTTTCAGGATTTTGCCTGAATTGCGTGTCGCCACCGGGGTGGATTACGGGTACAACAGTAATGCCGCCAAAAATCCGGTTGTCTGACAAAGCTGATAAAAAAATAGTTCCGGTCATTTGAAAATGAGTAATTCAGGTAGTATATTATTGTCAGTTATTACGGCAACGGAGATGATGTTCCCATTGCCGTGGGCTCTTTGCCGGAGTGAGATAGACGTAATGTATTGCCGTACACAGCCGGTGCCTGCATAGCGTTTTCACCCTGCAGGAATTATGGATTTGAATCAATTAAAAGTGGTGATTTATGGGCGGTTTTTTTGGTGTTGTCAGCGCAACAGAATGTGTTGCCGATTTGTTTTATGGTACAGATTATCATTCACACCTCGGCACAAAGCGCGGGGGCATGGCTGTTGTTTCCCCCGGATCAAGGATCTTGCGCAAAATACATGACATCAGTAATACGCAATTCCGTTCCAAATTTGACAATGATCTGGAAAATTTTGAGGGTAATGCCGGTATCGGTGTTATAAGTGATTATGAGGATCAGCCGCTTGTTATTACAAGCCACCACGGATCTTATGCTATTGTAACTGTCGGGCGCATCAATAATATTCAGGAACTGGCAGCAGAATTGTTTGAAGCCGGATTTTCGCACTTTTCGGAAAGCGGGAAGGGCGGTCTCAATCCCACGGAAATGGTTGCCGCTCTTATAAACCGCTGCGACAGTATAGTTGATGGTATAGAATATGCCCAGAAACGTATCGACGGGTCATGTTCGGTTCTTATACTTTGTGAAGACTGTATTTATGCTGCCCGCGACCGTTTCGGGCGTACTCCCGTGGTCATTGGGGAAAAAGAGGGGGCGATGGCTGTGTCCATGGAAACGACAGCATTCCCCAACCTTGATTATACATTCAAGCATGAACTCGGACCGGGCGAAATCGTCCAGCTGTACAGTGATAAACTTATTCAGAAAAAAGCTCCGGGAAATATAAATCAGATATGCGCTTTCCTCTGGGTCTATTACGGTTATCCATCCAGCTGTTATCACGGTATAAATACCGAAACTGTGCGTTACAAAAACGGTGAATTCCTGGCTGCGGATGAGGGCCCGACCGATGTTGATACTATTTGCGGTATTCCCGACTCCGGAGTCGCTCATGCCATCGGATTTTCCAATGCAGCCCATAAACCTTACCAGAGGTCTTTTGTGAAATATACGCCAACATGGGCGAGGAGTTTTATGCCTCAGAACCAGAAAATGCGCAGTCTTGTGGCAAGAATGAAACTTATTCCAATAGTGGAACAGATAGCCGGGAAAAAACTTCTTTTCTGCGATGATTCCATTGTCCGCGGTACCCAGCTTAAGGATACAGTTGGCAGACTTTACCGGAGGGGCGCATTGGAAGTGCATATGCGTTCTGCATCACCGCCGCTTGTTTACGGGTGCAAATTTTTGAACTTTTCCACTTCCCGTTCGGAACTGGATCTTGCTGCCCGCAGGTCGATCGCAAGGATCGAGGGGCATGACCCGGATGATGCGACAGTGGCAGAGTATACCGTTTTCGGGTCGGAGAAATATAATATGATGGTGGAAGGGGTCAGGAAAGAATTGAATCTTACCTCTCTGCGTTTCCAGAAGCTGGAAAGGCTCATTGAGGCCATCGGATTGCCCCGTGAACAGATCTGTACCTATTGCTGGACGGGAACAGAGCCGGAAACAAAAGACTGATAATGTTTTCCGGCACAGCAGAAAATTGCCGCCGCAGGGGAAAGAAAATATCTCCTTTTTTCCCGGAGAAAAGGCGTTTTGCCGAACTTGCCTCCGGTGTTTACGATATCCGCGCCGATGCTGTTGCCCGCAGGTGCAGCCGGGGGGAAAGCGATGAAGAAATAACGCTTTACCGGCAGGGGCTTTCGCCGTCAGAAGCCGTTGTTGCCGCCGGTCTTGATAAGATAATTTCCGGAGCCATGCAATGGCACTGCGGCGATACAGACAAAAATATGACGGAGATCAGGGAAGAACTTTTTGCTCTTTCTGCAGAATGGCGGCGGATGGCGGCAGGTGATTTTGACCGTTTTGCCGCATTGCGAAATGCTGCTCCGGCGAGTGCCGCCTTGCAGGGCGGCCGCTGTTACGGTGATTTGCCGGAGGCAGATATTGCCGCCGGGATGGGCGAAGCCGCCCGGTGGGATACTCAGGAATTGATTCTCCGTTACCGGCTTGAGGCGTGGCAGTCATTGCTGCTTAAAGCCGGCAAAATCACTTTGGAGGTTACAGCTGCCAATGCTCAGCAGTTGCGCCGTCTGCTGCGCCGGATGCGTTTTCACCGTTTGCTTTGCCGGGCATCCGGCAGCGGTGTCGACGGTGGAGGAACATCTTTGCGTATGGAGATATCCGGCCCGGCAGATATTTTGCTTGAATCCCGCAAATACGGTATGAATCTTGCCTGCTTCTTTCCGGCTGTGACTCTGATGCCGCAGTGGAAACTGGAGAGCCGCATCAAATACCGGGAACATGATTGTATTCTGAGTGTGGACCGTGAAGAGGCGGCGGTGGGGGATATTGCCCGCCGCAGCGGGACGGGAGCGTATGAGCCGGAGGAATTTGCCATGTTCAGGGAAAATTTTGCCGGACAGACGGACAACAGCTGGTTACTTTGCGATGATATTATGCTTTTCCGTGATTCTGACGGTACGCTGATAATCCCGGATTTTGTATTTACAGACGGGGGAGGGCGGCGCATTGCTCTGGAACTTTTTCATTTGTGGCACTCGGCAAAACTTCTGCCGCGCCTGCAGTGGCTGCAGCGCAATTTGCACGAGAAAATCATTGTCGGTATTGACAGGCGGATACTGCCGCGGGGAACAAATGCCGGGGAGTTTCTGGCGGCTTATCCCGGACTTGAAAACAGAGTGTTTCTTTACCGTGATTATCCCGGAGCAAGCACAGTTGCCAAAATGCTGAATAAGTTACTGCAGTTCGACGCTTCTTAAGCTGATCGCTTCGTAAAGATGTGAATCTGCAATCTTTTCCGCTCCGGCAAGATCAGCTATGGTTCTTGCGACCTTTAAAATCCTGTCATAAGCCCTCGGACTCAGGCGGAAACGGTGTATTGCCTGCCGCAGCAGCACTGCCCCGGCCCGGTCGACAGCGCAGAAAGTCTGCAGACCTTTGCTGTCCAGCCATGCATTACACCTGTACATTCCGTTGTAACGGTTTTGCTGGATCTCTCTGGCTTTATTCACCCGCAGGGCGATTTCTGCACTGCTTTCACCTGCCGGAGCTTCAAGGAGCTCTTCCTGTGTCAACTGCAGAACCTCAACATGCAGATCTATGCGGTCGAGCAGCGGACCGGAAACCTTGCGTAAATAGCGATTTTTCTCGTCTGGTTTGCATCTGCATCCCAGTTCCACATCTCCCCTGCCGCAAGGACAGGGATTCATAGCCGCAACGAGCATGAAATCAGCAGGGAAAACACAGCTCCCTGCTGCTCTTGTAACAGTAATAGTGCCGTTTTCCAGCGGCTGGCGCAGGACTTCCAGTACATTACGCTTGAATTCCGGCAGTTCGTCCAGAAAAAGAACTCCATTATGCGCCATACTTATTTCGCCCGGACGCAGATCTTTGCCGCCGCCGATAAGTCCCACGTCACTTGTTGTATGGTGCGGGGAACGGAACGGGCGGGTCGTTACAAGACTGCCGTTGGCAGGCAGTGTACCTGCTACACTGTGGATGCGTGAAGTTTCCAGAATTTCCTCTCTGCTCATAGGCGGCAGTATTCCGGCAAGGCGCATTGCAAGCATGGATTTTCCGGTTCCTGGAGGGCCGATCATCAATGCATTGTGACCGCCTGCGGCAGCGATTTCCATGGCACGGCGTGCGGCTATCTGCCCTTTGATATCGGCAAAATCAGGTACATTACAAGGGGGTGCTGACAGGGGAGTGACTGTATTTGCACCGGAAAAAGGAGTAAAACTTTCCGGATTTTTGAAGAACTCTGCCGTCTGGGAGATGGTGGAAACACCATATACGGGAATATCTCCTGCGGCTGCGGCTGCTTCGCGAGCATTGGCGTCAGGGACGATAATTGCATCGATCCTGTCACGCATTTCAGCTGCGAGCATGGCAATGGCGAGAACTCCTTTAACTGCCCTTATTCTGCCGTTGAGAGCCAGCTCACCCACTATCATTGTCCGTTGGGGCAGCTCCTGCGGGATCATGTTTGCTGCCGCCAGAACAGTTACAGCAATAGGTAAATCAAATGCTGCTCCCTCTTTTTTCAGATCTGCCGGCGCAAGATTGATAATAGTAAGACCTTCCGGAGGATTAAAACCTGAACTTGCCAGAGCTGACCATACCCTGTCCCTGCTTTCCCGTACAGCGGCATCGGGCAGACCAACTATGGAAACTGCCGATTGAGTGCCTTTGCCGGAACAATTTGCTTCTATTTCCACAAGGTTTGCGGTCAACCCGGTCAATGCAGCGGAACAGCATTTGGCAAGCATGGAAACTTCTCCTCAATAAACCGGTTTAATATCAATAACGCACAGTTGCGGCGTTGAATTGCCGCCGTAAGTATTAAGCTGCGGAGTGGCAAGAACATCAAAAAAACGTCCCTGAAACTTTGTCATATCTGCGCTGAATGCGATAAAATCCATAACAGCGTTGCTGCGGTCCTTGAATGTGCCGCGCAAATGCTTCTGTCCAACGGGACTTGATCTGGTGATCTCCACTTCGTTGAGTCTGAAGACCGGTTTGGGCATACCGTGGCCGAAAGGAGCCAGCTGGTCAAGAAGTTCAAAGAACCTGCCGGAAAAATCAGAAATGACAACTTCGCCGTCATAGGCGATAAATTCTTCAAGATCGGCACTGTTGAGCTGTGATTTGACACAATTTTCAAAGGCAGTTTTAAATGTATCGATTTTATCAGCAGCCAGCCCGATACCCACAGCCATAGGGTGTCCGCCGAAACGGTCAAGAAGATCATTTGTGCTTGCCAGAATGTCCACCAGATTCAGATTCCCGATACTTCTGCCGGAACCGTAAGCGGCGTCGCCGTCAATGGTCAGTACCACAGCCGGGCGGTTGTAATCTCTTGCCAGTCTGCTTGCCACGATACCGATCACGCCCTGATGCCAGTTGTTTCCTGCCACGACCAGTGCATAATTTTTGTCTGGGTCGAAGTTTTCTGCAATGACCTTGCTGGCTTCCTTGTAAATATCCTGTTCAAGTTCCTGCCTGGTACGGTTGAAAGTTTCCAGTTCCCCGGCAAAATTATATGCTTCCACAATGTTTTCCGATTCCAGAAGCTGCAGTGCGATATTGGCATCCCCGACTCTTCCGGCGGCATTGATGCGGGGGGCAAGGCGGAAAGTTATATCCGCAGGGACAAGGTCACCGCTTAAACGGCAGCTTTCTATAAGAGCCCTGATGCCGGGGCGTATCTGCCGGCGGAGAATACTGATCCCGTTACGCACAAGAATACGGTTCTCTCCGGTCAGCGGCACAATATCTGCAACTGTACCGAGAGCGACAAAATCCAGAACCTCTTCCAGCTTTGTGGTGAAACCGCCCAGATTGTTTTC
>JAZSGI010000118.1:0-3066 GCA_045532655.1 Victivallaceae bacterium
CCGCCGCCGGAGGTACGGGCGTTCTGGATCAGAGTGATGGGGTGCAGTTCCACCTGACGGGTGGAGAGCTGACGGTATTCTGCCGGGGAGGGGGGATTGTCCATGTATTTGCCTTCACGGCGGACGGGGTCGTTAAATGCCCAGTGCTTGGTTTCGCCCTGACCGCCCTGCATGATGAGGCATTTGGCGGCGGTGTAGCTTGCAATGTAATCAGCGGGGTTTTCGCTGGGGAAGTGGAGGTTTTCTCTGGGCATACGCAATTCGGGGCGGATACGGTTGAAGCAGAGTTCCATATCGGCACGGGCGAAACCCAGGGGGAAATTTTCGTCAGCGGCTTTGCCGTCAACGATCCACTCGTCCATACCCCAGAAATGGGCATGTTTAAGGTTCAGATCCATGGCGTTGACCATCTGGGCGACAATGGGGAGCTGTTCGGTGGGACCGATGGGGCCGCAGATACCGCAGGGATTGTCGGCAGTGGCCTGTTTCCAGCATTTGATATATTCCAAAGCTTCTGCGGCATAAAATTCCTGCAGAGTATCGTAGATATTGATTTTGAATCCCTTGCGTTCCAGTTTGGGCAGGGTGTCGATGGTGATGCGTGCTGCGGCATCAAGGATATCACGGTCAAGAGTTGTGTAATCCCACCAGTCTTTTGCGATTTTGCTGTAATTACGCATTTTTTGTTCCTTTGTTTTTCATAAAATTGATTATTTGTGATATTTCGTCAACAGAACTGCAGGCAACTTCCCGTTCAATGACCATAGCACCGTCATATCCTGTTTCCGCAAGAGCTGCCAGATACTCCGGCCAGTTGACAGAACCCTGTCCGACGGGTGTTTCAGAAAAGAATTTGCCTGATTTCTCTATCAAACTTTTTATGCCGCCGGTGGCGAATGCATGATAAATTATTTCCGGATCACATGGTTTGTGGCGCACTCCATCCTTTATGTGGGTGTGGAGAATGTATTTGCCGAATTTCCTGACACCGGCAACGGGATCGTCCCCCGGAACCATTACCAGATTGCCGGGATCCATATTTATGCCGATGTTGGGAGCGGCAAGTTCATCCAGAAAGGCTTTCAGTATTGCGGCATTTTCCGGGCCGGTCTCTATGGCAAAAAAGGCATTGCATTTTTGTGCATACTCGCTGATTTTGCCCAGAGATTCCAGTTGTGCCTGCCGCAGCGGTGAATCTTTTTCTGTACGCACCACCCCGATATGGCTGGTGACGATATTGCAGCCCAGCTCAAGGGCAAGATCCATATTCCTTTTTGTGAAATCGATCTTGGCAGGATTTTTATCCTCTTCACGGAAACCGAATCCGCCGACTTCACCGCAGATGGAAAATATTTCAAGCCCTTTGTCCCTGCAGAAATTGATGACTTCTTTCCGCTCGGCGGCAGAAAAGTCAACAAGCCGTTCCCGGGGACTGACTGCATAGAGCTGAACTCCGTCTGCCCCGGCTTCCGCCGAGGCTGTGATGGAGTCAAAAAGCGGCATTCCGAACCGCTGTGCTATTACACCGTACTTCATTAATCAAAAAGACTCAAAAGTTTCTGTGCCGAAACCTCTGCCAGTGCCTGATCGGGGAGTACCAGATCGGGCAGACGGCAGAAGGGGATCATTTCCACGGTGAGCGGGCCCTGATAGTCAATGGCTTTCAGAGCAGCTTTGAGGGCATCAAAGTCAACTTCGCCCTTGAGGATGTCGTCGCCGAAGCCGTGCAGACCGCCTGCGCAGTCAGTTTCGGTAAAGTTCTTGATGTGGATCGCTTTGATACGCTTGCCGAGGATTTCCACATAATCCTGCGGTCTGCCGTAAATGCAGCAGTTGGCAACGTCAAAGTAGATACCGATACGTTCTGAATCAAAGCAATCCAGATAAAGTTTCCACTCCATGGGGGAGAGCAGGAAGCGGCTCCAGACGTTTTCAAGAGCGATATTCACACCCAATTTTTCGGCAACCGGCAGGAGTTCCCGCAGGGATTTCTGTGACTGTTCCCAGACAGTTTTGTAGCTGTAAACGGGGTGTTCCGGTTCCCATGCAACACGGGTCGCACCGGGGATGACAAGGATTGATTCTGCGCCGATCCATGCGGCAACCTGCAGATATTTTTTGCCGAAATCAACGGCTCTGGCACGTTCATCTTCATCAGAGCTGCCCAGAGAAGTGTTCCAGTATGCACCGGAGGCAAGGGTACGGATACCAACATTTTTGCTTTGGGCGTAAGCGGCGATTTTTTTGCACTCTTCTTCGGTGATGTCGATGGAAATTGCATCGCCGACGGTCAATTCGATACCGTCAAGTTTCTGTTCTGCGGCAAAATCTACAAACTCGTAAGGAGTTTTTTCTCCGCCGAAACCGCCGAAAACCCAGTAGTTGATTGCTTTATACATATTTGATCTCCACAGTTTTGCCGTTGTCAACAGATTCCATTTCCGCCATTACCACCTGCAGGGCTTCAAAGATGGAATCCGGGGTCTGATAACGGTCAGGGGTTACGTTGTCTCTTACACAGTTTACAAAATAGTTCAGTTCCTGATGCCATCCGGTGGGCAGACCGGCGCAGTCGATAGCCGGGGTGGTGACTGTACCGTCAACATTATAAATATTGTAACCGGCGGCATCAAGTTTGATGGTCGCCTTTTCGCAGATGATCTGGAAACTCATTTCAAAAGGAACGCCTTTGGCTGCGCCCCAGCCGCCTTCGCAGGTGACCAGTTTGCCGTCGGGGTAGACATAGGAGGTGATAAGGTGGTCAATACCGTTGTCGCTGACCAGTCCGCGGATGCCGGCACTCTGAACCGCATCCGGTCTGCCGAAAAGGTGGCAGACAAAGTCGGTGTCGTGGAGGTGGAGGTCAAGGACAGCACCGCCGGAACGCCTTTCGGTCATATACCAGTTTTCCCATGCATTGCCGTCAACAGAGGGGGAAAGACGGCGGAAAAGGGCACTTTTGACTTTGCCGACTGCACCGGAAGCAATGAGTTCTTTTGCATGGTTGTATTCGGGCCATGCACGGACACACATGCCAACGTTGAAGAATCCTTTGGCATCTTTTAC
>JAZSGI010000025.1:0-7598 GCA_045532655.1 Victivallaceae bacterium
CCTCTGGTCAGCCGATAACGGCGAAAAGAAAGCATGGCTCATCAACTCCGATAATACCCACACCGTGAGTATCATCGCTTGCTGATGACCATCAACAAGTTTGCATAAAAACTTTTATGTAAACTGTTTTGCGGGGAAAAACCCTTTTTGAAAAAAGGTCTTTTTCCCCGCACCCCTTTTACCAAAAACTTTTATGTAAAGCTGTTTTGCAGGGGACAAACCTTTTTGAAAAAAGTTTTTCCCCTGCACCCCTTTAGCAAAAACTTTTGCGCCTGATTACTTTTTTCTTTTCAAAAAAAGTATTTCCAAATTTTTTTATTTTTCTTTTTGCTGTTGTTTTGCCTGCTTCAACTGTTCACAGCCGCCGGAGTATTGAGAGAGCTTTAGGGGGAATAAACAACAACTCCGCACTTTGCCGGTAATATTACAGACAATTTGCGGAGTTTTCCGTTGCAGTATTCCTGTCGGGGAGATACTTTTAAATTATCAACATGGCATCGCCGTAACTGGCGAAACGCATTCGGTTTTCTTTGGCATATTCGTAAGCTGCCAACAGCATTTCCCGGGGCATAAAGCAGCTTACCAGCATCATAAGTGTACTTTTGGGCATGTGAAAGTTTGTCAGAAGCATATCGCAGACTTTGGGCTTATAAGGCGGGTACAGAAATATATTTGTCTCCATACTGCCCGGTTCAAGAGGCAGGTGTTTCCCCGCAAAACTTTCCAGTGTACGCACTGTAGTTGTTCCCACGGCCATTATCTTCCCACCCTTTGAACGGGTTGAATTCACCAGTTCACAGGCGGCGGAAGGCAATTCGCAGTATTCTGTGTGCATTTGGTGTTGTGTCGGGTCTTCTACTGTCACCGGGCGGAATGTTCCCGGACCTACGTGCAGCGTTACAGGTGCGCTTGCAACTCCCATTTCTCTTATTCCGGCAAGTATCTCATCTGTGAAATGCAACCCTGCTGTTGGGGCAGCAACTGCTCCCGGTACATGGGCGTAGACTGTCTGATAACGCCGGGCATCGACCTCGGTATCTTCATGGCGCACATAAGGCGGCAATGGAACGTGACCTGCACGCCGGAAGAGTTCCACGGCGGAAAATTCACCCAGATCAAGTTCATAATTGCCGTCAGTGTGCGGTCGTACAACTGTCACTGTCCCGGCAATTTCCACGGAAGACTTGTCAAGGATATTTATGCGTGTGCCGGGAGTTGCCCGTTTGCCGGGTTTCAGCAGGGAAAACCAGTGATTATCTGTTTCCGGGGCTGGGGCGGTGAAAAGCAATTCAAATCTGGCACTGCCCGGTGATTCTTTCACCCCGTACATCCTTGATTTCAGTACTTTGGTATCATTGTATATCATTGCATCGCCCGGATGTAAAAATGACGTTATCCGGGAAAAAGGCATTATTTCAAAACTCCCGCTTGCACGGTCGACTGCAAGCAGACGGTCATCTCCGCGTCTGGCGGCAGGATATTGGGCGATAAGCTCTTCCGGCAAATCATAATCAAACATTGAGGTAGAAAGAATTTCACTGCTGCTCATCGGGATGCCTTCATTTCTTCCCGTACCCGGCGCAGACGTTTATGTTCACGTGGTGTAAGAGAATTTATACCTTTTTCTGATATTTTGTCAAGGAGATAATTGATTTCCTGCGGGGATACCGGGGAACCGTCATCATCGTTATCGGATGCCGCTGACTCTGAAGGAGCGGTGTTTTTACCGGGGGATGAATGGAAAGTAAAACGTGTCCGTGTGTTAGTGCTGCCGGGATTCACACTGCTGTTTCGGAAAAGAAAACCCAGCGGATCCCATGGAATATTGTTACGGAACAGTATTTTCATCACTATGTAGGCACCGAGAAAGCCGCCCAGATGGGCAAGGTGAGCCACGCCGGAACCCGGTGCAAATATCTGACTCAAAATCTCAATAGCTGTATATATGATGATCAGTGTCGGGGCCTTGATCGGGGCCGGGAAAAATATAAAGCCGAACTGTGCATGGGGAAGCAGCATAGCCATTGCCAGGGTTATGCCGAAAACAGCACCGGAAGCTCCGAGAAGATAAAATGGTTTATCCCAGAAGAAAAGCATGTAGACCAGATTTCCTGCCAGCCCGCTCACGCAGTACAAAAGCAGAAATTTTTTCCAACCCATAATGGAAGATGTATATTTGCCGAAGAGCCACAGCCCGTACATATTCATCAACAGATGCATAAAATCCGCATGTTGGAATATGGATGTGAAAATAAGCCATATTTTACCCTGCTGTACAGCTTCGGGGTAAAGTACCCACGGGTTCCGGGCAGGATCCGGGTACAGAAAGAAAAAAATACAGTTGGCTATAATTATGCCCCAAAGCAGCTTACGGGCATTGACCGCCTCCAGAAATGGGTTCCGTGGCGGCCGGTTGCTGTTATTATACATTTAATTACTCCTCTGACGAAAGTTCAGGAGCACCGGCGGCATTACCGCCGGTGTTCTTTACATTGAATATACAAGTCTGCCGTCTACAAAGGTTTTAACAGCTCTTGCATAGCCGGTCATGCCTCCGAAGGGGGAATTGCGTGATTTACTGCGCCATGTTGCCGGATCCATGATAAATTCACATCCCGGATCTATCAAAGTTACATCTGCCGCATGGCCCTCCGTCAGTGAATAATCATGCCAGCCGAGAACTTCAGCAGGTCCGACGGTGAATTTCTTCACCCATTCTGCAACCGGAATTATGCCGCTCCGTACAAGTATGCCGTAGGTGACGGGAACTGCGGTTTCCAGACCGATGATCCCGAATGGTGCATGGTCGAATTCCACCTGTTTGGCGGTTTCGGTATGCGGAGCATGATCGGTGGCTATAACTGTAACTGTACCGTCGGCAACAGCTTCGATCAAAGCCTGCCGGTCGGCTTCGGAACGCAGGGGGGGATTCATTTTGTAATTGGTGTCGAATCTCTTGATATATTCGTCTGTAAGTGCAAGATGGTGTGGGGTTGCCTCGGCAGTGACTTTTATGCCGCGTTTGATTGCATCCCGGAGCAGCTCCACGCTTTCCTTACTGCTTATATGCTGCATGTGTATGGGCCAATCCACCATTTGCGCCAGCAGAATGTTGCGGGCAACGATCAGGCTCTCTGCCATTGACGGGATGGAATTCATACCCAGACGCAATGACCAGATACCTTCGTGCATGACGCCTGAACCCATAAGATTACGGTCTTCGCAATGGTCAAGTATAGGCAGTCCGAAACTTTTGGCATATTCTATAATGTGCCGCATAAGTTCCGGATTCTGAACACATCTGCCGTCATCGGTCAGTGCGGCTACTCCGGCTCCGGCAAGACTGCCTATGGAACTCATTTCCTCCCCTGCAAGGCCTTTGGTCATGGCTCCGGCGATGTGTACTTTTACTGCACTGTCCGACGCTATGTGGCGGTGGAGGAGGTCAATGGTACCCACTGAATCTGCCACCGGATTGGTGTTGGGCATTGCCACAATAGAGGTAAAACCGCCTGCAGCGGCGGCTGCGGTGCCGGTGGCAATGGTTTCGGCTGCTGTATTGCCGGGCTGGCGCAGATGCACATGCAGGTCAACAAAACCGGGGGCGGCAATAAGCCCCGAAGCATCGATTATTTCCGGATTGCTGACTTTTGCCGGATCGGTGATCACGCCCCCGGCGATACCGATGTCACCGGTGGTGTCGATATTGCGTGCCGGATCGATGACACGGGCATTACGGATGATATAATTTTGGGGATTTTGAGTTGTCATGATTATTTTCTCCCGGCTCCTGCTACCAGAAAGAGTACTGCCATGCGTACCGCAAGACCGTTGGTGACTTGTTCAAGAATAACTGATTTGCTGCCGTCAGCAACACTGCTGGCAAGTTCCACATCCCTGTTTATGGGACCGGGATGCATTACCAGAGCATCCGGTTTAAGATATTTCACGGTTTCTTCGTTCAAACCGAAAAATTTGGAATATTCACCGGTACTGGGAAAGTAGGCTGCATTGAGTCTTTCGTGTTGTATGCGGAGCATATTGACAACATCAGCCCCCTCGATAGCTTCCCGCAGATTGTGGCAGACCCGCACGCCGAGACGGGAAAATTCCGGCGGAACAAGTGTGGCGGGACCGGCTACTGTTACTTCTGCTCCGAGTTTAAGCAGACCCCAGATATTGCTGCGGGCAACACGGCTGTGGAGAATATCGCCGATGATCGCCACTTTCACTCCTTCGATCCTGCCCAGTTTCTCCCTGATCGTGAATATGTCAAGAAGGGCCTGTGTGGGATGTGAGTGCGCTCCGTCACCGGCATTGATAACACCGCAATCAAGGTTGCGGGCGATAAAGTTCTGGGCTCCTGGAGCAGAGTGGCGCATTACAATGAGATCAACCCGCAATGCCTGGATGTTTTTTACTGTATCAAGCAGTGATTCGCCTTTTTTCAAACTGGAAGCATCGGCGGCTATGTTGATGATATCTGCCGAAAGCCGCTGTTCTGCCAATTCAAAGCTCACGCGTGTGCGTGTACTCGGTTCCACAAAGAAATTTACAACGGTCTTGCCTCTCAGAGCCGGAACTTTTTTTACGTTCCGCGCCGACACCTTTTTAAATTCGGTGGCGGTATCGAGGATCATTTCTATTTCCTCTTTTTCAAGATCATAGAGGGCAAGGAGGTCTTTTTTTGTCCAATTTTGCTGCATATTCAGAATTTCCCTTTGCTCCAGTATTCAAGATTGATGCGGTCATTGGAGGGGTCTTCACCCATTTCCACAGCCACTCTGGTGGTGGCTGGACAATCGATATTCATGCCTGCATAGTCGGCTCTGATGGGGTATTCGGGTTTGCCCCTGTCTACAAGTACCGCAAGCCGTATACGGGCAGGGCGGCCGTAATCTGTCAGGGCGTCAAGTGCGGCACGCACTGTACGCCCGGTGCTGAGAACGTCATCAACCAGTACCACTTCGGCTCCGTCTACATCAAAGGAAATGGAGGTTTCCCGGATGGCAGGCAATGTCGGTCTGACTCCGATATCGTCCCGGTACATGGTAATGTCAAGTTTGCCGAGCATGGGACGCTGCCCGGTACTTTTTTCTATAATAGAGCAGAGGCGTTCAGCTACGGTAACTCCGTATTGATGCAGACCCACCAGGGCTCTCGGTCCGGAAACGTCATTATCGGCAATGATCGCTTCCGCCAGATTTTCCAATGCCTCGTGGACGGCATCGGCGTTGGCATAAAGTTTGGCTTCTTTCATCTGATTCTCCGATTATGGAAAGATTTTACTATACAATAGCCCGAAAATCCTTTATTTTCCAGTGAAAAGATCTTTTTTTTTCAAAAATAACAGGAAATATTTGCAAAATCACAAATGATGCGCTATATTATGACTTCATAAATTAATGATGTGACAAAAATTTAACAGGAGATTCTGAAATGTACGCAATAATTGAGACTGGCTCCAAACAGTACAAGGTCAGCGTTGACGACTTTGTGGAGATCGAAAAGCTCGCCGGCAATGCGGGTGATAAAGTTACCTTTGATAAGGTTCTTGCTGTCAAGAAGGATGATCTCAAGATCGGTAACCCCACTCTGGATGGTGTCGTTGTCGAAGCTGAAATCGTTGATCAGTTCCGTGCCAAGAAGGTCTGGGCATTCAAAATGAAGCGCCGCAAGAGCTACCGCCGTACCATCGGTCACCGCCAGAACCTTACCCGTGTCCGTATCACCGCTATCAACGCCTGACGGTTCAGTGAGTAATCAGGAGGCCGAAATGCTTTACGATAACAATGGAGCGCTGATCGAAAGCCGGATCCCCGGCGTACAGTTGGTCAATCGCGGCAAGGTCAGGGATGTTTATGATCTTGGCGATGCACTGCTTTTTGTTGCTACTGACCGGCTCAGTGCCTTTGATGTGGTTTTGCCGACGGGTATCCCCGGCAAGGGCAAGGTTCTTACCGGCATTTCGTGCTTCTGGTTCGATTTTTTCAAAGATATCCCCAATCACCTGCTCAGCACTGATGTGGCGGCACGTCCGGAGTTGGCGGCTTATGCTGCTGATCTTGAGGGACGTTCACTGATCGTGCGCAAAGCGAAGATATTCCCGGTGGAGTGTATCGTCCGCGGTTATCTGGTGGGCAGCGGTTGGAAGGATTATCAGAAGACCGGGTGTGTTTCCGGTCATCAGCTCCGTCCCGGTTATTCCATGGCGGAGAAACTTGACCAGCCGTTGTTCACTCCTTCCACCAAGGCGGCTGTTGGTGAACACGACGAGGCTATCGGTTTTGACCGGGTTGTAGAGATCATCGGCGCCGAATCTGCGGCAGCCATCCGTGATCTTTCTCTCGATATATATACGCGTGCGGCGGATTATGCCGCATCAAGGGGTATAATCCTTGCTGATACCAAGTTTGAATTCGGTGTCTGTGACGGTAAAATAATACTTGCCGATGAGGTGCTTACTCCTGATTCCAGCCGGTTCTGGCCCGCTGATACATATAAGTGCGGAACCAGTCCGGTAAGCCTTGACAAGCAGTTTGTCAGGGATTATCTGGAGACTCTGGATTGGAACAAACAGGCTCCCGGACCGGAACTCCCGGCCGAGGTCGCCTGCAAAACTGCACAAAAATATCAGGAAGCCTTCGATCGCCTTTCTGCAAAGTGATCCCGGCTCCGGGTGGATGCAGGCGGCTCCAAGGTTGTCAGAATCTGCCGCAGGACAGATGTTGATCTGTTCCGCAGAGAGGTTCTGGTGACCGGAAGATGGTTTCCGTAAGAAAAGGTTTATGCCGGCTTAGCTCAGTTGGTAGAGCAGTTGACTTGTAATCAGCAGGTCGTCGGTTCGAGTCCGACAGCCGGCTCCATATTTTTTTGAACAAAACCACTTTCAAAAAAAGGAAGGCTTGCAAATGAACATTTCTCCGCTTCAGGCGGCACGTGCCGCTTACTCCCCGAAACTCCCCCCGGCACTGCGTAACGGTGCCGCTGTGGAATGTGTCAAAGGTGCTCCTACTGCTTCTGCTGGTGATACCGACAAGATCAAGGAACTTTTTCCCGCAACTTTCGGCAGCCCCGAAGTGACCTTCAATGCCGCCGCCGCTCCCGCTTGCAGCAAGGCATTCAATACCGGTGTTATTCTCTCCGGCGGACAGGCCCCCGGCGGTCACAATGTTATTGCCGGTCTTTTTGACGGTCTCAAGAGCCTCAATCCTGAAAACAAACTTTACGGCTTCCTCAAAGGACCTGACGGTCTTGTAAAAAATGAATATATGGAACTTACTGCCGATATCATTGATGCCTACCGCAATACCGGCGGTTTTGATATGATCGGCTCCGGCAGAACCAAACTTGAAACTGAAGAACAGTTCCTCGCCGCTAAAGCCAACTGCGAAAAAGCCGGCATCTCCGCTCTGGTCATCATCGGCGGTGACGACTCCAACACCAATGCCTGCGTCCTTGCCGAATACTTCAAGAGCAACAACGTCGGTATTCAGGTCATCGGCTGTCCCAAAACCATCGACGGCGACCTCAAAAATGAGTGGATCGAAGCCAGTTTCGGTTTCGACACCGCCTGCCGCGTTTACAGCGAATTGATC
>JAZSGI010000213.1:0-20284 GCA_045532655.1 Victivallaceae bacterium
CCGGAAACAACTGAATTGAATATAAATTCAACATTCTTACGGGCCTTGAGATTTTCCACAAGAGCAGATTCCCCGGTAAGAAAGGCAAGATTCTGCACAACAGTTACTTTTTTACAGATTTCAGCAAGCTGTACAGCATCCTGCAATGCTGTATTGCCGCCGCCAATGACAGCAACCTCTTTGCCCTCATAAAAAGCTCCATCGCAAAGTACGCAGTAGGAAACACCTTTGCCGGTGAATTCACGTTCACGCATCAATCCCAGAGTCCGGTGTTTTGCCCCGGCCGCCACGATCACGGCACGGGTCTGATATTCTTTCCCGCTTTCAGTAACAACTGTCTTGAACGCACTATTGTCAATAACATCGAGAACACCATCCACGTCGAACTCCGCACCCAGTGCGATCACCTGATCCATAAGTCTGTCAGCAAACTCACTGCCGGAAATCGCCGGAAATCCGGGATAATTTTCCACCAGCGGCGAATGGGTTATCTGTCCGCCGAAAGTCTCTTTTTCCAACACCAGAACCCTTTTGCCGGCACGGCGGCAGTATATCGCCGCCGTAAGTCCGGCAGGTCCTGCTCCGGCAATGATAACATCATGAGGAGAGGTTTTCACGGTCAGACTCCTGCTTCAGTAAATTTACGTATCTCTGAAACATTGACGATCATGTCAGCAGAATCTCCGGAATTGATCACCAGAGTCGGGGTCTGCCTGATACCGAGACGGGTTGCTTCGGCAGTATCTTCATCAGCAAGGACGATTTTGTAATCCATACCGGCCTTGTCAAGGAAATACTTTGCCATCTTGCAGTTGGGACATGTCTTGGTGGTAAAAAGAACCAGAGAGGAATCTGCTGCCGCGGCTTTTTTGGCACTTGTTTTGGCAGGCTTGACGGGAGTTGAGGCTTTCACGGCCGGCGCAGCTGCATCCGGAGCCTTCCGGACAGGTTCATTGTTGACTGCTTTCTTGGCACTGTATGTCACACGTTCCTTGTATTCCTGACGTTTACCGTCGTTCCAGTTCTGCACAGGACGGTAGTATCCGGTAATACGGCTGTAAACTTCGGTAGTTTCGCCGCATTTTGGGCATTTCCAGACTTCACCGGCAAGATAACCGTGGTTTTTGCAGACCGAATAAGTGGGGGAAAGAGTGTAATAGGGCAGCTTATAGTTTTCGGCAATCTTGCGGACAAGCGTTGCTGCACTCTTCCAGTCCGGAAGTTTTTCGCCGAGGAAGGCGTGGAAAACTGTTCCGGAGGTGTAAAGGGTCTGCAGGTCGTCCTGAATATCAAGGGCACTGAAGATATCATCAGTGTAATCAACAGGCAGGTGCGAACTGTTGGTGTAGTAAGGAGCTTCACCATCCTTACCGGCGCAGATGATGTCGGCAAAACGTTTCTTGTCGTGCTTGGCAAGGCGGAAACTGGTGGATTCCGCAGGAGTGGCTTCAAGGTTGTAGAGGTCGCCATACTGCTCCTGATAGTCAGAGAGGCGTTCACGCATGTGATTGAGGACATCCTGGGTGAATTTCTGTGCAGCTTCGTTGGTCAGATCAGCACGTATCCACTTGGCATTGAGACAGGTTTCGTTGAGACCCACAAGACCGATAGTGGAAAAGTGGTTCTCAAAGGTGCCGAGATAACGCTTGGTGTAAGGATAAAGACCTTCGTCCAGCAGTTTGGTGATGATGGTACGCTTGATCTTCAGAGATCTGGCGGCAATATCCATCAAATGATCAAGGCGTTTGTAGAAATCATCCGGATCAGAGGCAAGATAACCGATACGGGGCATATTGATGGTCACAACACCGATGGAACCGGTGGATTCACCGGAACCGAAGAAACCGCCGGACTTCTTGCGGAGTTCACGCAAGTCAAGGCGCAGACGGCAGCACATACTGCGGACGTCGCTTGGTTCCATATCGCTGTTGATATAGTTGGAGAAGTAGGGTGTACCGTATTTGGCTGTCATTTCAAAGAGCAGCCTGGTATTATCTGTTTCCGTCCAGTCAAAATCACGGGTGATGGAGTATGTGGGGATGGGGTACTGGAAACCACGGCCGTTGGCATCGCCTTCGATCATAGTTTCAATGAAAGCCCGGTTGACCATATCCATCTCTTTTTTGCAGTCTTTGTACTTGAAAGGCATCTCTTCGCCGCCAACAATAGCATTGAGTTCAGCAAGGTCGTTGGGCACTGTCCAGTCCAGAGTAATATTGGAGAAAGGTGCCTGTGTTCCCCAGCGGGATGGGGTATTCACGCCGTAAATAAAGGATTCAATGCACTTTTTCACCTGATCATAGGAGAGATTGTCAGCCTTGACAAAAGGAGCCAGGTAAGTATCAAAGGATGAAAATGCCTGAGCACCTGCCCATTCATTCTGCATGATACCGAGGAAGTTCACCATCTGATTGCACAAGGTGGCAAGGTGTCTGGCGGGCATGGAAGTGATCTTGCCGTTAACACCGCCCAATCCGTACTGGATAAGCTGCTTCAGAGACCAGCCGGCACAGTAACCGGTAAGCATGGAAAGGTCGTGCAGGTGCAGATCTGCATTCCAGTGGGCATTGGCGATTTCGTCATCATAACATTCGGAAAGCCAGTAGTTGGCAGTTATGGCACCTGAGTTGGAAAGAATAAGACCGCCGACAGAATAGGTAACTGTGGAGTTCTCTTTTACGCGCCAGTCATTGATTTTAATATAGTCATCAACAGTTTTCTTGTAGTCAAGGATGGATGATTTTACCTTGCGGAGCTGTTCATGCTGGCGGCGGTAAATAATATATGCTTTGGCAACATCGGAATAACCGGCCTGTGCAAGAACAGCTTCAACACTGTCCTGGATGGCTTCCACTGAGATCAGACCTTCCTTGATTTTGGTTTCAAAATCAGCCGTGACCTTGAGAGCAAGAAGATCGATAACTGAGGGATGGCTCTGTTTATCCTGGGCATCAAAAGCAAGTTTGATGGCATTGGATATTTTGGCAATGTTGAAATCAACGATTTTGCCGTCACGTTTTTGTACTTGATACATGCGTAATCCTTTCTTTCCTGAATTGTTTCGGCGTTTGCGTATGTTTAGGTTTATACTAAATATTGTGTTTTACGATTTTCAATGGCACAATATCTTGTGCCGGGAGTAAATATATCACACAGCAAAATAAATGCAAGTCTTTTTTGAAACTTTTTTTGAATTTTTTTTGAGCTTAAGCACAAAATATAGTATTCCCGTACTCACTTGACCACAAGATATTGTGCCATTGTCGCGACAATATACATTAAACCATAACTATCAAAAGTTTAGCGCAAAAATGCAACACAAAAACATGATATTTCACAGCAAAACATGTCTTTTGTTTGCAAAATCACACTTGGCGTGATATATTAAAGGGATTATTGTTTGTTGAAGTAAAATAATATTAATATAACAAGAATTGAAAGGTCTACCAATGAAGGTTTTTCTCACCGGTGTGACGGGTCTGGTCGGCAGTGCATTTGTCTCTGCCCTTGTCAAAGATCAGCCCGATGTCCAGATCGTCTGTATGAGTCGAGGCAATAATGCCCGCACCGCTGCCCAGCGTGTGGAAGCATGTATCCGGGAACAGTGTGCTTTTGACGGACATCCGGAAGAGGCAGACAATGTCATCAAACACCTGACTGTTGTTGAAGGCGATGTTGTCAGTTTCGACCCGGAGGCAATGAGCAAACTTGATGCAGTAAAAGATTGCGACACCATTTTCCATTGTGCCGCCGATGTAAATCTCGGCAAAGATCCCACCGGACGCACATACAATATCAACTACGGCGGTACCTGCAAAATGCTGGAGCTTGCAAGAAGACTTCCTACCAAAGCATTTCATTATGTAAGCACCGCCTACACAGCAGGCCGTAACAGTGGCAGAGTTTTTGAAGCTGCCCACCCCGATAACGGCTTCAACAACCCCTATGAAGAAAGCAAATACAAGGCGGAAATGCTTGTCCGTGAATCCGGCTTCCCCTTTACCATCTACCGTCCGGCAATCATTACCGGCCGCCGTTCAGACGGTCGCGTGCGCCGTCCTCTGGCCTTTTACCGTATCGTTGAATTTATCGGCAAACTGAAGAAGCACCATTGCGCGAAAAACAAAATCAATCCCCTTGAAGTCGTGGATATGGGGCTGCATTTCCAGACAATGCCTGTGGATCGTATCTTCTTTGTTCCCATTGATTTTGTCTGCGAATCAATCACCAAACTCTTTCAGAAGCCCGTCGAAAACCGTACCTATCACGTTACCGGCGACAGTCCGGTAAGCACCATGCAGATCCACAAAGCTGTCTGCGGCGTTCTCCGGGTCGGCGGTGTGACCATCACCTCCGAAACCTCAGCAGAAAGCTCCGATGACAAACTCACCAGCCGCTTCCTCGGCGATCTGTTGCCCTACTTCTCCAGTGAAGTCATTTTCGACCAGACCAACATCCGTGCTGCTCTCGGCGATGAGGCTTTGAACTGGGAAACCGGTGACCTCGGTCTCCGCAAAATGATCGAATCATATTTCGAAGACTTTTTCGGTAACGTTGACTGGATCCAGGAACTGGTGAAAGCAAGCCGGGCCGAACGCGGCGAATAATTCCGCAACAGCCGGAAATCCATCAATGTATCGCCTGCAGCGTATGCGGGATGATACCGCAGAAACCGGGGGATTTCCGGCTGAAAGTTTATTACTATGATCATTGATTTTCATACTCATTTTTATCCGGACAAAATTGCTGCAAAGGCGATGAGTCTGGTGAATAATGTCCCGCTGATACAGGCTGCAACTGACGGAACCAGAGGCGGTCTTGAAGAAAGCATGAAAACTTGCGGTATAGATATATCTCTCGGACTTGCCCTTGTCAATAATGCGGCAGGCGCAAGGGGGATCAACCGTTGGGCGGAGCTGAATAATCATTCCCCGGTGTTTCTTACCGGCACTGTACATCCCCGGGAAGAGGATGCTGCAGGAGAAATCAAACGTATTGCAGAAGCCGGTCTGAAGGGAGTCAAAGTCCACCCTGAATACCAGAAGTTCCGCTTCACTGAAAGAGAATTGGATCCGGTATGGGAAGCATGTGCTGATCACGGGCTTTTTCTTATTACTCACGCAGGCGGTGATGTCGGTTTTCCGGAACCGTGGCACAGTAACCCGGCAGATTTGCTTGATTTGCACAAACGCATACCGCAGCTCAAGCTGGTCTGCGCTCATTTCGGGTCATGGGCGATGTATGATGATGTCGAAAAATATCTCCTTGGCGAAGATATATATATCGACACATCATTTCTCCCTGTTTCAACACCGGCAGATCCCGGCTGGATCGAACCTGACAGGGCGTTGCAAATGATCCGTAAACACGGAGCAGAGCGTGTGCTTTTCGGCAGTGATTCCCCCTGGTGCTGCCAGCAGAAGGCTCTGCGTTGGGTAAAAAATCTCGGTTTGAACAATACAGAACTGGAATCGATACTCGGCGGCAATGCCGCAAAACTGTTGGAGCTGTAAATATGAATCATCAATGGTGGATACTTTTCGGCTGTGTGTTTACCGGAAGCCTGGCAGCCTCTCTGCTCCTTACACCTGTTATGCGTAAAATTGCCTGCAAACTTGATTTTATGGATAAACCATGCGGCGAAGCGCATAAACTCCACAGCAAAGCAACTCCGCTTCTCGGCGGCATGGCAATATATCTCTCGGCTGTTATCTGCGCTGCAGCAGGTTTGGTTCTGCTTTTTTCCGGATCACTTGATACCATCGTTCCTGATGCCGGTGAAGTTTTAACAGGTATCCGCAATGTCAGCGGCAGGTTTCTGTGGCTTTTTGCTGCAGCAAGCGGCGCAATGCTGCTGGGGCTTGCAGATGACAGATTTGCTCTCAAAGCAAGCAGAAAATTCGCCGGACAGTTTGTAATTGCATTGATGGCAGTATATCTGGCTGAGTTCCGTTTCACACTTTTTATAGATATCCCGCACCTCAGCGGCATCCTCTCTGTCTTCTGGTTTCTGCTGGTAATGAATTCAGTGAACTTTTTTGATAATATGGATGGCCTGGCAACAGGAACTGCTGTTATTGCTTTTGTTTTTTTCACTCTGACCGCAGCATGGCAGGGGCAGTATCTGGTAGCAGCGTTAAGTGCGCTGGCTGCAGGAAGTGCAGCAGGATTCTGGGTATATAATTACAACCCGGCCAGCATATTTCTGGGCGATTCCGGCAGTCATCTGCTGGGTTTTATGATGGCAGCTCTGGCAGTCAGTGTAACATATTACACTCCCGAATCCATAGGTACACCGCTTGCAGTGCTTATGCCGTTATTCATACTGGCAACACCGCTTTTCGATACAGCAGCAGTAGTCCTCATAAGAACACGCAACAGAAAACCATTCTGGATCGGTGATCACAACCATATTTCACATCGTTTCGAAAAAATGGGCATGAGCAAAAAACGTGCTGTTGCCTGCGTTCATCTGCTGGCAGTAATAATTGCATTAAGTGTCTGGCCGCTGCTGTGGGCAGAAAAAGAGACAGGATGGATACTCCTCACCCAGGCAATGCTTATACTGTTGCTGGTTTCGGTTTTGCAAAGACAGAAACAGAACTGACAGGTCATTTCCCATGTTCAAGCAGTAAAAGTGCCTGCTTGAATCCGTCACAGGCTGCAGATATTATTCCTCCGGCATGCCCCCCGCCCTCACCGGCACAACGGAATCCCGGCAAGGGCGATGCTCCGTTTTCATCCCTCGGTATCCGGACAGGGGAGGATACAGTAGTTTCAATCCCCACCAGAGTTCCGGCTCCGGTGAATCCGGACATAAGTTTATCAAAATGCTTCAAAGCAGCAGGCAGAACGGCATTGATTTCCGCCGGGAAAAGTTTTTTCATACGGTAAGGTTTAAGTGAAAACATTGCTCCGCTGCCCTGTTTGGAGAGTTCAGGACGCATATTGGCAAGGTAACTCTTCACACTTTGCGCTGGAAAATCATAATTACCGCCCCCGGCAGCAAATGCCTTGCGCTCAAGACGCTCCAGAAAAACGAATGCGTCTTCAGGCGTGGCAAATCTCTCTGCAGGAAGAGTTGTCACCAGACAGGCATTGGCAAACTTTCCATCACGGGCGGAATTGCTCATACCGTTGGTGGATAACTGTCCCGGAACTGCACCGGCGGCAACGATCGCCCCCCCTGGACACATGCAGAAACTGGCAACTCCGCTTCCTTCCTTCCCGGCAGGATTGCGCCAGCTTACGAAATATTCTGCCGCTTCCAAAGTTGCCGGACGGTGCTGACAGCGGTACTGCCGGCGATCTATAAGCAGTTGGGGATGCTCGATACGTGTACCGATCTGAAAAGGCTTCAGTTCACAGGCAACGTTCTGAATAAGTTTGCGGGTAAGATCCCTTGCGCTTGAACCGTGGGCGCAAATAACTGCAGGAGCTTTCACTGTACGGCCGTCAGCCAGCACAACTCCGGCACATATACCATCTTCAAGCAGCAGATCTTCAACTCTGGTATGAAAAAAGAATCTCCCGCCCATAGCGATTATTTTTTTTCTTATTTCAGCAACAATACCGGGCAATCTGTCAGAGCCCAGATGGGGGCGTTTAAGATAACGGATACTTTTGTCCGCACCGCATGCGATCATGATATCAGTTATACAAGAGGCGTTTTTATCACGGATACGGGTATACAGTTTACCGTCAGAAAAAGTCCCTGCCCCACCTTCACCGAAAAGGAGATTGCTTTCCGGGTCAAGTTTTCTGTCTGCGGTAAATGCCTCGACATCACGAACACGTTCCTCAACAGGAGCTCCACGTTCAAAAATAACAGGTTTTTTGCCCGCTGCCGCCAAAACGTATGCAGCAAAAAGTCCCGCCGGGCCCGCACCGACAACCACAGGGCCCTCGCCCAGACGGTCAACAGCCGGCATTTCCGGAAGAGTGCAAAGGGTATCCCATGCCTCCGGTCTCGGTTCACAGGTGACAACTTCAAAAGTAAAAACAAACTCAGGTATTCCGCGGCGGGAATCTGTCCCTTTATTCAGAATACGGTACTCAAGAGAATCCTGCGGAACAAGTCCGAGATGCCTCCTGAGTTTTCCGCAGATATATTTTTCTGCATCCTCAGCATCAGCAGGCAGTTCAGCCGCGGCAATGCGCCAATCAGCAATTTTATGAAACATTATAACACCTCTGCAGCAAAATATCTGACAACATATTCGCACGCATCAATCAGCAACAGACAAAACTCATATACGCTGTCTGAACACCCGCCACATGCCATAGCTAATAAACACAATTGTAGGTGCAGCTCCGGCAATAAATGCATTGATAGCCCCGCAACGGCCAAGCACCATAAAGACCTGAGATACGACAACATAAGCTATAATAATAGCAACTGCTGTAATGATCGCCATCATAATGCCCGATCTTTCATTACTGGTAGCGAGGGGTACACCGAGAAATGCCGCCATAAGACATGAAAGGGGGAAAGAAAGACGGTAAAACAGCACTGTCATAAGGCTTTGCCTGACATTTTCCGGCATATTTTTTGTCTTGGTCAACCAGCTCCATATTGTCCAGATAGGCAGTTCTTCCAGATCTTTAAGAGAATCGAGAATATCACCCGGCGTTTCTGTGGCATCCGGCACTCGCAGTTGCTCAAAGGCTTCCGGTGGACGGGAAATTCCTGTAGCTTTGCGGGAATTCTTTCTCCGGTAACCGTCAAAAAAAGTCCATCCTTCATTTTCGTCATAAACGACTTTACGGGCAGACCACTCCTCCACAACTATCATCTTTCCGGTAGAATCAGGCTCACGGAATTTCAGATTCACAGAATTGAACACGGTAGAATCATCCATCATTTCAAAAAGCCACAGACGGCGCATATCCTGACTGTTGTATATCAGAAATCTCTGATCAGGTGGAACATTGGTACCTTTGGTCAAATGGCTTTGCATATACATTGCTTTGCGTTGAGCCTTCGGCACAAAAGTCTCATTCCAATAGTAATTTATCCCGGTAACAACAAGTCCAGCGGCAATAATAGCTCCTCCGCACCGGAAAAGCGAAAGCCCGGCAGCACGCATAGCCGTTATTTCATGATTTTTACCGAAAGTGGCCATTGTCCACATACAACCGAGCAGTACAGAAATCGGCAGCACAAAGCAGAGATTTCCAGGCAGTTTCAGCAGAAAATAAAGAATGATATCTGCCACAGTAGCAATAGATTCATCAGAAATAAAGTCTTCAAGATCATCAAAAACATCACCGGTCACAAAGAGAATGGACGCCAGAAGCATTATTATGAAAAACTTGATCAGAAATTCTTTGAGTATGTATCTGTCAAGTATCCACAATGGAAACCATCTGCGCTTTAATTTTTCGCCCGGCTGATAGTTATAACTCATGTTAAAAACTCTCCTTTGCCCGCAGGTAAGCTGCAACATCATCTATTATCTGATCCAGACACGCTTCCGGACGCCATCCGGTAAGAGCATTGATTGCAGAAGTATCCGGCTTGCGCCTGTGCATATCCTCAAATCCCGGCTGATAGGCTTTTTCGTAGGGGATATAAACGATTTTTGATGAACTTCCGGTACGTTGGATGATCCGTTCTGCAAGATCTTTTATAGTAACAAGTTCCACACTGCCGATATTGTAAATACGGCCGATTGATTCATCATTATCAAAAAGAGCAAGCACAGCCCTTACCGTATCTCTGACATGACAGAAACACCTGGATTGAGTACCGTCGCCATAAACCGCAACATCTTTTCCGGCCAGTGCCAATTCTGTCATCCTCGGAATGACCATACCGTATCTTCCGCTTTGGCCCGGCCCGACAGTATTGAAGAAACGCACCACTGTTCCCGGCAGGGCATATTCTCTGTGATAAGCCATGAGGTAAAATTCATCAAGAAGTTTACTGCAGGCATATCCCCAGCGGGAATGATATGGGGTACCGATCAACAGATCATCCGTTTCCGCAAAAGCCTCATGATCAGATTTACCATAAACTTCGCTTGTAGATGCACTTATAATGCGTCTGCCATGTCTGGCGCAACATTCCAGAAGCCGTTCAGTCGCCCTTACATTAGTTTGTATCGTCCGCACAGGATTGCTGACAACAAGTTCAACCCCCACAGCAGCGGCAAGATGGCACACTCTGTCACAGACAGCGATATATTTATCAAGTTCTTCCTCCGGCAGAGCCAGAAGATCCGCCTTGACAAACTTGAAACTCTCCGTCCGGGGAATAAGGTCGGCAATATTTTCCACCCTGCCGGTAGATAAATCATCGATAACAATAACTTCATCACCGCGCTCAATCAGCGCATGACATATATATCCGCCGATAAACCCTGCTCCACCGGTAATAAGGTATTTCATCCTGCAGTCTCCTTTCTGCAGCAGCATATCCTTCCTGCCATTCTGCAAAGCCATATCACCGGAGCAGAAAAGATATACAGATTAAGCAAAATAACCAATCCCGGAAGTTTTGCAAGGATTATTATTGCAATTACCACAGCCACAGCTATACCCCTTTTCGGGCGGCGTTTTAGAGAAGCCAGATATTTCCCCACATGGAAATAGGGAATGGGCGAAACCATAAGCAAACCAAGTACAGCCGCATAAACAGGCAGCCACACCGCAAGGGGCTGCAGTTTATCATAGAAGAATCCCCAGACGAGAACCACAGAACACACACCGGCCGCTGCTCCCGGCGATGGCAATCCGGTAAAAAGATCGCCGGATTTCTTTTCCAGCAGCGCATGAACATTGTAAGTAGCCAGACGCAATGCGGCACACCCCACGTACACTGCGCAGAGGATGTATGTCACAGCTGCACTTGTCATCCATGAAGGATTGCCCAGAGTGAGCCAGTGCGTCATAATGGCAATAATGACAGCCGGGGCAAGTCCGAAAGTCACCATATCCGACAGGGAATCCATTTGTATTCCGTGAAGGCTGGAAGCGTTGAGCAGCCTTGCCACAAAACCATCCAGTGCATCAAAGACCATAGCAAAAAGAATGATCCACGCACATGCTGCCAACACGTCAAGAACCGCCATTGAATTATCAGCCTTGGCAGCGTGTTCATAAACAGAAAGCGAATAAAGTATAGCCCCGAAGCCACACAGGGAATTGCACAGCGTAAGGGAATTTGGTATACAAATCAAAAAACGCCTTGACAGCTTCATTTCCCCCTCCTTCAATCTTTTTGTACCGGTCTGGCCATAACAGTGATACCGGCAGTAACTTTATCTCCGATAGCGACTTCAGCATTGAATCCCTCGGCAGGCAGGTAAAGTTCGGTACGGGAACCGAATTTTATCATACCGTAGATTTCGCCCTTTTCAAATGAACATCCCGGTTCAGGGGGGCAGACAATACGCCGTGCAATGGCTCCTGATATCTGGCGTACAGCCATCGGGAAGCTCTGCCCGCAGATTTCAGCGGTTCCGCCGAGGGTCATGGCCTCGTTTTCTTTGGCACAGTTGGAATCCCTGGCATCAAGATAACGTCCGGGGCGGTAATTTTTTTCAGTTATCTGCCATTTTGCCGGAGCGCGGTTCAAATGCACATTGAAAACGGAAAGGAATATACCGATCCGGAGAGCTTTGCCGTTGAAAGGCGCCTCTGGATATTCAACAATACCGATATCTTTCACAGTTCCGTCAGCCGGGCTGAGGATGGCGCTTTCATCCCGGGGTATACTGCGCCGGGGATTACGGAAAAAACCGACAGCAGCTATCCAGAGTATAAAAATCAGAATACATCCGGAATTGAGCCATGGCAGGTTGAAACAAAAGGCAGAAAAAACCAGAATCGCAGCTGCGGCAACAGCAATAACAGTTGCAGTCAACCATTCACGTATACCGAATTTTGTCAAAGTCATAATAAAATCTCCTGAAAAATAAAACCAAAAAATCGCTATATATGTAATATAACCCTAAAAAAGACTTTTTACAATTCTTGACTTATAAAAAAGAGCGTTTAAATTATTAATATAACGGGGAGTTGATGTCCGGAATGGCAAAAAAACATTTTCCGGCGGTTGGAAAAAGCTTTTGCTTATTTGCAATATGCCCTTTCAAGACATCAGGAAGAAAATTATGAAGGAGGATTTGTTATTATGAATTTTCTTGATCCTTGGGTCTTTCTTGCAGGGATACCGTTGCTGGGTATCGCAGTATTTGTGTGGCTGCAAACAGGAACAAAAAGAAGGAAACTGCTGCTGCAGTGGTTCGGATCCGGTAAAGAAGTGGAGAAACATCTGCTGTTTTCGCCATCTCTGCGCCGCTGGAAACGTATTGTCCTGCTTGCCGGAACGCTCTTTCTCCTGACGGCGGCGGCCCGTCCGTGGTGGGGATATCACCGGGTCAATACCACTGTCAACGGCAGAGACACAGCTGTTATTTTCGATGTTTCCAAAAGTATGCTGGCAGAGGATACTGCGCCATCCCGTCTGGCACATGCCAAATGGCTTGCCGGCGAACTTGCCGCCAGACGTCCGGGAGATCGATTTGCGCTTATTCCCTTTGCGGGACGGTCAGTTGTGCTGTGTCCACTTACTGCAGATCAGAATACTTTCCGTATGTTTCTTGATACACTTGACTGCAATGCGATCCCCCATGGCGGGACAGATATTGCAGCGGCCCTGCAGACAGCATCAAGAGCCCTTGAGGAAGCCGGCGGAGAAGAAAAAGCTGTTCTGCTGATAACTGACGGCGAAGAACTCACCGGCGATGCAGCAGCAGAGGCGGCAAAACTCCGTGCAACAGGTATCACTCTGCTCATAGCCGGCATAGGCAGCGACACCGCAGCCGCCCCCATCCCGGAACCCCTGCCCAATGGCGGCAGAAGATTCAAAAAGGACGCCTCAGGCAATCTTGTTACTACAAGACTTGGGTCTGATCTGCTGGCAGAACTGGCAGAAACAGCTGACGGCAAATACTTTCATTCCACAGCAATAAACGACAGACTTGATGAAATAGATTCTGCCATATCACAACTGCAAACCAGACGGGGAGAGGATGAATTCAAAACCATTCCCATAGAACGTTTCATGCCCTTTCTGGCGATCGGCACTCTGCTTCTGCTGGCAGGCTGGCTTATGCCGGAACGTCCTGCCGGGAAGAAAGCTGTTTTGCTGTTGACACCTGCATTTATCCTGCCTGTATTCTGCGGTGCGGCAGAAACGCAGCAGCAGCCCGCTCCTATGGAACTTTTCAATAAAGGGGTGGAGCTTCATGCCGCAGATCCTGCCGGCGCAGAATCATTTTATCAGCAGGCGTTAAGCTCCCCTGAACTTACCCCGGATGTTGCCGCCAATGTTCTTTTCAATACAGGGGAACTCCGCCACCGGGAAGCACGGGAAAAGGAGAGTGCATCATCAGCAGCTGCAGCAGCAGATGTTCAAGCTGCAATCAGTGAACTTGATCAGGCACTCTCTGCCCTTGCTGCAGCAGCGGAGGCCTATACAGCTTCTCTGGCAGAAGAAACTCCCTCAGGGACTCTCATGCAAAATAATCTTGCAGCTTTGAACGATGACAGAGAACGGATGGAAAAACAGCGGGAAACCCTTGAAAAACTTTTGCAGCAGCAACAGCAAACACAGCAGCAAACCCAACAGGCGGCAGAAGAAAATCAACAGCAGGATTCCGGAGAAGGGCAATCACAGGAGCAGCAGAACTCTGCCCGGCAAAGTACTGCCGATGCCGCAGAAAGCGCAAGTTCTCTTGCTGATGCCGCCCGTGCCGCCGGAGCTGAAACTATGGTGGAACAGGCAGAAAAAGCTGCACAGAAACTTCAGGAGGCCGGAGAAGCACAGGAGCGCAACGATTACAGCGAAGCGGCAGAAAAAATTGAAGAGGCTCTTCAGGAACTTTCTACCGGCAGCAACAGCGGCGATTCCGGCAGCAGCGGGCAGGAACAACCGGACTCCGACGGAGAAGACGGTCAGTCAGACTCTGATCCGGCAGCGACCCGCCGCACCGAAGCACGCAACCGCAGCGATGCTCTGCTTCAGGAAATGGCTGAACAGGAAAAAGAACTGCGGGAAGCAATAAAAAACAATAATGCTGTCAGGCTGCAGCGGCCGGAGAAGGATTGGTGAGGTAACAAATGAAATATATGTGTTTTTTATTATTTTCCCTTGCCGTGTTTTCCGCCTTTCCCCTCTATTCTGCACTGGGAACGGATGCCGGATGGCAAAGAACGGTATTGAATTTCGGCGAACCTCTTGTACTTGTCTGCAGGGGCAATCTTAACGGCGAACCGGAACTTCAATGGCAGCAGCCTGCCGGATTCATCCGCTCCGGCATCCAGAGAAATATAACCAATATAAACGGCAGAGTTTCCGGTACATATTCCTGGCTCTTCACCCTGCCCTCCCCCGGCAACTATGATCTGCCGGAAGCAAAGATAATAATCAACGGCGGTACAGAAATAACTGTTCCCCCGGCCAGAGTCACCCTGCAGCCGCCTCAGTTACTCCTCCGTGACGGCAGCAGAGCCGACGTTTCTGCCGGGATGGAGATGCTGCAGGGGGAGATAATATTTCCTGCAGGGAAAATATATACCGGTATGACCCTGCCGCTGACTTTGCGTCTGACTATTGACAGTGATATTGTCTCTTCAGTTACACAGATGCCATTCACCGGCAGCAGCGATCTGCAGACAGGTACGATCTCCTTTGTAAATGACACCCATGAAGAGAAAAACGGCAAGACGGTATTCGTCTATACCTTTTCCACCTGGGTGCGGCCTCACCTGTCGGGCAAACTTGATCCGGAATTCTTTTCCCCGGTAAATGTACTGCTTGCCTCCCGGCGGGAAACAGTGATCAATATTCCGTACAAATATCCCGATATACAGGTAGAACCGCTACCGCCCGTACCGGAGAAAGTGTATTTCACCGGGGCAGTAGGCGAATATGAAATTTTCTGTAATGTTACCGGCAGGGATTTCACAGCCGGTGAAGCTCTGACACTGCAGGTACATATAACTCCCGTCTCCGCAATTTCAGCACTTCCTGAAGCTCTTGACAACCTGACCCCGCCGGAATTTTCATGGGGAAAGTGCCGGGTATATCCGCCGGAAATAAGGAAATACCCTGACGGCAGTGCAGTGATCGAATACGTTTTTATACCTCTGCAGGCAGGCAAATTGCATCTGCCGGGGGAATTTGCGGTATTCAATACAGTTTCCGGCAGCTACTCCTCCGCCGGACTTGCGGGGGAAGTGAATATTGCACCGGGCATAGAACTGCCTTCCCGCTCCCTGTCCGACCATCCGGAGCTCCGTCAGAAACCCGCCCCGGCAGCCTCCGGGATTTTTCCGTTCCAGTTGCAAAAACCGGAATGGCACCGCCCCGGCAGCGGAATAACTTTCCTCATAGTCGTTGTTTTCCTTACCGGGCCGGTTGCCGTACTGCTGTACCGTATTGCCGCAATATTCATCAGTCGCAAAAACAATTCAGCAGAACGCAGAAAAGCGGCGGAATCACTCTCTGCAGCAGTTAATCAGGCAGAATTTGCCCTGCCGGAAGATTTCCGCAAAATAATGGACGAAAAAATTCTTCCTGCTCTGCGGCAAAGTGAAGGTCTTTCCGGAGGCAGCAGCATTGAAGAAATTGCCGCAAAAATTTCCACGAAAGACAGTGAACTCAGTACGCTTCTTGGTGAATATGCCGCTGCCGCCTACACTCCGGGCGGTCAAAGTGATGAACTTGCAGGCAAATTCTGCAAAGCCGCCAGAAAATATATGCGCCTTATTATTCTGCTGTGTCTGCTTCTGCCTGCCACCCTCCGTGGTGATACGGTGGAAAACCTGTGGGATGATGCACAACAGTTATGTACCGCCGGGAACTGGAATGAAGGGGAAAAAATACTCTTATCCCTGCTGGATATTTACCCCCGGGATCCGGCTTTGTGGTATGATCTCGGTATATGCGCCGCCAATTCCGGCGAAACAGGCAAAGCCGTCTGGCGTTTTGCAGGAGCCAATCAGCTTGCACCTGACAGCAGGGAAATCATGGATGCTTTGAATACAGTTGAACAAAAAGCCGGTGTTCCCTTGAGCGGCAGTATGGAAGATCCCGGTGCAGTACTGCGCCGCTGCCGCGATCACCTCCGGCCCCCGTTATGGATGCTGATTGCCGCAATATGCTGGAGTGTTTTGTGGGCAATATGGGGGACATCCTTGCGGAAACATATACCGCAGAGTTTGTTACGTACCGTGACCGCATTGCTGCTGGCAGTTTTTCTGTGCGCTCTCGTATCATGGTATACCCAGCGGCAGGATACATATTCAGCCGACCGCGGTATAATAACTGCAGATACAGTTCTGCTGACATTGCCGGGGGGTGTCAATGCGCAGGAAACAGCCAAATGCCGAAGCGGTGAAAGTTTCAAACTGCTGACCACCCGTAATGGCTGCATGCGAATAACGACCGCTTCCGGCAATACAGGCTGGATAAAAGAAGAATACTGCGGTCTGCTGCCTGATTCAATTCCGGCAGACTCCCGGTAACCGCTGTACACCAGTTCAGGCGATACCAAGAGCTGTACGGTTGATTATCATATCCTGCCACTTTTTCTCCAGAGTGGCAAAACGTGCCGACCAGCCGGAGATCCTGACAACAAGATTTGGAAATCTGTCAGGATCTTTTTGTGCGGCTTTGAGCATTTCCGGGTCAACAGTATCTATCTGCAGATAGAATCCTCCCTGCTCCACGAAACTTTTCAATATTCCGGCAAGCATTTTTTCTGCATCAGGTATATTACGGACGTCAGCAGACAGCCGCAGATCCAATGGACACCCGTTGGGAGTTGCCGTAAAATCCATCCGGCAGTATGAATTGACAACTGCGGTCAGCGGACTGCGGTCAGTTCCCGGCGTAGGTGCGAGATTTGAAGCAAGATATTCATGGGCGTGCTTGCCGAAAGGAGTGGCAAGCCTGGCTTGTGCCCATGCTATTTCTCTGCCGAAAGTACTGACACCGACAGAAACAATAATATCATGGATTTTGCGGTTCTTTCCGGCGGCAGCGGCACAATCGGCAAATACCTTCTGCAATACAGCATCGGCCTCCTGATTGTCATTGCCGTAGTAAAGGAGGTCATTAGCGAAGCGCAGGCGCAGGTCTTCATACCCGGACCAATCAGCTTCAATTATTTCCAGCAGCTTTGGCAAAGAGACAAGTTTTTCCTCAAAAACCAGCTTTTTTATGGCATACAAACTGTTGGCGACATCAGGCAATCCTGCGAGATGGAATCCCCGCATAACATATTTTGTGCCGTGCAGAGTATATGAACAACCGCTTTCCCGGCATGAAGGTTCAAGGAGTGACAGAACCACATCTGCAGCTTTTATTTGCCGTTCCGGATAATCCCCCGGAGATTTCTTTTCGGGGAAGGTGCCGTAATTTGCCTGTGTACTTTTGAAGCTCTCCGCCAGCTCCCGGACTTTTGCCAGAAACCCGTCGTACAATTCTCCGTATGACACCCTTCCTCCTGTCTCCAGAAGGGTCTGTTGAAAAAGATAATATATATCATACGGCACATAGGTGAAATTGGTATGTCCCGGAATTATCACTTCCCAGCATCCGTCATTGGTAAACCGTCTTGCCTCTGCAGGAGCGAAGCCTGATTTTATAAGGCCATCAAGTACCGTATCCTCATTGTAAACCGAAACTATCCCGCCCCCAAGCAGCTGTACCGCAGCAATGCGCTGCAGCAGTTTGTCAGAGGTATTTCTGTTCACTCTCACCGCAACCGGATAATCACTTATATGCAATTCAGCAATCACATCCAGCACCAGGAATGTCACATGGTTTTCTATATGCCTGCCTTCGGCATCGATACCGCTCAAAATAATATTCTGATAGTTCTGTGCATCCCCTGAATCCGGTTCCGGCCGGGGATTTTTTTTACGCAATCCCCAGCACCATTCTGCCCCTTTTATCCAGAAGTGCGCCACAAGTTCCCTTGCTTCCTCCAGTGTTATCCTTCCAGCGGCAAGATCGGCGTCAAGATAGGGGCCGAGGATCTCATCAAAACGCCCAAGCCCGCTCCAGTTGCCGCAAAGCCGCTGAAATTCAAAGAAACTCCAGAATGATTGTATGGCTTCGGCAAAGGTTTCCGGGGGATTTTCCGGGACACGCTCAAGGATTTTCACTAACCGGGAACAATTACCGTGATACTGCTGTTGAGAAATATCAGCCAGAATTTCTTTGTATGCTGCGATATACCTTTTTGTCCATATACGCATGGCTCTTATCACATCAAGGAGGCCGAGAAAAAAGTCTTGATGATGCTGATCCGGATCTCCCTCTTTACGGGAAATTATCTCCTTTTCCAACCCTTTCAGCCCTTTTCTGACCGCATCGCCGAAATCGACCGTGGTGTGACTTATGGAGTGATTGGGTATCCCGGACTCCTCCGCAGGCAGGAATCCCGGTATAAAGTGACGTACAGCCTGAATATTGGATGCACTCCCGGCAAGCAGTTCCTCCGGCAGGATATCAAGAGCTGATTTTTCTGCGGTAAGAATGGCATTTTTTCCGTGTTTTACTTCCGGCGGGCAATCCTCCGGCAATCCCAGTTCACTTATACGGAATCCGGCATCTTTGATGCGTTTATAATATTCCCCGGTTATATAACGGACAGCAAGATCTTTTGTCTGTGGCGAAAGCAGAGATTTTTCCTCAGTAACCATCGGGTTCAAATTGATTTTCTGCATCTGGTCAACTCTCCATGTGAAATTTGTTTCGAGTGGCTGCATGAGGTAATTTATATCGTAAAATATTTTTTACAAGTTCTTCCGGCAGGTAATTTCGCCAAAATTACTGTGGGTTATCCGTCCCGACAGTTGATAATCCGGCTTTGTGTGCTATATTTAACAGTATGTATATTTTAAAAGCAGTAATTTTCAAGGAGCATTGAACCATGCCTATTACCGATATTCTGGCAAAAAACGCTGAACTTTATGCCAATGAACCGGCGTTGGTGGAAATAAATCCACAGGAGCTTGAGGCAAAACATACCACGTGGCGCGAATATTCACTTATAGAGCCCGGAGTCAACGAAGCCTTCCGTTCTGAAATAACATGGCAGGAGTTTGACCGCAAGGCCAACCGCATGGCAAACCTCCTCCTTACCCGCCACATCCATCCCGGTGACAAGGTTGGCATACTGCTTATGAACTGTCTGGAATGGCTGCCGATATATTTCGGTATCCTTAAAAGCGGCGCAATGGCTGTCCCGCTCAATTTCCGTTATTCCGCTGACGAGATCAAGTATTGTCTGGAACTGGCTGATGTTGATGTACTTGTTTTCGGTCCTGAATTCACCGGCCGTATAGAAGCCATTTGCGACCAGATACCGCAGGTGCGCTGTAAATTCTATGTAGGCGAGGACTGTCCGTCCTTTGCAGAATCCTACAACAGTCTGGTCTCTTACTGCTCCGGCAAAGCTCCGGCAGTTACCTTCACCGATGAGGACGATGCCGCCATATATTTTTCCAGCGGCACCACCGGCTTTCCCAAGGCTATCGTTCTGAAACACAAATGTCTGATGCACTCCTGCATTGTGGAGCAGAAACACCATTCCCAGAGCCGTGACGATGTATTTCTCTGTATCCCGCCGCTGTATCATACCGGGGCAAAGATGCACTGGTTCGGCAGTCTGCTCTCCGGCAGTAAAGCTGTTCTGCTGAAAGGCATAAAACCGGAATGGATCATCAATGCTGTTTCACAGGAAAAGTGTACCGTTGTCTGGCTGCTTGTACCGTGGGCACAGGATATACTTGATGCCATTGACTCCGGAGCGATCAAACTTGAGGATTATGACCTTTCCCGGTGGCGGCTTATGCACATAGGTGCCCAGCCGGTGCCGCAAAGTCTGATCAGGCGGTGGAAGAGCATTTTCCCCAATCATCAGTACGACACCAACTACGGCTTGAGTGAATCCACCGGTCCGGGAGCTGTGCATCTGGGGGTTGAAAATATCGATCATGTGGGTGCTATCGGTGTTGCCGGCTGGGGCTGGGAAACTGCAATCGTGGACGAAAAACGCAATCCTGTTGCCAAAGGCGAAGTGGGGGAACTGGCAGTAAAGGGTAATGGTGTAATGAAAGAATATTACAAGGATCCCAAAGCCACAGCGGACGTGCTTTCTCCGGACGGCTGGCTTTATACAGGCGATATGGCAATGGAATCACCGGAAGGTTTCATCTACCTTGTCGACCGCAAAAAGGATGTTATCATCACGGGTGG
>JAZSGI010000002.1:0-2088 GCA_045532655.1 Victivallaceae bacterium
CAACTTTCACAAAAAAATGGGACAATAACCATAAATTTGTTTGCAATCTAAAAAAACAGTGCTAATTTAGTAGTGTAAAAGTTGGTGTTGTTTCTCTCGTATCCTTTTAAAAGTGTGGGTATGGAATATATCAGAAAAAAAACATTTTTGCATTTGCTTGATGCAGCGCACCAGGTCACGCATTTTATTTATTTTTCCATATTTATCAAGTTGACGGCGGTTTGTTTGAAACATCCGCCGTTTTATATTTACGGCTCCGGCTGTAATGGATAAATAATTGTTCAGGAGGTGAAAATGGTAAAACGTATGGCAATGCTGCTGCTGGGTTGTGCGATGTTATGCACTCTTTCAGCAAAAGATCTTTACGTGAAGCGTAAGGGCGGCAAAAACAACAATCCCGGAACGAAGGAAAAACCGTTCCGCAACCTGTGGAAGGCGATCGAAAAGGCTGCTCCCGGGGATGTCATCCATGTGACAGAGGGAACTTATCCCGGTAAAATGTCCTGCGGCTGGATCAATGTGGATAAACCGGTGCATATCATCGGCGGATATTCTTCAGATTTCTCTGCACGCAATCCGGTGAAATATCAAACTCTGCTGCGTCCGACCAATGCCCAGAATGCGACCAAACCGGCATTCGGTACCATGACGATCCAGACCAGGAAATTCGGAGCCAATGCCAGTGTTGCCATCGACGGACTGATCTTCGATCATACGCTTGCCAACAACTATCATGCAAGAGAGGGCAAGCCTGCCGGATTTGCCGACGGTATGCTGACGATCCCCCCGGCAAAGGGAAAATCACCCAATCCTTCGATCGACCGCTATCTGCTTCATGCCGATACTGACGGTACGCTCATTATTCAGAACTGCGTGTTTCTCAACGGTTCAAATTATGCGCTCAATGCCGGACATTTTTCCGGAACCGTCAAAGTCATCAACAATGTTTTTGTCGGCAACCGTATGATGAGCGCAAATATCCGCAGCAACAACGGAAAACCCTTCATGGTGAATTACGAATTTGCCTACAATACAGTGCTTTTCACCTGGACCAGAACCAAGACTTTCGAGGATATGGGATACGGTGTCAGAACTAATGTCGGCGTGGTCTCCAATATCCACCACAATATTCTCGGACTCAACTGCATGGCGGGATTTGACAATACACTCGGCAATGCAAAGCACAAGAAGGTCACTCTCAACAACAATGTGTTCTTCCTGAACAAAAAGGCTGACGTCGCTGTGACCATGAGTCCGACCATCAAATTCATGAAGGTCGAAGATGAGGGATTTGAAGATCTCGCTGATGCTGACGGCATGGAAGGCATGGAAAACAATGCCGGTCTGAAAGATCCTGCGCTTTTTAAAGGTGTCATCGATATGAATTATCTCCAGGCATTTTTGAGTGCGACTTACAAGGAGAAGGTCCATTACAATGAAAATTCCCCGATGAACCAGTTCCGTGCCGCGCTCGGCTTGAACAAACAGGGAAAGATCACTTCAAAGGTTTCCATGTTTGCCAATCCCTATCCGTTTGACAGTGCATTGAAGTTCTTCGGTGCAGTTCCGGGAGTCGGTGCCCAGGGATTCAAATAATAATTACAGACAAGGAGAAATATTATGGAACAGATCATCAGTAATTTCAAAGCGATCGTCACCGGTAAATATATCTGCTTTGAAGGCAGAGCCGGAAGACGCGAATTCTGGAGTTTTATTCTGGTTTATGCAGTGGTGTCGACAGTTCTCGGTATGATTCCCGGAGTCGGCAGGATCCTTTCTGCTCTGTGGTGTCTGGGACTGCTGCTGCCGGCACTCGGCGTGACTGCAAGAAGACTGCACGACCGTGGTAAAAGCGGCTGGCTCCAGCTGCTTTGCTTCATTCCTGTGATCGGTGCGATCATCGTGCTGGTGCTGTGCATCCCGGAGGGTGATGCCGGTGACAATCAGTATGGAAGTGCTGCTGCGGAGTAAACAAATCATGAAAACGTTGAAAATTCTGTTTTTTGCCTGTCTGCTTGCCGGCTTGACCGGATGTACTGTTGATGATGTTGTTTATATCCTTTCGCCTGCACCTCCGCCGCCACCGCC
>JAZSGI010000009.1:0-2097 GCA_045532655.1 Victivallaceae bacterium
CATAAATGCTGTGGCTGCCAAAATAGATGAACTGGAAGTCAAGCATTACAGCCATATACCTTCCCGCTTTTTTGCAATAAAACTTCTTGAGCAGGATCAGTGCGTAAGAAGGATAAGAGAGTTTATTCCTGTTTACGGTGAGGTCGAAGAGCAGATAAAACACCTTTGGGACAAACACGCTATAGAAGCAGACACTTTTATGGCTGACTGCCGTTATGCCATGCTTGCCGGAGCATGCCGGGATGCCATTTCTCTGACCGGTGACAGGAGGCGGGAGATCTCTGATAAAATAGATCTTGTAATGACCAACCGCTGGCTGGGACTGCCCATTTTTCTGTTCATAATGTATCTGACCTTCCACCTTACATTCACCTGTGCAGAACCTCTTATGGGCTATATTGAAACGTCTTTCTCTTTTCTCAGCGGCAGTATCAATTCTGTCTGGCCGGAGGAAACTCTGCCAGTACTGCGTTCGCTTATAACCGACGGTATTATTTCCGGGGTTGGCGGAGTGATAGTTTTTATGCCCAATATTCTTTTCCTCTTCTTTGCAATAGCTGTTCTGGAGGAATCGGGATATATGTCCAGAGCGGCGTTTGTTATGGACGGAGTCATGCGTAAATTCGGTTTGCAGGGGCGCTCATTTGTGCCGCTTGTTCTCGGTTTCGGCTGTACTGTTCCGGCGATCATGGCTACCCGTACGATCGAATCGGAAAGAGACAGAAAAGTTACTATAATGGTACTGCCGCTTATGAGCTGCGGGGCCAGACTGCCCATATATGCACTGGTGATCCCGGCATTTTTTGCGGTGCAATATCATGCAACAGTAATGTGGACAATATACATTATCGGTATTGCTTTTGCTTTATGCGGGGCATGGCTGATGCGGTCGACACTTTTCAAGGGAGACGGTGAGGTCTATCTTATGGAGCTTCCGCCCTACCGTATGCCGACACTTAAAAGTCTGTGTTTCCACATGTGGGACAGGGGAAGGATGTATTTGCAAAAAGCCGGTACGATAATCCTTGCTTCCAGTATAGTGCTTTACATCTGTAACAATTATCCGGAAAAAACAGTCTTTGAAAAAGATTATGATACTCTGATCACCAACGCTGCCGGTAATGAAGTATTGCAGGAACAGCTTGCAAACGAAAAACAGGCAGAGATCCTTGAATATACTGTTTCCGGCAGAGTCGGTAAACTGCTTGAACCGGTCTTTGCACCTATCGGATTTGACTGGAAGCTGACGACAGCATCCATCGGGGCTCTTTCGGCAAAGGAAGTTTTTGTTTCTCAGCTCGGTATCCTTTATTCCAGCGGAGAGGCGACGGAGGAATCAGAACCTCTGCGGGAGCACCTTAAAGAAAATTATTCACCGCTGCAGGCTTTCTGTATCATGCTCTTCTCCCTGCTTTCCATTCCCTGTCTTGCGACTCTGGCAATAATGAAACGGGAACTCAATTCATGGAAGATGGCGGCGGCAACAGGGGCAGGCTTTTTTGCCCTTGCCTATATTACAACATTTGCGGTGTATCAGATAGGTTCCCTTTTCGGTGGCGGTATGTAAAAGGCAGAAACCGGCAGTCTGTCTTGCAGGATCAAAAGACTGCCGGCTTTTTCCGTGCCCTGTCATTGACAGGAGGGGACGGCAAAGAAATACGTGTGCTCCATCTTATTCCACGTTTTGGATCTGTTCCCGCAGTTTTTCCAGTGCGGTTTTGAACTCCACGACCAGAGCCGAAGCTCCTGTGCCGGAGGCTTTATTACCGAATGTTGTTATTTCCCTGAACATTTCCTGCATAAGAAAATCAAGACTTCTGCCAACGGGTTCCGTGTTGCGCAGAAATTCCCGGAATTGGCTGAAATGACTGGCCAGACGGGTAAGTTCTTCCGTAACATCTGCTTTATCAGCAAAAAATACGACTTCTTTCAACACTCTTTCGTCGTTGAGATCAACATTGATATTTGAATCTTTAAGGATGGAAAGCAATCTGTCCCGGATACGGATCGTAAGATCGGCACTGTACTTATGCAGTTCCAGAGTCATCTCTTCAAGTCTTGTTATTCTGGAAATAAAATCTTTTGCCAGATTTGTCC
>JAZSGI010000208.1:0-19866 GCA_045532655.1 Victivallaceae bacterium
GTACGTCCAGACCGGTAAGGTTTATGATGCACGAGTGTTATTACGATGTGCCGTTATTGAAGCATCTTTATAAGAGTGTCGGATTTATCAGGGTTTCCACCCGTCCCAAACAGCTGAAACGACTTTTTGCCGAGACCCGTGATCTGCTCCGGGCAGGGGAACTTGTCTGTATTTTCCCGGAGGATGACATTACCCGCAACGGCACGATGTCAGCCTTCAGTGACGGTTTGAGTCAGCTTATGCCGGAAGATATGGATGTACCGCTTATCCCGGTTCACATCGGTATGACCTGGGGAAGTATTTTTTCCTGTTACTACGGCAAATTTTCTCTGCGCTGGCCCAATGAACTGCCGCATCCGGCAACAGTGACTGTCGGCAATCCACTGCCGGGGAATATTTCAGGGTACGAGCTGCGTATAAAACTTTCGGAACTGGCGGCGGAAACTGCTGTTATTCCGGCGGCAGGAGAGCGTCCTTTCCATGCACAATTCTCGTTTCTTGCCAAGAAACGTCCTTTTATGCGCCGCATAAGCCAGTTCCACGGAAACAGCAGCTGGGAACGGCCGTCGAATATCTCCCTGCTCATGCGCTCGGTACTTTTTTCCCGTGCCCTGCGGCGCATCTGTTCCTGCGAAGAGGAATATGTGGGTATAATGCTTCCCAATTCCCTTGAGCTTTTTATTGCTCTGCAGGGTGTGCTTATGGCTGACCGCAAAGGGGCAATGATAAACTATACCGCCAGTCAGGAGTCCTATATACACTCCATACGTATCGGCAGGATACGTCATGTGATTACAAGCAGGAAATTTCTGGAAAAGCTCCGCCGGGAGCCTCTGCCGGAAATGATTTTTGTGGAAGATATCGTGCAGGAAAATATCTCTGCCGGGGCCCGGTGGTTCTGGACAATGGCATGCTGTATACTGCCTGCACGGGAACTTATCAAACAGGTTGCTCCCATGAGCTGGTACCGGGTGGATTCCACAGCTGTGCTGATTTTTTCCAGCGGTTCGACCGGTATTCCCAAAGGCATCATGCTTTCACACCACAATATCAATTCCGATGTGTCGGCAATAGTTTCCACGCTGGGGTGGTCACGCAAAGACAGTATTCTCGGCAATCTGCCTTATTTCCACTCTTTCGGGCTGACTGTCTGCCTGTGGCTCCCGGTAACTACAGGAGCCAGAGTGACAATAATATCAAGTCCCCTTGATGCAGTAATGGCTCTGGAGGCTTTGCGGGAGGATAAACTTACGGTGCTGGTTGCCACGCCGGGATTTTTGCAGATATACATGCGTAAAGGCAAGCGGGAGGATTTTGCTTCGGTGCGTGTTGTAATAACCGGAGCGGAAAAACTCCGTGACGATGTTGCGGCGAGGTTCAAGGAGTTGAGCGGACTTGCCATTGCCGAAGGGTACGGCTGTACCGAACTCTCCCCTGTAGTGAGTATAAACATTGCCAATTCCCGTCTTGAACTTGGTATCGAAGTGGCGGAACTGGGCAGTATCGGGCCGGCTCTTGAAGGGGTATGTATAAAAATCGTTGATCCATCCACCTTTGAACTCATGCCGGAGAATACTGACGGGCTGCTGCTGGTCAAAGGTGCAGTGGTCATGCAGGGATATCTGGGCGAACCGGAAAAAACAAGGGAGGTCATCCGTGACGGCTGGTATGTTACCGGTGATATTGCCCGGATGAACCGCAACGGTTTCATAACTATTACCGGCCGACTTTCCCGGTTCAGCAAGATCGCAGGCGAAATGGTTCCCCATGAACTTGTGGAGCGGGAACTGAACAACATCCTCTGTCCCGAAGAGAGAGTACTGGCTGTCTGCGGTGCCGCTGACAGTGCCAGAGGGGAAAAACTTTTAGTTTTTTATACCGATCCCCGTATAGTCGCTCCGGACAGTCTGGTAAAGGCCATGCGGGAAAAGGGTATTCCGAATTTGTGGATACCCAGAAGTGAAAATTTTATTCAAGTGGATTCATTGCCCATGCTCGGCAGCGGCAAACTTGATTTGGCTGCATTGCGTTTGAGGGCCGAGGTGTATAAATCGTAGAGTCCGTTCCGGGGTGAACCGGGGACGGGTGAAAATATTGAAAAACGGATACCTGAAAGGAAGTAAGTATGGAACATTCTGTGGCTTTGCTGAAGCTGGCAAATGAGATCCCCGGCATTGCGGAATTTTGTGATCTCCAGTCTTTTGAAGATATTTTCTGCATACAGATGCGGGATTTTATCGGTAACCCTTATACTTTTACCGGCGAGTCCTTTCAAAATGTAAAAGTCTCCGGGGAGAAGGGTAAGGTTTCTGCAGTATTTTCCGGTTGCGAGTCCCTGCCGGGGACACAAGTGGCTTTTTCGGCAGAAAAAGGAGCGGATAACTCTCTGGAATGGCACATTGAGGCGATTCCCGGCCGGAATGATTTTATGGTCGAATGGATGGATTTCCCCCGTGTCAGGTTCATAAAAGATGCCGCATGCCGGTTTCTTATCCCCAACGCAGAAGGGGTTTTGATACCCGATCTGGAAAAAAGAGAGAGCAATGCCTGTTTCAAGTGTACCCTTGCGGAATATCCCCTTACCGGAATAAACAGTTTTTATCCCGGCCCTGCTGCCGCCCAGTTTGAAGCTTTTTACAACAATTCCAACGGTGTGTATATCGCCTGTCCCGATAAGTGCGACAACCCCAAGGTAATTGATTTCATGCCTGACAACGGCAGAGCAAGGATCGTGCTGCAGCACTTTACCGGCGGCAGCAGTTCTCTGGGGTACAAGGTCGTTATGCGCCCCTTTGCCGGTAACTGGCAGGATGCCGCTGAAATATACCGCAACTGGCTGGAAACAGAGAAAATACTGCCGGAAAAACTGGTTGATAATATGCCGGAACTCCTGGATAAAAGCCCCGTGGTCATTGCTTATCCCGTCAAAGGTACCGGTATGGATGCCGGCGGACTGACCCCCAATGAGTATTTTCCTTATATCAATGCCCTCGGTACTATGGATAAATACAGTGAAATGTGGGATAACAGTATTCTTGCTGTGCTTATGCATTGGGAGGGAACTGCTCCATGGGCTCCGCCGTTTATATGGCCGCCGGCAGGTGGGGAAGATATGCTCCGGGAGTTTGTTGATGCCATGCACACACGCGGCAACAGTGTCGGACTTTATGCTTCCGGTACAGGTTGGACACAGAAATCCATGATCGATCCGGAATTTACCCTTGAGGAAAGATTTGCCGCTGACCATGTAGAACGGGAGATCTGCCGCGGTCCCCGTGGTGAAGCCTTTTCCAGAGTGTGCAACGGTCCCCGCGGGCAGAGGATCGGTTATGATCTTTGTGCATACAGGCAATACACGTCGGACGTGGTTGCAAATGAAGTGAAAAATGCCGCCGCATGCGGTGTCGATTATCTGCAGTATTTTGACCAGAATCAGGGTTGCACCTCTCCCCTCTGTTACGCCCGTGACCACGGTCATCCCGCTGTGCCGGGAGCATGGCAGACAGCAGCTATGCAGAATTTGCTTGACAAAGCCTCTGCCGCAGCAGGTTCAACTATGATCGGTTGCGAAAATGCTGCAGCACAGCCGTATATAAAGGTCTGTAAACTCAATGACCTGCGTAACAACCTCTCGTGGTCGACGGGGGGTAAACCCGTTGAACTTTACAGTTATCTTTACCATGAATACACTTCAGGATTTTCCGGCAACGGCGTCTGCAACTGTTACCGTATCGACATGGATAATACGCCTTTCTTCGCCCTCTGGAATCTTTCCTGGAACTTTGTTTCCGGCAATCTGCTTTCGGTAGTGCTTAAAGACGGCGGGGATTTCCATTGGAGCTGGTGCCTGCCATGGGATAAACCAGGCCCGGATCAGGAATCTTTGCGCACCCTTATCGGCAACCTTTCACGCTGGCGCAAGGGAAGGATGAAAAAGTTCCTTGTTGCCGGGCGTATGGTCAAGTGTCCGCAGATAATCACCGGAGCGTGTGATATTGTCACCTTTGAACAGGGACCGGTAAGTGTGCCGGTGGTTCCCGCCGCCGCATGGCAGGACGGGGAAAAGACTGCGGTGACATTCGCCAACAGCAGCGGCAAGCCCTCTGAATGTACCATCGTGCTGGAGGCTCCCGCCCGTGCCGTGATCGAAACTGCCGCAGGGACGGAAGAGATCGTTGCTGATAAGGTAACTTTTACAATACCTGCTCTCGATGCAGCACTTGTGACTGTCGGCTGACGAAGGAGCACTGACAGTTTTGCGGCACTCTGCCAGGTGATGATTATTCCCCGGCAGGGTGCTTTTTGCTTCCGGCAGAAAGCCGGGGCAAAAACATGGCAGAAAAAGCCTGTTTTGACTTGATTTTTTGCACTTTCGGGTGTATCTTTAGGTGATGTAAAACAGTCCTTAGCGAACAGGAGAAAACACATGCCCGAAGATATAAAAAATGATGCCGGAAGCATCGATGCTGTCCCCCAGAATGCTGCGGAATACAGCGCAAGTAAAATCACCGTCCTTGAGGGACTTGAAGCTGTGCGAAAACGCCCTTCCATGTATATCGGCGATACCGGTATCCGTGGTTTGCACCACTTGGTTTACGAAGTCGTTGACAACTCCATCGACGAAGCTCTTGCCGGTTATGCCGATTCCATCCAGGTCATCATCAACAAAGATAATTCCATAACCGTTATTGACAACGGCCGCGGTATCCCGGTGGATATGCACCCAACTGAACACAAACCCGCTGTGGAAGTCGTGCTTACTGTGCTTCATGCCGGCGGTAAATTCGACCATAACTCCTACAAGGTCTCCGGCGGTCTGCACGGTGTGGGTGTATCCTGCGTGAACGCACTTTCCGAGACCCTTGAAGTTGAAGTATGCCGTGACGGTTCCTGTTACCACATCGGTTTTGCCCGCGGTATTACGACCTCGCCCATGGTAAAGACCGGATCTACAGACAAACGTGGTACAAAGGTGACTTTCAAACCCGATGCTCTGATCTTCCCTGACACCATTTATTCATGGGATATTCTGGCAAAACGTCTGCGTGAACTCGCCTTCCTCAACCGCGGTATCACCATCACTCTCTCCGATGAACGTCCGCAGGAGGAGGAGACCGGCGGCAGCCTCCGCAGCGAAACCTTCCACTTCGCAGGCGGTATCAGCCAGTTCGTGGCGCATTTGAATACCAATAAAGAGGTTCTGCACAAGGATGTTATCTATTTCCATCGTGAAAAAGACGGCATTGATGTGGAAGTGGCAATGCAGTACTGCGATGATTATTCAGAAAATATCTACAGTTACACTAACAATATCAATACTGTGGAAGGCGGTACTCACCTGACCGGTTTCCAGGGGGCGTTGACCCGTACGGTCAATGCTTATGCCAAAGCTGAACTCAAAAACGATAAACCCATGACCGGCAACGATACCCGTGAAGGTCTTGCTGCCGTGGTAAGTGTCAAAGTTCCCGACCCGCAGTTCGAAGGACAGACCAAGACCAAACTTGGTAACTCCGAGGTGAGAGGTATTGTTGAATCCGTTATCAACGAGGAATTTGCTACTTATCTTGAGGAACATCCCCAGGAAGCAAAGACTATTGTCATGAAATCCATGCTTGCCAGCCGTGCCCGTGACGCCGCCCGCAGAGCAAGGGAACTTGTACAGCGCAAAGGCGCATTGGAGGGCTTCTCGCTGCCCGGTAAACTTTCCGACTGTTCCAGCCGCAATCCCGAAGAGTGCGAAATCTATATCGTAGAGGGTGACTCTGCAGGCGGTTCAGCCAAACAGGGCCGTGATTCCAAATTTCAGGCCATCATGCCTATCCGCGGTAAACTGCTCAATGTTGAAAAGGCCCGTCTGGACAAGGTTCTTGCCAATGCGGAAATCCAGGCACTGGTTTCTGCCATCGGCTGCGGCGTGGGCAATGAGGAGTTCAATCTGGAAAAACTCCGTTACCACCGTGTTGTTATCATGACAGATGCTGACGTGGACGGCAGCCACATCCGTACTTTGCTTCTGACCTTCTTCTACCGTCAGATGCGCCCGCTGATCGAAGCCGGTCACGTTTTTATTGCCAATCCCCCGCTTTATAAAGTTTCACGTTCCCGTAATTCCGGAGAATATATCGATACCGATGCCAAACTGGACAACTTTTTGCTTAACAACGGTTTCCATGGCGTGAGCGTCTGCGGTAAAGACGGCAGCGAAGTCGCTATTGACGACGTGAAGGAACTGATCGCCATATTCCGCAAAGTGGAAATTGCCGGTGCAGGACTGCGCCGGCAGGGTATTGCTCCGGCTGAATATTTCGGAGCTTTCTGCGAAAAAGGCTTCCCCACTGCTCTTATTTCCGTCCGTGAATCCGACGGTTCCATGTCCAGAAATTATGCTTACGGGGCGGAAGATGAAAACCGCATGATCTCCGAGGCTGTTGAGCGTATCGGTTTTGTGCCCTCTGATGAACCCGGAAGTCCTGCCACAGCGATCGAGGCCGGTCTGATCGACACCATCGGTATTTTCGCCGCTGCCTCATGCGAAGAAATCGCTGTTGAACTGCAAAAGTTCCAGTTCCCTGTTGAGCGCATTTTCGGTATCGGCGATGGAGCAGATGCCCTTTTCAAAGTCAAAACCGGCAGCGATGAACCGGGAGATGCACGTTCACTGGAGGAACTTTTCGACGCCATCCGTCAGAATGGTAAACAGGGAATCACGATCCAGCGGTACAAAGGTCTCGGTGAAATGAACCCAGAACAGCTGTGGGAAACCACCATGGATCCGGCAACACGCAAGATGATCAAGGTCAGTATTGAAGATGCTGTTGAAGCCGACCGTCTTTTCTCCCTGCTTATGGGGGATGTTGTGGAACCGCGCCGTGAATATATCGAACTTCACGCCGCCGGTGTCAAAGATCTGGATATTTAACTTTAACTGGAATTTTTATTATGGCTGAAAATATTAAAAAAGATATTCTTGCAGATGAGCGTGCCGCAAATCTCAAGGCCGCTATCGGACAAATCGAAAAATCTTTCGGTAAAGGTTCTATCATGCGGTTGGGCGATGACCGTACCAATGCCGATGTTTCTGTTATTTCCACCGGAGCTTTGGAACTTGACCTTGCTCTCGGTATCAGCGGATTGCCCCGCGGCAGAATAATCGAGATCTTCGGACCGGAATCATCCGGTAAGACCACTGTGTGTCTGCACGTTATCGCCAATGCTCAGAAATCCGGCGGCACATGCGCCATCATTGATGCCGAACATGCCGTTGATCCCACCTATGCCGCCAAAATCGGTGTCGATGTGGATAATCTGCTTATTTCCCAGCCGGACTGCGGGGAAGATGCTTTGAATATCGCTGATACCCTTATCCGCAGCAACGCCATCGATGTTCTTGTGGTCGACTCTGTTGCCGCACTTGTCCCACGTGCCGAAATCGAAGGCCAGATGGGGGATTCCCACATGGGACTGCAGGCCCGCCTTATGAGTCAGGCGCTGCGGAAGATCACCGGTGCCGCCGCCCGCAGCCGCACCTGCGTCATCTTTACCAACCAGATCCGTGAAAAAATCGGTGTGATGTTCGGCAATCCCGAAACCACCACCGGTGGTAATGCCCTTAAATTCTATGCTTCCATCCGTATGGATATCCGCAAGATCAATGTGCTTAAAGATCCATCCGGTCAGATCATAGGCAACCGTACCAAGGTCAAGATCGTTAAAAACAAAATGGCACCGCCTTTCCGTGTTGCCGAATTTGATATCAATTACAGCGAGGGTATTTCCCGTTCCGGTTCAATTCTCGATACTGCCGTGAATCTGGGACTGCTGGAAAAACGCGGTTCATGGTTCAGCTTCAACGGCGAACAGCTGGGTCAGGGCAGGGAGCAGACTAAGTCCCTGCTGGACAGCAATCCGGAATTGCAGGAACGTATCCTTGCCGCTGTCCGGGAAAAGGTTTCCGGGGCAGCCAAACCTGCCGCAGAAGAAGCGGATGACACCAACGGGGATAACTGACCGATGTTTTTTGCAGCCACAAAGCTGAAAGATATTAAATGCGCCCTTTCTGCCGCAGGGGTCATGGCAGCATGTCTGCTTACCGCTGCAGAAGCTGTTCCGGCCTCTGCTGCTCCCCCCGCCGCTGCGCCTGCTCCGGTGGTGCTGCCGCCGGATTACGACAGCAGTGCAGTTGCCCGTTATATAAGTCTGGTGGACGATGGAAACGGGGCGGCACTGGCGGAACTTTATGAGGAATATACTGCAAAGAATGGTGATGATGATTTTGCCCGTCTTATTCTTGCAGGGGCGGAACTGCGTAACGGCAGTCCCAGGACGGCAGTGGGGATGCTGCAGCTCCTTGCGGAGTCAGCTCCTTTGCCGGGGGATTCCGGACAGCACCACACACTTTATGCCAGAACTCTGTGGGAACTTGCCAATGCCTGTCTGCTGGTGAATGATTTCAGCCGGGCGAGAGGAGCCTTTGAACTCCTTGCTGCTCTGCCGGTGGAGGAGGTATGGCAGTCTGCCGCAAGAGGCGGCAGTGTTTATGCGGCAATTCAGGGCGGGGAATTTTCCCGGGCAGGAACTTTGCTGGAAAGTGCGGAGGAGGTAAGGGGCCGTGATGAATTGAAAACATGGCTGCTTTTCCGTACCGGAGCTTTTGATGATTTTACCCGCAGTTACGCCCTGCTGGAGAAAGCCGGTGATGTCCCTGCTGATTTGACCGATATCCGCAGGGAGATGGCAATGGCAGCCGGGGAGCATTTTGAAAAATCCGGCGGCGCAGAAGCTGCTTTCCCATATTGGAACGATGCTTTTGTGCTGGAAATGGATACTGCCAGACGCATGGTATTGGGTCGTAAACTCGTTGATGCCCATGTTGCTATGGGGGATATCGGGGCTGCTGTTGATGCGATCACAAGATATCTCGAACTTTTTCCGGAAGATACGGAACGGGGCGGAATGATATTGCTGAAAGCACGCCTTGCCGCATCTGTCAATGTGGAAAAGGCTCTGCATATCTACCGTGCCGCCGGGGAGGATGAAGATCTTGATTATGACTCCAGGCAGACCGCTTTTACCGAACGTGCGCTGCTGCTGGAAAAAGAGGGCCGCTATTCCGAAAGCCTTGCTTCCAGTTATGCTCTGGCTGAGATCGCCGCAGATCCCGATGCCAGACAGGATGCCGCTCTCCTTACTGCCGGAATACATGAGCGGGCTGGTAATGACCAGGATGCCCTTGTGTATTACCGCAAGGCGGCATCCCACAAAGCTTCGTCTTTTTGCGAAGCAGGAACCGGTGCCGCCAGAACTGCAGCTGTTTTGCAGGAGTGGCAGACGGTTCTGGAATACGCTTCTCTGGTGATAGAAGCCCCTGAAACTGCTGAAAAAGAGGTTTTTCTGCCGGAAGCCAGTTACCGCATGGGTGAGGCTCTTACCGGATTGGGCAGGGCAGAGGAGGCTCTGGCGATATTTCTGCAGACTTCTGTGGAACACTCCGACTCGACTTTCGGGGTGGAGGCTGCCGGTCGTGCCGGAGATATAAATACTGCCCTCAGCAGGTACGGCGAAGCATTGAAAAATTATGATTTTGCTGCCGGGGTGGCTTTGTTGAATTTCGCCGGGGAAAGCAGGGAATTTATCGGTTCCATGCGGCTCAAGGCAATCAATGCCGCAGGCAGTGATATGGATATGGACGCAGTTAAAGAGCAGCTTGAAGCTTTGTACAAAAACGATCCCGCTTCGGATATGCTCCTGACTGCCGTTGTATGGTACGGGGATCTGTTGAAAAATCTCGGCAGAAACAATGATGCCATTCTGGAATTTGCCATCTGGGAGGAACGTTTTGCCGGAGATGATAAAAAAACAGCACGCCTCTGTCTGGAAGAAGCTCTTGCCTCGGCAAATGATACTGCAGGAAGAGCCTTTGCTCTGGAACGGCTGGAAAAAGCCCTTGCTTCTGATATTGAAGCTGAACTCCGGCAGGAGATACTCTTTGAAACAGCAGATGTTCTTAACCGTTCCGGGGATTATCAGCGGGCGAGGACAACGTGTATCGAAGCAATTTCACTTATAAGTGACCGGCCGGGAATTGCAGAGCAGCAGCTCCTGGCACTGCTTGTCATGCGTCTCGGAGACAACGCCTTCCAGATTTTTCAGCTGGTTGACGACCGGGAGATGCTTGAGGAAAGCATAAATGCCTATGCCAGTATCATTGATTCCGAATTTCTGCCTGACTCATTCCGTCCCCAGGCGGCTTACCGGCTGGGAAAATGTTATGAGGAAAGTACAACTCCCGGCAAAGCTCTGAAAATATATGAAGAGGTATTGGCTGCGGCGTTGCTGGAATACAATACTACCGGCACGATCACCGGCAGGGCATGGGTCATGCTCTCCGGAAATGCCGGGATCTCTCTTGCTCTCAAACAGAAAAGTTCTGCTATCGGGGCAAGAGCATTGAAACTTGTAGAAAATATGGAAAAACTTGACCTGCCGACAGAAAGCGACAGTAAGAGCCTTGCGGCAAAAATAAGAAGTGAATTTGCTTTGTAAATAATGTGGAGATATTGATTTATGAGTTTGTTGTGGAAATTGTTGTGTGACGGCGGTGCCGTTATGTGGGTGCTGCTTGTTCTCGGACTTGTGGCTGTATGGGTGTTTGTGGTCAAATGGCTGCAGTTCCACCGTGAACAGGTGGATTTCCGGGAACTTTTCAAGGGATTGAGCAACCTTATAAAAAAGGACGCTGTTGTGGAAGCTGTCACACTGTGCGACCATACGCCCGGCCCTGCTGCCCGTGTCGTTGCCGCAGCCATTATTGCCCGTGAAGACGGCGAAACAGACTATCGCAGAGCTGCAGAAGAGGCCGCTATGGACGAGATCCCCCGGCTGGAACGCTATCTGACCATACTTGGCAGTATCGGTTACATTGCTCCGCTTCTGGGGCTGCTGGGAACGGTTCTCGGCATGATGAGTGCTTTTCATACCATCAATGTTACAGATACTGTTTATCTTTCTGCTCCGGAACTCTCCGGTTCCATCAATATGGCATTGCTTACTACAGCTGCCGGTCTTGTGGTGGCGATCCCCTGTTATGCCGGGTACAACTATCTGCTCAGCCGTTTGAACCATATACTGCTGGATATGAAAAAAGCCATAAGTGAAGTTGTTCATCTCTTGGAACAGCGCAATGAAGAAAAGCAGGAGATGAGCCAAAGTGCTGCACAATAATCATCAAAGCAACAGTAATCAGGGGATTGAACTGCGGTCAAAATTACGTCCTTTTGCCGGCAGACCGGATCTTACCTCCATGGTTGACGTGCTTTTTCTGCTGCTGATATTTTTCATGCTTTCCAGCAGTTTCGTACAGGTTTCCGGAATAATGGTCGATCTGCCCAGTACTTCTGCAGTTACCAAAGCCGGGTTGGAGAAGTTTATTGTGACCATTGAACTTGAAGGGGAAAATGGTTACAATCTTTATTTCCGTGACAGGCCGGTGGACTGGGAGGGATTGAAAGAGGAACTGACAAAAGTTTCAGCACGTTCCGGGGAAGAGGGCAAGGCTGCTGATGCCGGTGAATCGCTCAGTACCATCGTCATCCGTGCCGACCGCAATGTGCCGTTGTGGGTGGCTCTGGAGGTGGAATCTCTTGCGGCAAACTGCCGTCTTTCCAGTTTTATTATTACTCTTCCTCCGGAGGCAGCGGCCCCGGAAGTCTTTGAATAAGGAGCCGTTTTTACATGGCTTTACAAGAGAACAATCATTTTTTCACAGGCTGCAGTATAGCGGCGGAGCGCAAGGCCATGCGCCGGACGGGGATATTTTCCGCTGCCGGTATATTGCTTCTGCTGGCGGCAGTCAGTGTGATATTTTATTATGAACCTGATATTGCCGAGCCCGCACCCCGCAAAACCGGGAGCTTTCACATGTTTGCCATCGAGGATATCGAAGCTGCCCAGCCCGGATTTTCTGAATGGCTCGATGCAGCTGATCCGAAGAAATTTGTTTCTCCTGCCGCCGGTGATTCCTGCCGTGATCATCATTGGCAGAAATTGCGTACCGGACGTAATCTGCCTGTAACCAATGTCAGACTTTCCAGACCGGCTCCTGCACAGGAGATCCAGGCATGGGGGGATGCTGCTGCAGGCAAAAAAGTTTCTTTCCCCGCAAGTTCCTGGTACAGTGCCGCCAGTTTGCCGCTCGGTGTCGCCGTTGAACCGGGGATCATCTGGGAAGACGGGGTTACAGAACTGTCATGGCAGCCGGACGGGGAGCTCCTCCGGGCAGCTGCTGAAGCGGGTGTGGAAATGACAACAGTAATTTTTCATACCACCGGGGCGTTTCCCCGTATTGCCATTGAAGACACAGCATCAGAAGACCGGCAATGGCGCACTGCACTCTCCCGTGAAATGCTGAAACTTGCCGGAAAACTTGACCCCGTACCGGGAGTTACCCGCAGGGGGATAATTTACTGGCAGCAGGAAGAGAGGTAACTGTGATCGGAATAGAACTTGCAGATGCCCTTTGCGGATTTATGCTTTTGACCATGGGGGGGATAACTTTTTTGTGGTTCCGTGAGATAATACGGGTGAAGAGACTGGAGTGGGAACTGCACCGTACCAGACTTTTTCATTGCCGTAATTGCCACCATTCGTTTCTCACCAATGAGGATGATATGAATATGACACGCTGCCCGCGCTGCAATACTGTATGCCTGAGGCGGCACCGTTGAGTTTAATTTTTCAGAAAGGAAGTAAAGTATGTATTTAGGCAGAATCGTTGCAGCAGGACTTACCAGAGACGGCAGAGCCGCAGCATTGTACCGGGTCAGTTCCCGTTCATTCCCCAACCGTGAAGGTGTGGGGTTCCCTGACGGCAGAGCTGCCATCGTTCCCAAAGCCGGTCATGAAGATGATTTGCGCCGCAATCCTTATATCGCCTACAACTGTATGCGTATGGCGGGGGATTATGCTGTTGTCACCAATGGGTCACATACTGACCCCATTGCCGAAAACATTGCCAAAGGTATGCCGGTACGGGATGCACTTGTCCTCTCCCTGACGGCATTGGACTTTGAACACGATTCTCTGGATACCCCACGTATCGCTGCTGTGATCGCCAAAGACGGTAAGAGCTGTTTCCTGGGGATAGTCCGCCGTGATGCCGTACTTGTCCGTGAAATGCCTCTCAAACCCGGTCAGGCTTTCTATATTTCCACCTATGAACACAATTTCCCCTGCGAAAATTTCTGCGACAGCGATTTTGACTGTGCTGATGCCGCTGCCGGATGCCGCCGTATCATGGGTGAAGGTATCTTTGCGGAATTTACCAATGCCGTCGGTTCAGTAGCCGCCGTTGCCAAAGCAGACGGCAGCGGTTTTGAAACAGCGATCTTCAACGGTTGATATCACGCTTCGTTATGAATCAGGAATCCGAGAAACTTCTTGCCGGGCTGAATGATGCCCAGCGTGCCGCCGCCACCACTTTTGAGGGGCCTGTACTTGTCCTTGCCGGGGCGGGCACAGGCAAAACCAGAGTGGTGACGGTGCGGATAGCCTGTATGATCTCCGAGGGTATCCCGCCGGAACATATTCTGGGGATGACCTTTACCAACAAGGCGGCGGCAGAGATGCGTGAACGTCTTGGTGCCATGATCGGCAGTGGAGCGGCCGGGAAGGTGACTTTGGGAACTTTTCACAGCTTTTGCATGAAGATTTTGCGTAAAGAAATCAGTGTGCTGGGCTATATGCCGGGATTTTCCATTGCCGACGAGGCGGATTCACAGGGGATAATCAAGCAGGCCATCGGTATTGCCGGCGGGGGCTTTGAGGAACTTGATGTGGCTACAGCCGCATCATTTATTTCCCGCTGGAAGAATGAGAGACTTTTTCCGGAAGATGCTTTGGAGATCTCTGCAGGGACAGCCCGGTACAGGCTTGCTGAAATTTACAATGAATACCAGAGGTTACTGAAACTTCAGAACCTTGTGGATTTTGATGATCTGCTTCTGCTGGTATGGAAGATATTCAAGGATCATCCCGGGATCCTCAAAAATTATCAGGAACAGTACCCTTATTTACTGGTGGATGAGTATCAGGATACCAACGCTGTGCAGTTTGAACTGGTCGCCTCCCTTGCCGCCCCCCATAATAATTTGTGTGTGGTGGGAGACGATGATCAGAGTATCTACGGCTGGCGCGGTGCAGATGTGGGCAACATTCTTGAATTTCCCGACCGGTTCAGAAACGCAAAATGTATCAAACTTGAGCAAAATTACCGTTCCACCAATTCCATTCTGAAAGCTGCAAATGCTGTTATAAGTACCAAAAAACAGCAGGATTTCGGCAAAAGACTCTGGTCGCAGCTCGGCGACGGGGAACCCATACGCATTGCTGTGCTTGATGACGGCGAAGCCGAGGCGCAATTTATAGCCGATAGCATACAGGAGATGAAATATGACGATCCTGCATTGCGCTGGTCGGATTTTGCCCTGCTTTACCGTTCCAACCACCTTTCCCGTGTCTTTGAAACCTGTTTCCGCCGCTGCAGTATCCCTGTAAGGATAGTGGGGGGACAGGAATTTTTCAAACGCCGGGAGATCAAAGATGCCATTGCTTATCTGACGATGTGTGTAAATCCGGGCAATGATCAGGCATTGTTGCGTCTGCTGACTTCCCCTCCGCGCGGTCTCGGCGACAAGGCTGTTGAGGCTTTGAAGAGCCTCCGTGCCGGATTGCATAAACCCATGAGTATGCTGCTGGGAGATGAGGAATTTCTGCACAGAATGACTCCGCAGGCAAGGAAATCAGCTTCGGCTCTGGCGGAAACCTTTGCCAAGTGGCGGCAGGAATTTTCCAGCCCCGGTGATCTTGCTCCCCGCATTGAACTTTTTCTGCGGGAAACCGGTTATATCGACGGCCTGCAGAAAATTTACAAGGATGCCGGGGATGTGGTCAAACGGCGGGATAATATCGATGAATTTATTTCGGCTGCAGCAGAGTTCCAGAGCCGTCAGGTTGATAAACCGGCAAAACTTGAGGACTTCCTTGCCAGCTTTGCTTTGCTGGAGGATAACACCTCTGATGAGGACAAGGCAGATAACGATGCCGTGATCCTTTCAACGGTACATGCCTCCAAAGGGCTGGAATTCCCCAATGTTTTTCTCATTGGTATGGAGAATGGTTGTTTCCCCCACGAGAGATCAAAGGTGGAGGGTACAGTGGACGAGGAACTGCGGCTTTTTTATGTGGCGATAACCCGTGCCAGGAAACGTTTGACTATCAGCCGGTCACGCAGCCGTATGAACCGGGGCAGGCGGGAGGTACGCAGGCAATCTGATTTTCTGCGTCTGCTGCCGCCGGATCTGGTGCAGGAAGGCGGGGCAGATGATTTTATCAGACCTCCAAGTCAGGAGGAACTGCTTAAGCAGTTGGCGGGCATAATGGATATGCTGAAATAAAAGGTGCCGCAGACAGGCGTGTGACGGTTGTTTTTACGGTATACGCACTTCCGGGAGTGGAATAAAATATTTACGTGTATGGTTGCTTACGCCGTCGATCACTGCAACAGGTTTGCTGTCAAAAAATATCCGGCATCTGCCTGCCGAAATACCGGTGGTTATCTGATGTCCGAAAAAATCACCTGCCATATTTTCTGACAGGCAGATACTTGCCGGGGATGATGATCCTGTCATCTGCAATGCAGCGGAATTTTTCCTTAAGTTGTTTTTTACCGTAATACTGTTGACAGGAAGCTCCGCTGCAAGGCGTTTGAGGTGATACCATGTTTCGTTGTTGTTGGCTTTTACTATCACATTCTGCAATTCAGTAATGCCGTTTTCAAAGAAGAACTCTCCGGCGGCTTCCCGACATTCCCAATCCATATCCCCGGCAATAAGAATACCTTTGCGGCTGTAAAATGCCGGATGACAAACTGCAACTGCCGGTTGCCTGCTGTAGGCCGGTACCAGTACAAGTATACCCGGAGTCATGAAAAGCGGTTTGAGCATACATCCCGCAAGAAAAATAACAAAAAGGATCACTCCGGGCAGACGCAGTTTCCTGCCGTTTCCGGAGGCGAGCATCATCAGTACGCCTGCTGTTCCGGCTGTACAGAGTATCCAGCCCGGTTTCCCGAGACCGGCAGGAACCATTGCAGTTTTGCCTGCCATGTTTATTATGCCAACCATGAGATCAATGATCCGGAAACAGAATCTTCCGCTCCATTCAAAGGGAAGAAGGGCTGCGGGCAGTACGCCAAGATATGCCAGCGGCAGCAGCGGTGCGATCAATATGTTGAGAAAGACTGCAGCCAGTGCCGCCTTGCCATGATAGAAAAGAGTAAGCGGCAATCCTGCGGTAAAAGCCGTTACTGCCGCCAGCAGTGTATTTATCGTTCCCCGCCGTATTCTGTCTGTACGCAGCGGGTATTTTAAAGGTATGCGGAAAGGCAGCATCCATCTCCTTTGCGCTTCCAGCAAACCGTGTATCTCCTCCAGCACCGGGAGCAGCATCAGCAAAGCCGCAGTGACGGCAAAACTGTACTGGAAACCCATATTCAAGAGGTCAAGCGGCGACAGGATCGCCGTTGCTGCTGCCAACAGTACCAGAATACGCAATGGCGGCGTCCGCAGCAGAAAAGCCCGGCAGATACTCCACGCCGTGAACATCATCCACGCCCGCATTGCCGGAATGGAACACCCGGTCATTACCAGATACGGCAGCAGCAGAGCCGGAGCCAGAAAACATCTCGTACGCAGTTTGATGCCGCAAAACATAAGAGTTGCCGAAAGGGTGAGGGCAAGTATTCCTATATGCAGTCCGCTGACAGAAAGTATGTGTATCGTACCGGTAAGCACGAAGTTATCCATCACTTCCCGTGATACTCCCTGACAGCACCCGAAGATCAATGCTGCAGTTACGCCGCGGGCAGTGACAGCACTGTCAGAGTTGCCGAAGCTGCCGGTCACATGGTCCATGATCCTGTCCCTGGTGTCAAGCAGATACCGGAAAATACCGGAACCAGCTGAAATCAATTCCGCTCTGTCTGCAATAAGTGACGGCATCCCGGCGGGGGATTCCGGAGTTTTGATCCTGCCGGTTACAAGAAATGTATCGCCCCATCCCGGTACTGCCGGCCATATGTTCCGCTCACGGGCACTGACGTAACTTGTGAAAACCCTGCCGTTGGTATAAACTTCGGCACGCATAAATGACGGCGGCGGCAGAAAAGCCGAAGCAGGGGAACATTCACTGTCACTTATCCTGACAACAGCGTCAACGATTTCCGGAGACCCGGCAAGTTCTGCAAAAAGTCTCTCCTGCGCTCTGCGATCTGCAACGATTCCAGGTATTCCTGCTGCAGCAGCCAGAAAAGCCGTCAGTATCAGATATTGTATTCTGCTGTCCCGTTTTTGCAGTGCCGCTGCAATTGCTGCAGCAAGTGCAGCAATAACCAATGCGGCAACTGCCCCGGCACAATATGCAAGATATGCACTTATTATCAGCGGGATGGTGTACCAGTAAATATTTGCGGCAAATTTCTGCGTCACTTGTATTTTGCGGCTCGTTCCCGTAACGGTTCCAGCAATTCATCCGGCACACGCAGGCCGCCGTGTCCGGTTCCGACTCTTATATCCGGCTGGTTGCTGCCGTGATAGTCACTGCCGCCTGCACACAGCAGGCCGTTTCTGTCTGCGGCGATCCTGACAATATTTGTCTGTTGAGGCGAAAAAGTCGTATACCACGCCTCCACTCCGTCCAGCCCCATGGCCGCCAGTTTGCCGCACATCCTGTTCACCCACGAATGTTCGCTGCGGGGACCGGAAATCGGGTGCGCCCATACCGCACAACCTCCTGCACGGTGTATGGCGTCAATAGCCGCTTCCGGCGGGGGCAGACGGCGGGCAACATACCCCGGACAACCCCGTTTCAGCAGGACATTGAAAACATCTGCAATAGAGGCGAAACGGTAATTTTCGGCAATGGCTCTGGCAAAGTGCGGTCTGCCGATGGGTTTTGTTCCGTCTCCGTCAAGTCCGGGGATATCCACGGGATAACCCAGAGCGGCAAGGCGTGCACTCATAAGTTTGGCACGTTCCATGCGTTCCCGGCGCAAACCGGCAAGAAAATCAAGGAGTTCTGCATTGTCCGGATCAATGAAAAGTCCGGTAATGTGCAATTCACACTGACCGTAAGAGGTGGATATTTCGACCCCGTTTACTGCTTCAAGACGGGGAAAGGCCCTGGCGGCAAGCTGGAAATCTTTCAACCCTGCAACAGTGTCATGGTCAGTCAGGGCTACAGCAGTAAGTTCCGCCCCGACTGCCTCCTCTACAAGTACCGCCGGGATCTCACTGCCATCCGAAAAAGTGCTGTGTGTGTGTAAATCAATATTATTCATCCTAAAATATACCCCGTTTTCTGCTTTTTGCAACACGAATTTACATCTTTTTTTGCAAAATTATCTCTGCAGACAGACGGAAAGCGGTTCCAGGAAAGTACAAAGCCGTCAGATTTCCAGGCATCATGCAGATTTTGTAAAAAAACACGGCAATATAATTGCATTTTTTAAAAAAAGAGCTATTTTAAAATATGTAAAACGGCATTGATTGCAGATTTTCTGCCGCTGTTCCGGATAGAGCGACAGGTGCCGTAAACACGAAAACAGGAAGATATATGCCTATTTTTGCTGATAAATATACAACATTGAAGAGTGCTGCTCCCAAGAAAATGGAGATACCTGACGGTGCATGGCAGAAGTGCAAGAGCTGCGGCCGTACCCTCTATACCGATATTCTGGAAGAGAACTACAACGTTTGCAGCAACTGCGGCAATCACATGCCCATGGGTGCAGTGGAACGTATCGAAATGCTGGTAGATCCCCTCAGCTTCCAGGCGTTTGATTCAAATCTTCATTCTACCGACCCACTTGAATTCAAGGATTCCAAAAGCTATGTGCAGCGTATTGAGGAAAGCGAGAAAAAAACATCTCTCAACGAAGCAATAGTCTGCGGCAAAGCCACCATTGACGGTTATCCCGTTGCGCTGGGCGTAATGGATTTCCGCTTTATGGGTGCAAGTATGGGATCGGTCGTGGGCGAAAAGATTGCCCGTCTTGCAGAGCGTGCCACTGCAGAGAAGCTCCCGCTGCTGCTTTTTACCGCTTCCGGCGGTGCCCGTATGCAGGAGGGGATACTCAGTTTGATGCAGATGGCGAAAACCTGTGGAGCTATTGAGCGGCATTCAGAGGCAGGTCTTTTGTATATCGCTGTTCTCACCCAGCCCACATACGGCGGTGTGACTGCAAGTTTTGCCACCGTTGCAGATATTATTATGGCGGAACCGGGGGCAATGATCGGCTTTGCCGGACCCCGTGTTATCAAAGAAACTACCAATGCCAAATTACCCGAAGGATTCCAGACTTCCGAGTTCCTTCTGGAAAAAGGTTTGATCGATCGTATCGTGGAAAGAAAAAATCTGCGGAAAGAATTGATCCAATGCCTTGAATTTTCCAAAAATGGGTGTATAGTCTGTTAGTGCCAAATTTTTCAGTCCGTCGCCGGACCGGAAGCCGGGCGCTGTGGATGGGCCAACCGAGTCAGGTGGGGGACCAAGCAGCTCCAAGTCAATAAGCAGGTGCCCGGCTGCTTCCGGCCCGGCGACGGATTTTTTTTCAGAGATGCCCGCCGGGGCATTTTTATATTCAGGAAGGGGAATGTTTGCTATGGCGGAAGTTTTCAAGCGTATCGACAACAGGGAATGGGATGAATTGCGTAAAATCTGGTTCACTCCCCGTTTTCAGAACCATCCGTTGTCCTCAATTCTTGTGGAAATAGGTGGAACCCGTGTGATCTGTTCCGTAACACTGGAACA
>JAZSGI010000003.1:0-2148 GCA_045532655.1 Victivallaceae bacterium
TAGTCATGCCGGGAAGTGTCATTGCCGCAAGTTCATCCCGCACAAAAGCTGTTGCCTGGGCAGCTGCCCTTATGCCGGATATTTCCTGCGGAGTGTAAAGAACATAATCCCGGGTTCTGAACATTTCAGCGCAATCCTTCCAGCAACATCTTCAGACCTTCAGTCTTTTCTGTTGCGTTCATTTCCATGATCAGACCTGCATTGCGGTAGTAATCAATAAGGGGCTGGGTGCTTTCATGGAATACTTTCAAACGGTTTTTGGCTGTTTCCTCCGAATCATCGGTACGCTGATAAATTTCACCGCCGCAATCGTCGCAGACACCTTCCTGTTTGGGAGGCATGTAGAGACGATTGTAGATCTTGCCGCACTGACGGCAGAGAATGCGTGAGGTGAGACGTTCAATAACTACTTCATCAGGAATATTGAAATAAACAACGCAATCAAGTTTTTTGCCGAGATCTGCAAGAGCTGTATTAAGCATTTCGGCCTGCTTGAGTGTGCGGGGGAAGCCGTCAAGGATAAAACCGTTATCTGCATCAGGCTGGGAAAGACGTGACTTGACCATGCCGGTAACGATATCATCAGAGACAAGTCCACCTGATTTCATGACCTTTTCTGCAGCAATTCCGAGTTCTGTACCGCGCTTGATTTCATCACGGAGCAGGTCACCGGTTGAAATGTGTGCAAGGGGTTCCCTGTCGGTCAGGAGTTCGGAATAGGTACCTTTGCCGGCGCCGGGGGCGCCGATAAAAATAAGATTTTTCCGTGTCAGCATTTTTTTATCCTTTATAAAATTATTTGGTTGAGAAGTTCAGAGGCTTTGCCCACAGGGATCTCCTGCTGGGTGCCGTCTGTGAAATTCTTGAATTGAACAGTGCCTTTGGCAAGTTCTTCGCTGCCCATAACAAATACGCCGGATACTCCGCTTTTGCCTGCAGACCTCATGATCGCTTTCATGGAACGCTGTTCCACTTCGCAATACACTCTGTGGCCTGCTGCCCGGAGCAGCTGGGCAAATTCCATAACCGGCAGAACTGCTTCGCCGCCAAGCGGAGCAACGGACCAGACCGGTGCTGTGCCGTCGGAGATATTTTTCTCTTTGGCATCAAGGATCATCATCAATCTTTCCACTCCGGCAGCAAAACCGACCCCGCGCAGTGGTTTGTTTTCGCCGGGGAGGGTGAGTTCGTACCTGCCGCCGCCGGCAACAGCGGACTGACCGCCGAGAGCGGGATGGCTTACTTCCCATACAGTATGTACATAATAGTCAAGACCGCGTACCAGGGCACTGTCAACGACATAGGGGATTTTGAGTGTATCAAGAGCCCTGCGAACACGGTCAAAATATTCACGAGTCTCAGGGCTGAATTTCAATGCGTAATCACCGAGCTGATCAATAACGGCACGACATTCACTGCACTTGCAGTCAAGGATGCGCCAGAGGTTGGTGTTGAATCTTTCATTGCAGTCGGGGCACATTCCGGAAAGATGTTTGGCAAAATGTTCACGGAGCATTGTTTCTGCCATCGGGCGATCGGAAGCCACGCCGCGGGTGTTGATTGCAAGACGGGCATCATCGATGCCGAGTTCCTGCAGGAAGTGCATAAGCATGGCGATACATTCGGCATCAAGTTCCGGAGATACTTTTCCAACGTTTTCCACGCCGATCTGGTGAAACTGCCGCCGCCTTCCGGCTGCAGGACGTTCCCCACGGAACATGGGACCGAAATAGAAAACCCGCTGTTCGACACCGTTGATTGCATCAGTATTGGCAAGAGCCCGCATAACGCCTGCGGTACCTTCGGGACGCAAGGTCAGGCTTCTGCCGCCTCTGTCCTGAAAGGTATACATTTCCTTTTTTACGACTTCAGTCTCGTTGCCAAGACCTCTCTGGAAGACTTCTGTGTATTCAAAAATCGGTGTTCTGAGTTCGCCGTAACGGTAGCGGGCAAAAAGGTCGGAGGCGACTCTTTCGAGCCGCCGCCACTTGCCTGATTCCTCCGGGAAAATATCCGCCGTACCCGGCGGGGGTGCAAATTTTGCCATGTTGAATAAACCTTTTATGTAAAATCGTAATTTTAAAATAACGTATATATAATATTGCACCAAAAGTCACTTCCGTCAATTGAAAAGGGTGTTTTTTTGTT
>JAZSGI010000212.1:0-5484 GCA_045532655.1 Victivallaceae bacterium
CAGAGGATTATCTGCAAGAGCCATCTGCAGTGCAACTCTCGTTCACGCTTCATCTTCAGAAAGAAGCGTTTGATGATCAAACTACTTCAGTGTTTTTTGACAATCTTCTGCCGCCGGATGTGGTCAGAAAGCGCATTGGTAAAATTCTGCATCTTTCAATACACAATATTTTTGGGTTTCTCAAAGCTATTGGTGGAGATTGTGCCGGAGCAGTTTCTTTGTATCCAGCAGAGAATGAGGAAACTGTCAGCACAAATCTGCCCTCTCTCCGTGAACTCACGAATGAAGAAGCTGTTGAAATTTTAACACAACTGCCCAAACGTCCGTTGAATCTGGGAAGAGATGAGGGTTTCCGCACATCTGGAACTGGTGCACAGGATAAACTGATTGCCTGCGTTAAGGACAACAAAATTTTGCTGCCACTGTACGGTGAGCCATCAACTCATATCATTAAGCCACCAATTGCAGAATATCCCAACAGCGTGTTCAATGAGTTCTTTTGTATGTGCCTTGCTGAGAAACTTGGATTTCCTGCTCCTCCTTGCGACATTATCTATTTTGATCATATTCCTTATTATTGTGTAAAAAGATATGACCGCAAGGAGAATAACGGCAAGGTCTCCAGATTGCACCAGGAAGATTTCTGTCAGCTTTTCAGCGTAGATCCCGAAAAGAAATATGAAAATGACGGTGGTCCAACTATTCCGATCTGCTTCAATCTTATCAAGAAGATGCATGTCGGTGTTGCGGGACAACTTGATTTTTTACGGCGAATCATTTTGAATTTTCTGATTGGGAACGGCGATACGAAAAGAATTTCTCGGTCCTTTACAGTGGTAAAAACACCAGACTTGCACCAGTCTACGCTTTGCATTGCACAGAAATTTACAGCTCTCTCTCCCGTGAGTTTGCGATGTCTATTGGAAGGGAATTTGTTTTTGCCAATATCTCAAGAAGTAACTTTCAGGAGATGGCTGCTGATTGTCAAATCCGTCCGGAGATCGTGTTTGCCCAAATAGATGATCTTCTCAAGAAAATCATACCGGCGGCAGAATCATTGAAGAGTGAGCTTGCTATAACCCATCCCTGCCCGGTATATGATGAAATTCTGCAGATTATCAAGTTGAATGCACAAAGATTGTCTTAAGTTTCCTCCTCGTCATCGTACCAGTTGGAAAGAGTTGCAAGGGTTATCGCTGATTTTAATTCTTTTCACTGTTTATTTTTATTGTCACAAAAAACAGACCGGTAAAGATATGCTTTTGCACATCTTTACCGGAATTTAATTTTGCCTTTTCTATTTGGCAAAGTGTATAAAAGACCGGGTTCAGCTCTCTATATATGATCGCCTTGACCCTATCTTTTTATTCCCATTCGATTGTCGCCGGGGGCTTCATGGTTATATCGTACACCACACGGTTGATACCGTCTACTTCCTTAACGATCCTTTCAGACATCTTGAAGAGCAGGCTCCAGGGCAACTCAACGACCTCGGCTGTAACTGCATCAACCGAATTGATCGATCTGATGGCTATTACATTATCATAGGTACGTTTATCATTTTTCATACCAACGGTACGCACCGGCACAAAAACCGCAAAGGTTTGCCAGGTCTTTTCGTACCAGCCGGAAGCCCGGAGTTCTTCGGTCACGATATTGTCTGCCTCACGAAGCATTTCCAAAGTATCACGGGCTATTGCGCCGGTATGACGTACTCCGAGGCCGGGGCCGGGGAAAGGATGACGGTCAAGCATTTCGGCGGGCAGTCCGAGAAGTTTGCCAACTGTACGAACCTCGTCCTTGAAAAGACGTTCCACGGGTTCAACCAGCTTGAAGTTCATCTTTTCCGGCAATCCGCCTACATTGTGATGACTTTTGATAACACTGTTCGGATTGCCGTCCAGAGGAATACTCTCCAGAATATCTGGATAAATAGTACCCTGCCCCAGGAAAGGTGCGTCGATCTTTTCAGCAGCTTCAGCAAATACATCAATAAATTCTTTGCCGATTATTTTGCGTTTCTTCTCCGGATCGCTCTCTCCGGCAAGTTTATCAAGAAATCTGTCAGAAGCATCGACATAGCAGAGTTTCATACCGAAATTACGTTCAAATATCTCCTGCACCATCTCCGGCTCATATTTGCGCAGCAGACCGTGATTTACAAAAACGCAGGTCAATCTGTCACCGATAGCTTTGTGGATAAGAGCAGCAACAACACTGGAATCAACCCCGCCGGAAAGACCGAGTACGACTCTGGAATCACCTACCTGAGCCTTGATATCTGCAACAGCTTCATCGATGAAGCGGGACAGATCCCAACTGCCTGTACAGCCGCATTTCTCTTTGCAGAAAGAAATCAAAGCATCTGCATCAGTACAATTTGCCATCTTCACTTTATTTGCAGCATCAGGAAGCATCTCACAGGCTGCATCCACTGCCAGAAGCGGCAATCCGAGTGTCGTAAATTTTGTCAAAGCTGCCGCAATATCGTTATTGACTTCGTCGGCAACAACAATAATACCAACCGGATCTTCCGCCATGACTCTTGCTCCGGAAACGGAGTAAGGCATAACCATGGTGTAGATGTTCCCGGCACGCACTGCCCGGGCGGTCTTCTGAACAGACTGGGCCCCGGCATTGATGAGGACGACGGTTTCAGGTGTTTTTTTCACTTCTTTTTCTCCCTTGTTGTATAACATCCAGAACTGCACTTGCAGCCCGGTTGTCAGCAGTTTCAGAACTACCCTCTCCTGAATTTTCCGGAGAAAGCAACTGGCGTACATGTTTCATACCGGCAATAACCTCTTCCCTGCGTTCTCCGCCGGGAGAGATCCGTTCAAGTGCCGGCAGCAATTCAGCCGGACAGACGTGGTGCTGCAGAAATTCTTCATAAACCATTTTGTCTGCAACTATATTTGCCATGGTAAAAAATCCACGGTACAATTTTACGAGAAATTTGGCAAGTATTATAGTAAACCAGTTCATACGGTAAGCAACTACAAGCGGCAAACCTGCCAGTGCGGACTCTACAGTTACAGTTCCACTTGCGGCAAGTGCAAGTGTACCTTTCTGCTGCCAGTATCCGGTTTTGCCTGTCTCGATTTCCACAACAGGCACACTGATTTTATCCGACATTTTCTCCATAATTTCCCGGCATTGTTTTGCCACTTTATCCCGCGGGACGGCTGCTACGATACGTACACCGGGATGCCTGAGGGCATACTCGCCGGCGGTCTGCAGAAATGCGGGCCACAACCGTTCGATCTCCATTTTCCTGCTTCCGGGTAAAAGTACAAGAGTATTTTCATCACGGACTAGAGCAGGATCGTGCCGCTCGTCAACAATATTCAGCAGCGGGTGTCCGACAAACTCAGTATCAAGGCCGGTACCGGCATACACTTCTGTTTCAAAGGGGAATATCAGCAGCATTTTGCTGCAATATTTTGCCAGTTTCGGAATACGTTTTTTCCCCCACACCCATACATGGGGACTGATATACCAGACAACAGGGATATTCAATTTATACAGTTGCCTGGCAAAACGGATATTGAAACCGGGATAGTCAATAAGCACCACAGCATCGGGACGTTCTTTTTTGGCCCATTTGACAAAATTGCGAAAAATACGGATAAAGGTTCCGATAAGCCGGAAAACTTCAAAGACTCCCATCACGCCCAGCTCTGTGGAATCAACCCTGCAATCCACACCGGCAGAAGCCATCTGAACTCCACCCATTCCGGAAATGTGCAGTTCCATATCTTCCGGAGCAGACTTCCTCAGCGAACGGGCCAGCCTTGCCCCATAGAGGTCTCCGGAAGCCTCCCCTGCAATGATCCAAATATCAGTACGTTTTTTCACAATCCAAGTACATCCTGCATATCATACATACCCGGAACAGCTGAAGCAAGGAAGCGGGCAGCATTCAAAGCTCCTTTGGCAAAAGATTCACGGCTTGATGCCTTGTGACACAACTCAATACGTTCGCCGTCAGCAGCAAAAATCACCGTATGATCACCAACGACATCACCGCCGCGGAGAGAATGCATACCGACTTCTGTATTGGTACGGGTACCGGTAATACCGCTTCTGCCATGGCGCAACGCCTCATTGCATTGCAAATCACGTGCTTCACACACAACTTCTGCCAGGCGCAAAGCTGTTCCGGAAGGAGCGTCCTTTTTATTACGGTGATGCATTTCCACGATTTCGATATCATAATCGGCACCGAGCTTGGCAGCGGTCAATTTGGCAAGATGGAAAAGCAGATTTACTCCGATAGCCATATTTGGAGTCATAACTATTCTTGCACCGGCAGTTTCAACAAGCCCGGCAATGGCAGCTTTTTCTTCCGCCGGTATTGCCGTTGTACCGATGACCATAGCGATTCCGGCAGCAGCTGCAGCCCGGGCAACCGGCAGCACCCCGCCGGTACTGAAATTGATAACGGCATCGGCAGATTTAAGAGCTTCAGCAATATCATCTGTAATAAGGACACCGGCACTTTTACCGCAGGCAATCACTCCGGCATCACTTCCGACAAATGGTGAACCGGCAATTTCCAATGCGCCGGAAAGTTCCATATCTCCGGCCTGCATGACCAGATTTACCAACATCCGGCCCATACGTCCTGCAGCACCGGCAATAACGATCTTTAACATAAAACAACCTCCGCAAGGGCATTTTTTATTACGGCAAAACCTTTTTTATCCAATCCGGCTTTGCCGATATCTGACAAAACTGATTTTCCCGTCAAACTGTTTCATCATTTTAACTCAATAATAATTAAAAACTTATCTAAACAACTCTCCAAAAGCACAAATTCCTCATAAAAGCAAGATTGCCCGCTTCTGCATTATACAGAGCGGGCATCGGACAGATCAACCTTTACTGGATAATGCTGCCTGGAAGTTTAATCGGTTCGCCGCCGAACCAGTCAAGCTGCCATGAATTACTGTAAGAGAAAACTGTGTAGACTGCGGCACAGACAAGAGCGAGAAACACGATCACAGCAACCGCAGTGAAGATCGGAGAAACTCCGGAACTTTTCCGGAACTGACCGGCATTGGCAGCAGGAGCTGCGGCGGGAGCTGCGGCGGGAGCTGCGGCAGGTGCTGCAGCAGGAACAGTTTTTTCTGCAACTTCGGTCTTGATGACAGGAGCAGCTTTGGGTGCGGGAGCAGCTTTGGGTGCAGGAGCAGCAGCAGGTTTCTTGGCAGCTGTTGATTCCTTGACCGGAGTTCTTACCAGGTTTACAGCCGGAGCCGCAGCAGGCTTTTCAGCGTCTGCAGCAGGAGCATCCGCCTGGGGCTTGAGCCGGATAGTTGACTTGGCAACATTTACAGCAGCCAGAGTCTGGGTATTGGTATCAGAACTGGGAGCGACCACCGCCTGCGGATCAGGCAGAACGATTTCAGCAGATGCAGCAAGAGGAGTAGCTCTTGCAATAGCCTGTGTATGGGTGCTGTCAGCCATACCCTTCTGGAA
>JAZSGI010000168.1:0-15312 GCA_045532655.1 Victivallaceae bacterium
GCTCTTCTGAGCCGCTGCAAAGTTTTTGTAATGAACCGTCTCGACGAAGATGCCCTGGAGATACTGATCAGACGTTCGGAAGAACGTCTGGCAAAAACTCTCCCGGTAAATGCTGATGCCCGGAAAGAACTCTGCCGCATGGCTGACGGTGACGGCAGATACCTCATAAACCTGCTGGAAACCGTATACCAACTTGCCCCGGCTGATGCAAAACTCGATCCGGCAGAGTTGGCAAATCTGGTGCAGAAACGCCCTCCGCTTTACGACAAGGACCGTGAAGGTCATTACAATCTCATCAGTGCTCTGCACAAGTCATTAAGGGGGTCAGATCCCGATGCTGCTCTCTATTGGGCTGCCCGTATGATTTCAGGCGGCGAAGATCCTCTGTATCTGCTCCGGCGGCTGACACGCTTTGCGATGGAAGATGTGGGTCTGGCAGACCCCCAGACTCTCCCGATGGCAATAGCCGCATGGGATGCTTACGAAAGATTGGGCTCACCGGAGGGCGATATCGCCATATCGGAACTCGTTGTCCGGCTTGCAACCGCTCCCAAATCAAATGCCTGCTACAAAGCGTGGAACGAAGCGGTAAAGGCGGCAAAAAACACCGGCAGCCTGAACCCGCCGAAACATATACTCAATGCGCCGACAAAATTGATGAAAGATCTCGGTTACAATGCCGGTTATCGGTATGATCATGATGACCCTGACGGTTTTTCCGGAGCAGATTACTTTCCGGAAGAGATGGAACGCCAAAAGTTTTACCGGCCGGTGAACCGCGGTTACGAACAGGAGATAACCAGACGTCTGCACTACTGGGAAGATTTACGCAGAGAGAAAAATCAAAATAATAATTGACAATTTTTAACGGAAACCATTTGCAAAAAAACGAAACAAACTGCATATTATAGATATGGAATTCACTTGCCCGAAATGCAACGCAGCTTTTAACACCCGTACCGACTTGCCACGGGCGGGGTTCTGTCCTGCCTGCACGGCCCCGCTGGCTCATGAGATGTCAGGGTTGGCAGTTAATGATTATCTGATTCTTGCAGAGCTGGGACGGGGAGCAAATGGTGCGGTATTTCTGGCAAATCAGCAATCGCTGAACCGGGAAGTGGCGCTGAAATTGCTCCCGGCAGAATTCGCTGCTGTCAAGGAAAATGTTGACAACTTTTTTGCAGAAGCCACTGCAACGGCACAATTAAGCCACGCCCATATAGTACAGGCTATAGAGGCCGGAGTGAACAAACATGGCGTCTACTTTTTCGCAATGGAACTTGTTGACGGAGAAACCATTGAGAAACAGCTTCTTGACTTCGGGCCGCTTAAATACAGTACGGCGATCTCTATTGCCAGAAAAATATCTTCAGCAATGGAATATGCCTGGAACACATGCCGGATGATCCACGGTGATATCAAACCGGCGAACATAATTCTTACAACAGCCGGAGAACCCAAACTTGCCGATCTCGGTCTTGCCCAGTTCGGCGGAGCTGCCAATTTTGAGCAGGCGACCCCATTGTATATTTCTCCGGAGATAGCTCTGGGGAACGGCAAGATAGATTTCCGGGCGGACATTTACAGTTTCGGGGCAATGCTTTACGAAATGCTTGCCGGAGAACCGCCGTTCTTCGATCTCGAACCGGAACGGGTAATCAGGATGCATCTGGAGGATGAACCGGAGCCGCTGGAAAAAAGGCTTGGATTTTTCGATCCGGTACTTTCTGCATTTATTGATTCAATGCTGGCGAAAAAGCAGGAAAACCGTCCGGCTTCGTGGCATAAAGTAACAGAATTTCTCCGCAGATATGATATTGCGGCGCAATTAAATGAAACATAAAACATTTTTATGAGGAACAGAAATGAATATTCTTGTAGTAGGTTCAGGAGCCCGTGAACATGCAATGGTCTGGAAACTTTCCGCCAGTCAGCAAGCCGAAAAAATCTATTGTGCCCCCGGCAATGCCGGTATTGCAGAATTGGCAGAATGTGTACAGATAAAGGTGGAAGAGATCGACAGACTTGCCGATTTTGCCATTGAAAAAAATATCGGGTTGACCGTAGTCGGTCCGGAAGTACCCCTGTGTGCCGGTATTGCCGATACCTTCCGCAGCCGCGGTCTCGCTGTTTTCGGCCCGGCGCAGGCGGCTGCCCGTCTTGAAGGCAGCAAAGATTTTGCAAAACAGTTCATGTTCAAATACGGTATCCCCACTGCAAAATCAGCAACATTTACAGATCACGCAAGTGCAAAGCAGTATATCGTCAATGAGTTTGAAACCAATAAAGTACCCGGCATTGTCATCAAAGCCGATGGTCTGGCGGCAGGCAAAGGCGTGGGAGTTTGCGATTCCCTTGCTATGGCTCTGGAATTTCTGGCAGGGTGTTTCGACGGAGCTTTCGGCGAAGCCGGAGCAAAAGTTGTTATTGAAGAACTGCTGATCGGCGAAGAAGCCTCTATTTTTGCCTTCACCGACGGCGAAACGATCCGTACCCTTGCCTCCGCCCAGGATCACAAGCGGGTCGGCGATGGCGACATGGGCCCCAATACCGGCGGTATGGGTGCATACTCACCGGCACCGGTAATAACGGATGCAATGATGGAAACAATTGAAAATACAGTCATCACCCCGTTCCTGAATGGCATCAAGGCAGAAAAACTTGATTACCGCGGTGTGATTTTTGTGGGTATAATGGTAACAGCAGATGGACCAAAAGTGCTGGAATTCAATGTGCGTTTCGGCGACCCGGAAACCCAGGCAGTACTCAGCCGTTTCGATGGCGATCTGGCAGCAACAATGCTTGCCATTGCCAACAAAGAGCTGGCAAAAGCAGAATTCGGTTGGAAAAAAGATCCTGCCGTTTGTGTGGTAATGGCATCAAAAGGCTATCCGGACAGTTACGAAAAAGGCTTTGAAATCACCGGTCTTGCAGAAGCGGAAAAGGAGGGCACTGTAGTTTTCCATGCAGGAACAGCCATGAAAGATGGGAAAATCGTCAATACCGGCGGGCGTGTCCTTGGAGTAACTGCGACAGGCAAAGACATCAAGGAAGCTATCGAAAAAGCATATAAAGGAGTTTCAAAAATTTCCTGGGCAGGTGCTTTCTGCCGCAAAGACATAGGCCACAGAGCATTGGAACGGCTGAAACAATAACTTCTTTCAGCGTGGATATACCTGAAACCGGGCGTGGAAATTGTTACAGCCCGGTTATTTTTTTACACTCTCATGCAGCAGCAGACAAGTCAACCTATCTTCCCCGTGATAAAATAGAGATTTTTGAGTTCAATTTAATTCACATGGGAATTGCGTCGGGAATAAGGATATAATCTAACTGTTGTGAGTAGCATGCGTTTACTTTGGAAAACCATTCACCATTGGTAAGCATATTGCCGTTGGCATCGTAAGTGGGTGTATCAGCGTTGACAGCTGTATACTGGTGTATAATTGGTCAGAGTATCATTCTCTGTCGCGGTATACAGGGGGGGACGGCGTACAGCTTATCCCATACACCGTTCTTCCCAATGTGTTGATGATATTCATGTTATCCCTTCTGATGAATGTTTGGGAATACCCCAATATATATCATTGCATGTAAAAATGCAAGTGGAGGAAATGAAAATTCACGTTTTTCCGGGGAAATACTTATTCAAGCTGCAACGTCTTATCCATGAACTTACTGAGCCAGAAGTCTTCCGGCGTAAGCAAGGGCAGATTTTTTGTCTGCAACCACACCTTCAAGCTGGGCATCAAAGGTTTTTGTCAACACTTCTTTGAATTTTTTCCCCGGCTTATATCCGGCAGCAATCAGATCATCACCGTTAATAAATGCCTGCGGCAGCAGCATACGCTTACCACCGGATATTATCCGGTCAAGGTACAGCAGGTATTGATCAAATATCTTATTACCGCCGATGGCATCAAGACGGTTGAGCTCCATACATTCAACAAAAAGCACGTGCCCTTCATAGCGGCGCAATTTGGCTTCTGCCTTAACGGTTCCGAAGCGTATGTGATTTTCCACAAGATAAAGAATATCTTTGATATCCGCTTTGGAGAAACGTAATCTGTTCATTACCGACTCAGCAACAGGAAGACCGGATTTCTCGTGTCCGAAAAAATGTATCCGCCCGGTTTCCGTGACTGTACAGGAAAGAGCTTTTCCGAAATCATGGAAAAATACCCCCCAGGCAAGACGCAATGACGGCTCAACAAGATGTTCAAGCATTATTAATGTATGTTCCAAAACATCCCCTTCCGGATGATATTCCGGAGGTTGTTTAACGGTACGCAAAACTGCTGCCTCCGGCAGGAGTTCCTTCAACAGACCGCTGTGTTCCAGCAGCCGGAATCCTTTACCGGAGAATTTGCCGGTAATTATCATATCCAGTTCACTGCGTATCCGTTCCGGAGCAAGTCCGGCTGCAAGAGGAGCAAGTTCAGTGATTGCAGAAAAAGTATCAGCAGATATGACAAAATTTAACCGTGCGGCAAAACGGATACAGCGCAGCATGCGCAAATAATCTTCACGGAAGCGCACACCGGCATCACCGATTGTCCTGATTATCCCTTTTCGGATATCTTCCAGTCCACCGGTATTATCGTAAATGATTCCGCTTTCCGGGTCAAGCAGCAGAGCATTTATGGTAAAGTCACGCCGCTGCAGATCCACTGCAATATCCCGTGTATATTCCACCTTTTCGGGATGTCGGCCGTCCATATAAAAACGTTCCCGCCTCGCCGAGGCAACTTCTATATTTCCGGCAGCAGTTTTGACTATGACCACACCGAATCCGGCACCGATAAGATCTGAATCAGGAAATACTTTCAGAACTTCTTCCGGAGTGGCAACTGTAACAATATCCCAGTCCGCAGGAGTACAGCCCAGCACAAGATCACGGACTGCTCCACCAACACAAAAAGAGGCATAACCGGCAGTTCTTAAAGCTGCAATAACAGTTTTGGCCGCTTCAAATCCACGGTTCCCCTGTATACAGGAAAGCTCAGGAACATGCTGCAGAAAGCCTTCAAGCCCGTCCGAAGTCATCTCTGTATGTCCCTTTTACAAGCCATATAACTGACATTGCCGGAACTGTTGCTGCAAGAACAACAACAAAAAACAACGTATAACCGAGCATATTCTGCAAATAACCGGCAACCATTCCTGGCAGCATCATCCCCAGAGCCATGAAACCGGTAAGAAATGCGAAATGACTGCTCTTGTATTTCCCGGAATCCTCAACATAAGAAGCCATATACAGCATAAGCGCAGTCATTCCGAAACCGTATCCCAGCTGTTCCACAGCAATTATTCCACCGGTAAATACCCTGCCCACCGGCTGCAGCACAGCAAGAATCAGATATCCGGCATCCGGAATATTCAAAGCAAGAGCCATCGGCCAGAATGATTTGCTCAGACCCTTGCGGCTCACATAAACCCCGGCAAGTATACCGCCAGCAATAAGACATACAACACCGATCGTGCCATACAGCAAACCGAATTCTTCTGTTTGCAGACCGATACCGCCGACTGTTCTGTCCGCAGTAAGAAACAACGGAGCGATCTTGCCCAACAGAGCTTCGGCAAAACGGAACAGCAGAATAAATACAATCGCCCTGCAAACACCTTTTTTACGGAAAAAAGCCCAAAAGGCTTCGCCAAGTTCAAGAAATATCCCGGATTTTCTTTCAATATGCTTCTGACCGGGCAGAAAAACAAGATGCCACACTGCAACCGCCGCAAGGATGACAGCAGCAAGCAAAAGTCCACCCTGCCATGCTACGATCCTGCCGATCCCGTAATTTTCACTGCGGACAACAAAAAAACCGACAACAGCAAGCAAACCGCCATTTACACCAATGGTGCCCAAACGGTAAAAAGTATTGCGCCAACCGCAATAAAAAGCCTGATCTTTTGAGGAAAGAGCTTCTATATAGTACCCATCAGCTGCAATATCATGAGAACTGGAAAACAGTGCTGTAAACATGAATAATCCGCATATGGGCAGCAACATACCGCTGAATCCGCAGAACAGAGCAGCAACTGCCAGTGCGGCAGCCATGGCAAATTCAAATCCCACTATCCAGAATTTTTTAGTAAATACCACATCAAGCGATGGGGCCCACAATGCTTTGAACGCCCACGGCCAGGTAATGAGACTTGTCCAAAATGCAACAGTTTCGTTATCATACCCCAGAGCCGCAAGCAGCAGGAGCAGATAACAGTTCACAAGCTGATAAGGCAGGGACTCCGCAAAGTACAGACTCCCTACCCATATTGCCGGTGAGACTTTTTTCAAAGCGTTACTCCGTTACTGCGCAAATAAGCTTTCAGTTCCGGAATGTCGATCATGTGGAAATGGAAAACACTTGCAGCCAGAAGTATTTCAGCTCCGGCATTGGCAGCTTCAAGGAAATGTTCCATTTTACCGGCTCCACCGGAAGCTACAATGGATGCTTTGCAGACATCACTCATTGCCTTGATGACCGGAATATCATAACCGGTTTTGGCTCCATCCCCAGCCTTACTGGTGGGGAGAATAACATCAACACCTTTGCCGTCAACGATCTTTGCCCATTCAACGGCATCTTTGCCGGTGGCAGTTCTGCCGCCGTCAACATATACTTCATAACCGCTCGGAAGCGCAGGATTGACATCTACATCAATAGCCACAGTCAGACAGCCTGTACCAAAGACACGGATCATGTCATCGATCAAGCCGGGATTGCGAAATGCAGCACTGGCAAGAGAAACTCTGTTTGCCCCTGCAGCCAAAACAGCTTCAGCAGCCGCGACAGAATCAATCCCCCCACCAACAGTAAAAGGAACTGTACAAACCTTCGCGACCTGTTCAACGACCTTGATCAGTGTCGGACGTTTCTGTACTGTTGCCGTGATATCCAGCATAGCCAGCTGGTCCGCCCCGGCCATGCAATAGGCTTCGGCGCACGCCACCGGATCACCGGCATCGGCAATATCAACGAAATGTACACCCTTTACTACTCTGCCGTCACACATATCGAGACACGGCATGATCTGAACGCAGCTCATGATTCAACTCTCCTTTCTCAAAGAAACCACAACACGCTTCATTGCGCCCTCGCCTTCACTTTCTGTAACAAGGGCGGGATCTTCCTGCAAAGTAATATGGATGATACGACGGTCACGGGCATTCATCTTGGGAAGCAATACCGGTTCGCCCCACTTCTTGACCTCTTTACCGGCATCAATGGCGCGCTGACGCAGCTGTTCTTCGGTATAACCGGAATCTGACCGGCGGTCACCACCGCTGCGTCCGCGTCCACGTTCATCATCGCCTCCCCTGCCGTTGTCACGGGAATATCCGTCGATATCCAGAGAAATGCGGGGAGCATCTTCTTCACCTTTGAAAACGATACGGTTTACCAGAAGCTGCAGACTTTCAAGGTTCTGTCCTTTACGGCCGATGATACGGCCGGCTTCTGAACTTGCGATCTTCACGGTAAGACGTTCTGCTGATGCTTCAGTAGACAGAGATGCTTCAAGACCAAGCATTCTGAATATCTCACCGAGAACCTTTTCTGCCTTCTGAAGAACTGCAGTGTTTCTTTCTTCACTCATATTTCAAGCCTTTACTTTTTGCCCTCTGCGGGGCGGTTACGACGGCCATCCAGTTTTCTCTGGAGCAGCATTTGGCCTATACTGAAAATAGAACTGACAGTCCAATACAAAGTCAACCCTGCGGGAAGATTATACAGGACAAACAACATTACAACAGGCATAAGAAGCATCATCCTGCGCTGCATCCCGTCTACACTCATGGGGGTAAGCAACTGCTGCAGAAGCATGAGCAAAGTCATGGCAATGGCAAGAGGATGGATCGACAGCCCGAAAACGACAGCAACAACGTCCGGCTGAGACAGATCAGCTATCCAGGCAAAGGATTGCTGACGCAACTGCACAGCACTCTCCAGTGTCTGATACAGTGCAATAAAAACAGGTATCTGCAAAAGTATGGGCAAACATCCTCCGAGCGGGTTGATACCCTCCGCCCGGTAAAGTTCCATGGTCTTCATATTGAGTTCCTGGGGATTATCTTTGTATTTAGCCTTCAATTCATCGATTTTAGGCTTGACATCCCTCATTTTACCCATGGAACGGTTTGCCTTCATTGTAACAGGCAGGAAAACAAGACGGACAAAAACAGTAAGGATTATGATGCTCCAGCCATAACTGCCGACCCATTCATGAAGTTTGAGCAGCATACTGAGGAGCAATTTGGAGAGCCAATCCAATGGTCCCCATGCAAGGTGCATCACATCAACTGCACTTTCATCCACCGCTGAAAGTTCAGAAGCTATTTTCGGTCCGGCAAAATACTTGAAAGAGAAATTGCGGACTCCTCCTGCGGGGAGTATAAACTCCGGCAGGGCGGCACCGATCATAGCAACAAATTCATCATCATCAGGAGCTCCGACACGTTCCCTGATGACGTACGGGACAAACCCGTCAGCAGATTTGAGTATCAACGCCATATATTTGTTATTGACTGAAACCCAGTTTGCATGAACGGCAAAAGATCTCTCAAAATCATCATCATCTGTATCTACACTCTCCACATCACCATCGGCATCGGCGTAATCAACTGAATGTTTGGGATTACGCACTTTCTCCCCGGTAAGTCTGCTCCAATTTTCCAGATCACCGCCATCAACGATAAAGCGTGAACAGACAACACCGGCATCAGACGGGTTGCTCAAGGTCAACTTGTAGTCAATAACATAATTATCATTCAACTGCCATTCCTGACGGCAGATGATCTTCTCACCGGAAAGAATATTTTTAAAGGAGCGTTCAAGAACATATATCCTGCCGTTTTGCAGAACCTGCGATATGGTGACCGCATCAAGCTGATACCCCGGCATGATTACACCAAGACTTCCGCCCCTTGCAGACGTGAAATCTGCGTCACGGATGACGATTCTGCCCTCCGCCATACCGTTCATATCTTTTTTGAAAAAATTCTCAAAAGTAAATGCCGCAACGGAACCTTCCATGGGCGAAAAAGCAACATTGAAAACTCCATTGGCAAGTACCGGTTCCATGTCAATGTCCTCGCCGACAACAACTGCTTTATCGGTCTTGACCGGAGATGGTGCGGAAACGGTATTCTGCGGTGTTCCTGCGGGAGGAAGTGTCTGCACTGTCTGTACTGTATTTTGCGGAACAGCAGTTTTCCCGCCGAACCCAAGCATTTTCGCAACAGGGTTCCAACAAATAACAATCAATGCACAAACGATAATACCGGCAATTATATCTCTATCAAATTTCACTGTAGCCTACCCGGTGATGATCACCAATGTTAATATTCTCACAAAATCCTCATTCTTTATCCTTTTGCCCTCCGGCATGGAGGAACAGGATCATACCCACCTTTAGAAAAAGGATTACAACGCAACAGCCGCCAGCAAGTCAATGCGAAAGCCTTCCATACCGGATGCCAGCGAAAAGCATCAAGCGCATAATGGGAACAGGAGGGATAAAAGCGGCAGCAATTCGGCCAAAGGGGAGAAAGTGTAATTTGATACCCCCGTATCAAAAGGCAACAAAACCAAGACAGCCAATTCAGCGGGGAATGCCAGTCGGCATAACGGCCGCCTCCAATACTCCGGCCCCTTCCAGCAAATTTGCCAGCTCTGTTTTCACTTGCGGCATCTTTGCATCGCGTATGGGAAACCGCGGGATCATTATGATCTCGCACGGACGGATCTGACACTTGAGGAGCCTGAAACTTTCCCATAACAATCTCCTTGCTCTGTTTCTTTTCACAGCAAGGGTAGAAAATTTTCTGCCGCAAACAACCCCGGCACGCAACTCTGTTCTTGGCGGAGCCACCACGAGAACAAGCAATTTGCCGGGATATTTGGAGCCGTTTTCACGGACATATGTAAAATCGGAAGCGAAACGCAACCGCATTTTTTTATTATTCACCTTTAAGCGGCTCCTGCGGCACAAATACCGTTAATATCAGGCAGAAAGCACCTTGCGGCCTTTTTGACGACGGCGTTTAATGACCAGGCGGCCACCTTTGGTTGACATACGGGCCATGAAACCGATACGGCGTTTTCTTCTGCGATTTGAAGGCTGGAAAGTTCTTTTCATTTTATAATCCTTTCAGTAAATATTTTAATAATATAGCACAATATTGTTAATTTGCAAATAACAGCAACAAGCTTTTTGGCAAAAAATATTCAGTTCCCGTAAACATCCTGCGCATTTGTCTGCAATAAGCAAGAAGCAGCCTGCCTCTGCAGCAGACTGCCCCGATGATTCAACTTACAGTAAAAGGAAACTCAGTAATTCACTGCTTCCAGTTCAAAGTAAGCTCTCGGATGTTTGCATGTCGGGCAGAGTTCAGGAGCTTTTTCGCCGACGTGGATATGTCCGCAGTTACGGCATTCCCAACGGTTTTCGCCGACCTTGACCCAAACTTCACCCTTTTTGATATTTTCGATAAGTTTGTTGTAACGGGCTTCATGACGCTTTTCAATTTCAGCGACCAATGCAAGCTGCCTGGCAAGCTCGGTATAACCTTCTTCTGCGGCAACTTCGCTGAAGTTTTTATACATTTCGGTCCACTCTTCATGTTCACCTGCAGCAGCGGCGAGCAGGTTTTCCAGAGTTGAACCGATCCCACCCATAGCCTTGAACCAGAGCTTGGCGTGTTCTTTTTCGTTATTTGCAGTCTGTTCAAAGATCGCTGCGATCTGTTCATAACCTTCTTTACGGGCGGCACTGGCAAAATAGGTATATTTATTACGGGCCTGTGATTCACCGGCGAAAGCATAAGCAAGATTGGCAAAAGTTTTACTGTCCTTGAATTCCATTTTCAACTCCTTTTTTTATAAATAATCCTGAAAGATATCGAACTCTTTCTTTCTAAGAGAATATAATCCTGATATCACTTTTTGTCAAACACGTTTACAGAATTTTTTTCTACTTATTTTTCTTCCTTTGATTTGACTTTCGAAGAGCAGAATGATATATTACCCTTATTATGAAAATTTACAATGTTACATCCTGCCGATTTTTCAGCTTCAGTTTTTTTTGCGACTGAGGCTGTTGATTTGTGCTTCCCTGATAAATTTTCGTTACAGTTAAATTTTGGAAACCGTGTCCAGCCGAAGTTGGATACGGTTTTTTTGTTTATATTAAATATATCAACAGGAGAACAATATGAGTAAGATCGAGCAGATCCTCGAATCGCCGCAGGAACTGGCAAAGCAGCTCCCTGTCACCACGGAACTGCAGGCGGTCATCGCAGGTCACAGGAAAGAGATTTGCAACATATTCGACAGAAAAGACAGACGGCTGCTCATGCTTATCGGCCCCTGTTCCATCCACAACCCCGAAGCGGCAATGGAATATGCAGCCAGACTGCAGAAATTGGCAAACAGAGTATCCGATGACATAAAAATCGTCATGCGTACTTATTTTGAAAAGCCCCGCACGACTCTCGGCTGGAAAGGTCTTATCTACGATCCCGACCTCAACGGCGAATACAATATCGCCAAAGGCATGGAGCTTGCCCGGAAACTCCTCATAGACATAAACAGTACGGGCATGCCTGCTGCAACAGAACTTCTTGACCCGACAACGTCCAGTTATCTCTCTGAACTGGTTTCCTGGGTAGGCATCGGCGCCCGCACCAGCGAATCCCCGACTCATCGCCAGCTTGCCAGCGGTCTTGATATGCCCGTCGGCTTCAAAAACAGTACCGACGGCAACCTGCAAATCGCCATTGATGCGATTTGTGCCGCAGCTGCCAGCCATAATTTTATCGGTGTGCTTGCGTCCGGCCATACCGGCATCATGCGTACAAGCGGTAATCCCTATGGTCATATGGTACTGCGCGGAGGCTCATCCGGCGAAAATTACTATGCGGCAAGTATTGCATCTGTTGTTCAGAAACTTGCCAAAGCTGATCTCCGTACAAATATCGTCGTAGACTGCAGTCACGGCAATTCCCGTAAAGATCCAGCCCGCCAACATATCGTACTGGAAAATATTTTGACCCAGATCCTTTCCGGCGAAGAACACATAACAGGTGTCATGCTGGAAAGCAATATCCTTTCCGGCTGCCAGCAGCTTATTCCCGGCAAACTTCCGGACCCGAATATTTCTATTACAGACTCCTGTATCGGCTGGGAAGAAACAGAAAATCTGGTTATGGCAGCAGCAACATTTCTCCGTCACCGCCGCCTTGCCCGCTACAATGACATTCCTACCCTGCCACGGCAGGTATCCGTTGCCTATCTCGGCCCGGCTGCGACCTTTTCGCACATTGCCGCCCAGAAGGTCTTCTCCGGACGTGATGAATATGTTCCCTGCGGCAGTATCAAAGCAGTGTTCAAAGCTGTTGAATCAGGTGTCTGTGACTTCGGTTGCGTGCCGGTCGAAAACTCAACAGAAGGGATCGTCAATGCCACACTGGATACACTGGTGAATTCCAATTTGAAGATCCATCGTGAAATAGCCATTCCCATCCATCAGTGTCTCCTTGCCAATGTACCGGCGGAAGAGATAAAAGTCATATACAGCCATGCCCAATCCATGGGGCAATGTACCGAATTTTTGCAAGAACATTTCCCAGATGTGGAAACAATCACCGTGGCAAGCAATGCCAAGGCTGCAGAACTTGCCTCCCGCACACCGGGAGCAGCAGTAATTGCCAGCATAGAAGCGGCACAGGTATATCAGCTGAATGTCATTGCAAGAAATATTGAAGACGCCGAAAACAACATCACCCGTTTTTTCATTCTTTCCCGCAGCGAGAACCACAAGGAGTCATGCAACAAAACCTGTCTCTGCTTCACAGCCAGCGAAAAAGTCGGTGCATTGTATGATTGTCTGGAGCCCTTCAAAAAACATAAAATTTCTTTGTCCATGATCGAAAGCCGTCCCGCAGGCACCAGGAACTGGCAGTACATTTTTTTCATTGATGTACTGGGCACTCCGGATATTCCGGAAGTGGCTTTGGCTCTGGCGGAATTGGCCCAGAAGGCAGACGACCTGAAGATAATAGCAAGTTTCCCGGCAAAATAACCGCTGCAGGGACTGACAGACACACACAAAAAAAAAGCCGGGACACTTTTTGTGCATCCCGGCTTTATTGCATCCTGCCGTTAAAGTACCTTTGCGAAGAAATCACGCACCCGCGGTATCCCGGAGTTCTCTATGACCTCTTCCGGAGAACCGTCAACTATTATCCTCCCGTTATCCATAAATATCACCCTGTCGGCCACCCCGGCAGCAAAACCGATCTCATGGGTAACGACTACCATTGTCATTCCCTCCTGCGCCAGCTCATTCATCACAGTAAGAACTTCGCCAACCATTTCCGGATCCAGAGCAGAAGTCGGTTCATCAAAAAGCAGTACATCCGGCTCCATTGCCAGCGCACGAACTATAGCAACACGCTGCTTCTGCCCTCCGGACAACTGCGGCGGGAAAGCATCTTTTTTCGCCAGCAAACCTATTCTTGCAAGAAGTTTTTCAGCTTTCTCCTCCGCTTCTTCTGCAGACATTTTCCCGGTCATGACAGGAGCAAATGTAATGTTTTTCATTATACTCATGTGCGGAAACAGATTAAAATGCTGAAAAACCATTCCCACCTGCTGACGGTAACGGTTGATATCTGTTTTTCCTGAGAGAACATCCTCTCCCTTGAAGATCATCCTGCCGGCATCAGGTTTTTCCATAAGATTCAGACAACGGAGAAAAGTACTCTTTCCGGAACCGGAGGGGCCGACAACAAAGACTGCCTCCCCTTTTCTGATGTCAGTATCTGCCTGATCAACAGCTTTGACATTGCCAAAGTTTTTACACAGACCGCGGACTTGAAAAATAATATCATTCATTTCTCTTCAACCTCGCTTCAAGACGCCCAAGGAGCCAGCTGAGCAGCATCACAACAACGAGATATATGAGCGCAACAGCCATGAGCGGCAAAAACGCATCATAGGTCTGACTGCGGATAATATCCCCCGCCTTGGTGAGATCCTGCAAAGCAATATACCCTGCAACACTTGTTTCTTTCAAGAGTACAATAAATTCATTTCCGAGAGCAGGCAGAACATTTTTCAAAGCCTGCGGCAAAATAATAAACCCCATTGTCCGACTGTAAGAGAGCCCGAGACTTCTGCCGGCCTCCATCTGTCCCGGATCTATGGAATTGATACCGCCGCGGATGATTTCCGCAACATACGCACCGGAATTGATGCCGAAGGCCACTACTGCCACCAAAACTTTGCTGACATCCACCGCCCCGAATATAACAAAGTAAATAATCAACAACTGCACAACGACAGGCGTTCCCCGGATCACAGTAAGATATATCCTGCACAAGAGATCAAGTATCTTAAGCCCCCCTGTCTGCTCTGCCGTACTTCTGATCACAGCTACAGTAAAACCGATCATCATCCCCAGTATCACTGCCCAGAAAGCGATTTCAAGCGTAACCAGGAACCCCTTCAACAGATACATATATCTGCCGTCCTCAACAAAAACACGCCGCAAATCCACCACAAAACCGTTCCAGCCTGCGCTTTCTGCCGCTTCCATATCGGCACCCGCCTGATCCTGCATATTGCTGTAATGAGCAACTATCGCATCGATTTCACCGTTATTCAGCATTTCTTCAAGGACAGCATTGAATTCCAGGCAGAGTTCAGTATCCTGCCTGTTGAAAGCAAAAGCGTACTCTTCCAGCACCAGCGGTTCCTGCAGTATCTCAAGGGTCTGATGCTGCGCAACATGAACTTTGGCTGGTTCACTGTCCAGCACAACCGCCTGCAGTTTACCTGAACGCAGTGCCGCCATCGCAAGGGCACCATTTGCGAACCTTTCCGGTTCCCCAATATTTTTTGTCACAAAAATATCGCCTGTAGTACCATGCTGCACCCCGACAGCGATACCGGGCTGATAAAGATCACCTGCCGCAGCTATTCCGCTGTTTTTCCTAACAATGACCACCTGGGCAGAAACCACATACGGCACCGAAAACAACACCTGTTTTTTCCGTTCTTTAGTTATCGTTATCCCAGAAGCGGCAATATCCGCCCTGCCTGTTTGCACCGCCGGAATGACCGAATCAAAAGCCATATCCATAATAACAAGATCGTAACCGAGTTTATCGGATGCAGCCCGGATTATATCCGGATCGATTCCGACTATATCGCCGCCTGACCTGAACTCGTACGGCGGGAAAGTGGCTTCAGTAACCATAACAAGAGTTTTCTCATCATACTCTCCGCATCCGGCAGCAAAAAGAGT
>JAZSGI010000058.1:0-5338 GCA_045532655.1 Victivallaceae bacterium
TTCGGAATCAACTTGACAATTTGCCCTAATACTGCCATATTATGCTCTTGAGGATTCATGTTTTTCTCCTTTGGATTGTAGCAGAGAAAAAGGTAGCATGGATCCTCTTTTTTGTCAAAACAGAAAAATATTATGGGATATCTGTGTTTTAAGCAGAAATTAACATTTTGCCGTTTGCAAAATCACCTTGCCGGTGTTATCTTAATAATAGAGACAATTGAACGGAACGTTCTTTCTGTGTTTGTCCGGGGTTGCTGAACCCTTTCTTTTCTGTATGACGGATCATTATTTTTTACTTTCCGGAACATTTTATCTTTACCTTTGTTCTTTATTGTGCAGAGTGGAATGGTTGCCCTTTATGGTTTATGACCGTGTTTTTTGTTTTCCTGCTCTCAAGGCTGCAGTTGCCGTATGAGCCGGATTTTATTCCTAAATATGGGTTTGAATTGAGAAAGAAAACTTTTACAGCCGCTTTGACCGGAGGTATCGGCTGCGGTAAGTCTTTTGTACTTCAGGCATTCGCTGAATGTGGTGCGGCCGTTGTTTCTGCAGATGCTGTTGCCGGAGATTTGCGGAGAAAACCGGAGGTTATTGCCCGTTTTGCTGATATTCTGGGTAAGGATGTCCTCCTGCAGGATGGTTCAGGTATTGATACTGCTGCTGTTGCTGACAGGATATTCTCCTCTCCGGAGGCAAAAATTGCTGTAGAGGAACTTATGCACCCGTTGATAAGGAATGAAATCAGGGAGAGGGCGGAAAGGATCGCCGGGGAAAAAGAGGGCTGTATCCTTGTTGCTGAAGTGCCTCTGCTCTTTGAGAGCGGCTGGGAGAGCGATTTTGATTGTACTGTCGCAGTCTGGTGCCGGGAGGATATGATACCGCGGCGTATGGAGGAACGCAGTTGGAACAGGAATGAGTATTTGCGCAGAGCAGCTTCGCAGTTGAGCGCAGATACAAAATTGCATAAAGCTCAATACGGGATTATTAACAATGGTTCTGCAGGTGCGGTAGTGAAACAATGTGCAGAACTTATGAGTATATGGTCAACAATGGAGGAATAAAATAATGGCAGATGATCAGACAATGACAGAAGAATTTACTTTAACTGGCGAAATTGCGGCTGTTGCGGAAACTCCGGTGAAAAAAAGACGCGGACGTCCTCCTAAAAAGAAACCCGAAGCTGTTGAAAATTCATCTCTTGCAGCACCAGTTGTTTCTGTTGCTCCTGCTGCAGAAGTTCCGGCTGCAGCGCCGGAAAAGACTTCTGCTCCTGAACTTGTCCTGACTGCTGCCGATAAACCCCAGAGTGCTCCGGAATCAGAAAATAAAAACAATGCCCCTGCTGTACAGGATGGTGCTGTTGCTGAAAATCACCATAGAACAGCAGGCGAAGGACGGGAGTTTCAGAGCAGACGTTCCGATTTCAACGGGCGTGACCGCCGTGACCGCAGAAACGGTAATTACAATAATCAGAACAATAATAACAACCGTTACAACAGGCGTAATAACAAGTATAACCGTCGTGATAACGGCTTGCCTGATACCCGTTATGATGAAGAACTTATCGAATCGGCCAATGCTGCCGCATTGAATATTTCCGAACTGCAGAGCAAAACCATCTGGGAGCTTTCTGATATAGCTCAGGAAATGGGTATCGAAGGGGTCGGAGCGTTGGAAAAACACCATCTGGTATACGAGATCCTCAAGACACATGCCGAGAAGATGGGACAGATGTACGGCAGCGGATATCTGGAAGTTATGGCAGAGGGGCACGGATTCCTGCGTTCTGCAAATTACTGCTACATGGCGTGTAACGAAGATATATATCTTTCTCCCGTACAAATAAAACGTTTTTCGCTCAAAACCGGGGATTTTGTTGCCGGGATCATTCGCACTCCGAGAGATAAAGAGCGTTATTTCGCCATGCTCAAGGTGGAAACGATCAATCATGATGTCCCTGAACGTAAACGGGAAATCATTCCTTTTACTGACCTTGTTCCTTATTTCCCCACGCAGCGGCTTGTGCTTGAATCTGATCCCAGGGAAATCTCCACCCGTGTCGTTGATCTTGTTACTCCCATCGGCAAAGGACAGCGCGGTTTGATCGTTGCGCCTCCACGTACCGGTAAAACTGTACTTATGCAGAAAATTGCCAACAGTATCAGAAAAAATAACCCGGAAGTGGAGTTGATCATTCTGCTTATTGATGAACGCCCGGAAGAGGTCACGGATATGAAACGGTCTGTTGATGCCGAGGTTGTCAGTTCCACATTCGATGAACCGCCGGAGCGTCATGTGCAGGTGGCGGAAATGGTCATTGAAAAGGCAAAACGCCTTGTTGAATACAAAAGGGATGTTGTGATCCTGCTGGACAGCATCACCCGTCTTGCCCGGGCTTACAATACTTTGCAGCCCCATTCAGGCAAAATACTCACAGGCGGTGTTGATGCCAATGCGCTGCATAAACCCAAGAGATTTTTCGGAGCCGCAAGAAATATTGAAAATCACGGCAGTCTGACGATCATCGCCACTGCTCTTATTGATACTGGCAGCCGTATGGATGATGTTATCTTTGAAGAATTCAAAGGTACCGGCAATATGGAACTGCACCTTGATCGTAATGTTGCCGACAAGAGGATATATCCTGCTATCAATGTCGAACGCTCCGGAACCCGCAAAGAGGATCTGCTGGTTCATGCTGATGAATTGCAGCGGGTTTGGACATTGCGGCGTGCCGTAAATGATGTTCCTGCTCCGGAGGCAATGGAGCTGCTGGTGGGAAAATTGAAAAAAATCCCGACAAATATAGAATTTCTGCTTTCATTGCAAGTGTGATAATAACTGTTAATACAGGAGAAGTATTATGGCCTCCAGTAAAAAAAGTATCTTGGCGTGGTTGTTTTATCTGCTTATTTTTCTGCTGCTCGGTGCTGCTGCATGGCTGTTGTACCCGGAATATCACAGGAAACAGCTGAAAAGTGCAGAGTACAGTGCCTTGCAAATGCAGCACGCACAGAAGACGGAAGAGGTCAATAAACAACGGGAGACGGTTGAAGCATTGGAAAATGATCCCCGGACGATCGAAAAAGTCGCCCGGGAAAAATACCGTTTCCTCAAACCCGGTGAAACTATAATGCTTTATCCGGATGGTGGGGAAGTTCCTGCAAATCCTGATGTTGACATGTAAAAATTTATGATTGAAAATACGGAAGATCACTGTGGGTGGCTTCCGTTTTTTATCTGCCCGGTAATTGGCTGTAAAAGGCGGAAGAAAATATAGTAATTTTTTTATTTAATGATTGCAAAATATTGTTTATGTGGTATAGTTATTAACAGGATTATTTTACAGAAAGGATGTTTTTAATATGGATGAGATCAAGTTCTCCGGTGAAAAAGTTAAAGTAGGTGTGATAGGGGTTGGGGCTCTCGGACGGCATCACGCCCGCCTTTACAAGGCAAGTCCCAATGCTGAAATGATCGGTATTTTTGATGTTTCCGCAGAAAATGCCAGAAAAGTCAGTGAAGAATTTGATATCCCTGTTTATAATGACTGGCGTGAACTTGCTGAAAAATGCGAGGCCCTCTCTGTTGCTGTGCCTGCCAACTTTCATCATTCCAGTACTATGCCGCTTCTCGAAATGGGTAAGCATATACTTGTGGAAAAACCCATTGCCAGCTCTCTTGCGGAAGCTGAAGATATGGTCAATCTTGCCGAACAGAAAGGTGTTGTTCTGGCTGTGGGACATGTGGAACGCTTCAATCCCGCCATGGATTTTCTTGAAAAGTATGCAGCCAATACCAGATTTATCGAGGCTCACCGCCTCTGCCCTTATCCTCCTGCCCGTCCCGGTTTGCCCCGTCGTGGTACAGAAGTGAGTGTAGTGCTTGATATGATGATCCACGATATCGACCTTGTGCTTACCATGGTTGACAGCGAAGTGGAGCATTTTGATGCTGTCGGTATTCCTGTTCTCAGTAAGACGGAAGATATTGTCAATGTCCGTATCAAATTCAAAAATGGCTCCTGTGCCAATATGACAGCCAGCCGTGTCAGTCAGGAAATACAGCGCAGATTCCGTGTTTTTCAGGAAGACAGTTATATTTCCATGGATTACGGCAAGCATTGCGGCATGGTACTGAAACGCAACCGTCTCGGTCTTGCCCGTAAAGATGTCAATCTTGACGAAAAGAATGCGCTTGCCTTTGAGTTGGAGGATTTTATGAACGCAGTAAGGCAGACGAAACAGGTGGGCCATGTGGTCAATGCCAAGGTTTCCGGTGCTGCCGGTCTCAAAGCATTGCGCCTTGCTGTTGCAATAGAAAATGAAGTCCGTTCTTATAACGACCGCTATGGATTCAAGTTCACACCGCCTTATGATGGCGAAATCAACTGAGCCATTGCAAAAATAACCATTTATATGTCCGGTCGGCAAATGTGAAGCTCTGTCCGGACATATAAAAACGATAAACAGTCTGGACAGCAAAAAAATACCTTCTGATTCATGAATGGTATTTCCGGTACGGCCAATACTGAATAATCATATCGTAAACAGCAGAAAAAGCTTAAAAAGTAAACTTAAAATTTAGTGTGGGGAAAAATGAAAAAAGTTTGTTTTTTTATGTTGTGCTTCCTGATGATTTCTGCAGTTACTGCACAGACGTCCGTTCAATCATCCGTTGTGACAGATGATGGGGCGAATGCCAGGAAAATATCTGTTAATGTGGATGTTGTGGTGCCGGTGGAAAAGGAAAAAAAGGCTGAAGAACCGGAAAAGAAATCAAATTTGCCCTGGGTGCTTGCTGTCTGTGACTTTGTAACCATTGATTCTATAGCTCTTGACGGACTCGAAGTGGTCAATAAACCGGTTGTTGTACCGGAACTTTCCACATTAACAGATGCAGACAGGGCATCTGCTAATTCTGTTATGCTCGGATTGGTTTTGCTGGCAGAAGCCGAAGATACCGCTGCAACAAATTCTGTAAACAGACTGTCGCAGATCCAGGACAATGAATTTGCCAGAGCAAAGGCTATTGCGGAATATGAACAGAAAATGAAGGAAGGTGTCCGTAATGTCGTCATCGGTGCAGATTTGCTTTGCGGCGAATTGGGGAATAAACCTGAACTTTTTGCTTTTGTTGACAAAGACAGATTCAACAAAGCTGCTGCTGCAGTATTGGAAAAAGATGAATTGCCGGAAAATTATCTTGCAGAACTTGCCGGTGTTACCGGAGCAACTCATGCGGTATACGGCACTGTTTCTGATTTGCGTACTTCGGTAAAAAAGTTTACCGGTTATGGAATTACTACAGAAAATACTCTTTATGAACTTGATCTGAT
>JAZSGI010000186.1:0-4438 GCA_045532655.1 Victivallaceae bacterium
TGCGGTCATTATGAGGGCATCGATGAGCGTGCGGCGGAGCTTTTGCAGTGGAGGGAGGTCTCCATCGGTGATTATGTGCTGTCAAGCGGAAACTTGCCGGCAATGGTAATGATCGATGCTGTTGCAAGATTGCTGCCGGGAGTACTCGGTTGTGATGAATCCAGTTGTGACGAGTCATTTGCTGAGGATCTGCTGGAGTATCCACAGTATACTAGGCCGCCGGAATACCGGGGGCTGACTGTGCCGGAGGTGCTTCTGTCGGGTGATCACGGAGCTATCGCCAGATGGAGGAGCGAGCAGGCCGGTAAAATAACCGGTGAACGCCGCCCTGATCTGCTGCAGAAAGATGTGTGTGAATAAATAACAACACCTGCTTCGGCGGGATAATAAAAATTGTATCCTAAATAGAAACTTATGGAGGACGGGATGAATATAATGGACAAACTGCGCAATGAAGGTTTGCGCGAAAATGCCGGTGCATTCAACATCGGTGATACTATCAAGATCTATGTGAAGATCGTGGAAGGCGATACTCAGCGTATTCAGTGCTTTACCGGTACTGTTATCCGCCGCCGCGGAACCGGTATTGAAGAAACTTTCACTGTGCGCCGTGTGGTTGCCGGTCAGGGTGTTGAAAGGGTTTTCCCTGTCCATACTCCCATGATCGACCGTATCGAGGTTGTCCGCCGTGGTGCTGTCCGTCGTGCCAAGCTCCACTATCTCCGTGACAAGATCGGTAAGGCTGCCCGTGTTAAGGAATTGCGGGAAAACTGAGTTCCGGCTCGGTTCACGTTGATTGATTCTGATCGGAAATGAAATTTCTGTCAGAAAATGACAAACTCCTCTGCCTTGAGTTGGAACTGCGGGCGGAGGGGTTTTGTTTTATCGCCGGTGTGGATGAGGTCGGAAGAGGACCTCTTGCCGGACCGGTTGTTGCTGCTGCTGTGGTTTTCCCCGGTTATACTGTTGTGCCGTGGGTCGATGATTCCAAAAAACTGACTCCGGCGGAACGGGAGGAAGCGGATATTGCCATCCGCAGTGTTCCCGGCGTGGATATTGCTCTGGCTGTTGTGGAACCGGAAGAAATCGACCGGATAAATATTCTCCGGGCAACTCACAAGGCTATGCGGCAGGCGGTCGCCGGCCTTGAAAGGTGTGATTATGTACTTGTCGACGGCCGTCCTGTGGGGGGATTCGGCATCCCTGACCGGTCGATCGTCAAAGGTGATGCAAAATGTGCCTCCATTGCAGCGGCAAGTATTGTTGCCAAGGTATACCGTGACAGGCTGATGACGGATTTGGAGAGCCAATACCCCGGTTACGGTTTTGCATCCCACAAAGGTTACGGTACTGCGGAACATTTGGCTGCTTTGAAAAAACTGGGGCCTGTTCCGGTACACAGGCGCAGTTTTGCTCCTGTTCGTGATATTCTTTCGCCCCCGCCGGAACAGTTGGAGTTATTTTGAGTGGATATGAGAATGAGGATGCACCTGACGGAAAAAGGTTATTTGCCGTCGGGAGCATCATTGAATAAAAGGTTGCATAATGTTATCATTAATCCATAGGAGGTTACCCCGCGCTACCGGCGCGGGTGTGACCGGCAATTGAACTTTTACCGCCGGGAACGGAATAACTTCCGTTTATCGGCCGGCTTTTTGTGCCGAGTCTCTTGACTTTAAGGCAAATCAGCTTTATATTATAAGACAGGACAATATTAAAATTTATATAAAAGAGGAAAACATGCAATACGATTTGGACACTATCCGTCACAGTGCGGCCCATATCATGGCTGCGGCAGTGAAGAAACTTTTCCCGGAGGCCAAGTTCGATATCGGACCATCCACCGCCAATGGTTTCTACTATGATTTTGAGCTTCCCCGTGCCATCGGTCCGGAAGATCTCAAGCAGATCGAAAAGACCATGAAAAAGATTATCGGCTCCAAGGTTGCCTTTGAACGTTTTGAACTTTCAAGAGCCGAAGCGGAAAAAATGCTTGCTGAAGCCGGACAGAATTATAAATTGGAACGCCTTGCTGACATTCCTGATGAAGCCGTGATTTCTTTCTATAAATCCGGTGATTTCGTTGATCTCTGCCGTGGTCCGCACGTTGATAATGCCGGTGCGATCGGTGCTGTCAAAGTCCTTTCAGTCGCCGGGAGTTATTTCAAAGGAGATGAAAAAAATCCCATGCTGCAGCGTATTTACGGTACAGCATTTGCCACTGCGGAAGAACTTGACAATTATCTGAAAATGATCGATGAAGCCGCAAAACGTGATCATCGCAAGCTCGGAAAAGAACTTGATCTCTTCAGCTTTTCCGAAAATGTCGGTCCCGGTCTTGTGCTCTGGCATCCCAAAGGTGCCTTTATCCGTAATGCTATTGAAACTTACTGGCGCAGCCGTCATTACGAAAACGGTTACGAACTGCTTTATACTCCCCATGTCGGCAGATCTGTTCTCTGGGAGACCAGCGGACACCTGGATTTCTATCATGATGCAATGTATTCACCTATGGATATCGATGGCGGTGATTTTTATGTCAAACCGATGAACTGTCCGTTCCATATAGAAATTTACCGTTCAAGTCTCCGTTCCTATCGTGAATTGCCGTGCCGCTGGGCCGAACTCGGTACTGTTTACCGCTACGAAAAGAGCGGTGTGCTGCATGGTTTGTTGCGTGTACGCGGGTTTACGCAGGATGATGCGCATATTATCTGTACCCCGGAACAGATAGAGGATGAGATCGCTGAAGTTTTGCGTTTCAGTATGTCTATCTGGAAGGATTTCGGTTTTACTAAGATCAAGCCGTACCTTGCCACCAGACCTGCCAAGGCTGTCGGTGAGCCGGAACGCTGGGAAAAAGCTCTCAAGGCTCTTGAACTTGCCGTGAAAAAAGCCGGATTGGAGTGCGAAGTCGATGACGGCGGCGGCGCTTTCTACGGGCCGAAAATCGACCTCAAGGTTGAAGATGCGCTGGGCCGTGAATGGCAGACCACTACCATTCAGTTTGACTTCAACCTGCCGGAACGTTTCGATATGACTTATGTCGGTGAAGACGGCAAGAAACACAGGCCCTTTATGGTGCATCGTGCGCTTTTCGGTTCTCTGGAACGTTTCTTCGGTATTCTTGTTGAACACTATGCAGGAGCTTTCCCGCTGTGGCTCGCTCCCGAACAGGCAAGAGTGCTGCCCATTACTGCGGATCAGGAAGAAAAGGCGCAGGAATTTGCAGCAAAACTCAAGGCAAAAGGTCTCCGTGTTACCGTTGATACCCGTTCCGCCGGATTGGGTGCGAAGATCAAGGATGCCCGCAATGCCCGTTTGAATTACATCCTTGTTATCGGTGAACGGGAAGCTGCAGAGGGTGTTGCGGCGGTACGCTCCCGCAAGGACGGCGGCGAGATCGGAACTATGACTGCAGAAGATCTTGCCGGCAAGATGCTTGCAGAAGTTGCTGAACTCGGCAGAATTTAAAAGTAAAACCAAAGGCGGCAGAGTTTTCTGACTTTGCCGCTTTTATTTTCAAAAGAGAGGAATCAACTATGATAGAGAAAAATGAAGTTGCAGTTTTCGAGAGCGAGTTGGATAATTTTGATTATGCTGTCCGCAGCAATGCCTTGAATGAACTTAATGAACTTTTGTGTACCAAAAAAGTCCTTGCGGATGAAGCAAGTGATTTTCATAATATGCACTGTCACAGTTTCTATTCTTATAACGGCTGGGGTTTTTCTCCCTCACATCTTGCATGGCTTGCCAAAAAAAGCGGCATGTTTGCCTGCGGCCTTATTGATTTTGACGTGACAGACGGAGTTGATGAGTTCCTCATGGCTGCCAATTTGCTTGATCTGCCTGCCGCTGCCGGTATGGAAACCCGTGTCTTCGTTGAAGAGTTCAGCGATAAAGAGATCAATTCCCCCGGTGAACCGGGTGTCGCATACCATCTCGGACTCGGTTTTACCAGAACCGCTGTCCCCGCATCATGTCAGGATTTTGCTGCAGAACTCAGGGCAAAAGCAGCCCAACGCACCCGGGCTGTTGTGGAAAAAGTCAATCCCCATGTCGGAGCTGCTGCTCTGGATTTTGATGTTGATGCCGCTGCTCTTACTCCCAATGGTAATGTTACGGAACGTCATGTCTGTGAAGCATACCGTGTCAAAGCGGAAAAGGCCTATCCTGATGCTGCAGAACGTGCCGCCTTCTGGCAGAATATTCTTGGGTTCGATGCCGAAACAAGCCTGAAAATGATGGAACAGCCTGTCAAGCTGGAAGCTGCCATCCGCTCCAAACTCATGAAAAAGGGAGGCCCCGGATATATGAAAGCCGATCCGGCAAGTTTCCCCACCCTCAAGGCAATGAATGAATTTGTGCTTGCTTGCGGTGCCATCCCCACGGTTGCATGGCTCAACGGACTCTCCTCCGGTGAAGCTGATTGTGATGC
>JAZSGI010000200.1:0-2208 GCA_045532655.1 Victivallaceae bacterium
ATGATAATGTTGTCCGTGAAAGCAGCAGTGATAATTTTGCTCTTGCCCTTAATGATGCCGTGCGTCAGGCCGGGAAAGAGATTGCTGCTTTTGTTGCAAAAAGTGATAAAAAGTAAAAATTACCGGAGGCCTTATGAAAAAAATTATTCTTATTCTCAGTGTAGTGTTTACCGTATGTACTCTCAGGGCTGATCGTATCGCTGTCGCCCAACCTGCCGTAAAAGGCAAAATCAATGCCGGAGATGTGGAAATGTTGTGGAGTATGCTGGAGGTTTCCATAGGCGGTGATTGCGAGCTTATCACCAGAGATGCTTTGAGGCAGATGCTGGTGGAGATCGGTCTCAGTGACAGCGGTCTTATTGATCCGTCAGATATTGCCGCCCGTCCCGGTGACTTGAAGGGTGTTGACCGCCTTCTGATCCCCACTATTGGCAGGGCGGGGTCGCGTTATGTATTGACTCTGATGGTGATAGATGCTTCTACCGGCAAGGCGGATGCTGATGCCAGAACGCAGGTCATGGCAGATGATTTTGATGGTATCGTTGACCGTCTTGCCGATGCTTTTGATGAACTTGGCATGGGGCGTCCGGTGCGTAAACGCGGCGTGATGACATTGCTGGAATTTGAGGATAAAGCCAAAGGATTTATGCCTGATTATGCCATGGAATATGCTTCTGTGGCTTTGGAAGAGGCTCTGCTGGAAGAAAACTACCGTTTACGGAGCAGCAAGTCAATAGACAAACTTCTTGCTGAAAACGATCTTGACGATGTTGATATCGCAGATCCCTCGACATTCAGACGTCTTGGCGAAGTTTTGCGGACAGATTATCTGCTGATGCCTGCTGTCCGCCGCTTTGAAGTTGTCACCTCAGAGGTTTATGTGGCTGCATCAAGGCGCAAAGTTACTACTGCAACAGGTTATTACGAAGGGAATGTCAGGATCGTTGAAGTATCTTCCGGAGAAGTCGTCGGTCAGATACCTTTTTCCATTGCTGTTGATTTCTCCCGTATGGGCAGAGAAACTCTTGAGTGGGGAGAAAAGGATTATGCCATGTACCTTGTGGAGCAGTCAGTACCTGTCCTTATGACAGCTGTAAACAGGACATTTGCCAATGAATAAAGTTTTTACAGCACTTTTTTCGCTGGTTTTGATCGCTGTATGCGGCTGCTCTGTTGTGGAAAATAACCACAGGCAGAAAGAGGAAATGATGACTGCATACCTTTCCGGTAATTATTCCGACGCATTGGTACTGGCTGAGGATGACTGGGATTCTGCTTCCGGTACAGTAGATGAGCTTGTCTGGTGTCTTGAAGTGGGTTCGTTAAAGTTCGTAAACGGCGATTATGAGGGCTGTATAGCCTTTCTTGACAAAGCCTCTCTGTTGATAGAGGATTATGATTCACGGGCACTGGTGAGTGCCAGGGATGTTGCCGGGGAGGGGGCGGCTCTGTTGACCAATCAGAATGCCCGTTCCTACCGCGGATTTGCCCGCGACAGGGTAATGATACCGCTGATCAGGGCTTTTGCCTATCTGGGAAAGGGTGATGAAGAGGGCTTCCGTACAGAATTGTTCCGGTTAAGGGAGGCTCAGAATAGCGTCGCTGAAGAGTACAGGGAATTTTTTGAAGCGGAGGATGATGAATTTGCTGCCGCCCGTGAAGAAAACGGCAGTACCGTTGCTGAAACTGATAGCTATACGCAGGTTTTTCTGGCACAGGACAATATGCTGGGACAGAATGTTGCTCTGGTGCATGAAATTGCCCACAAAGGGTACGGGAATTTTCTCAATCCTTTTGCTGTGTTTATCTCCGGGGCCGGTTATGTGCGGGACGGAGATTGGGAAAATGCCCATGTGGACTTTGAAAGACTTTATATGGCTATGCCGGATTCGCCTTTTGCCTGCAGATACTATGCTGCCGCACTCAACTGTTCCGGAAGGAGTGTCCCGGAGGAACTTGCCGATATTGCTGTACTTCCGTCCGATTGTTTCAATGACAGTTTGCTGGTCGTATGTGCTTCCGGCAGAGGGCCGGCTCTTGAGCAGACAATCATTAATTTCCCGCTTTTTACAGCGTGGGGAACCGTAGTTTTTTATCCTCACGGCGGTAAGTTCCCGACGGTCAATGCCGGAGGGGAGGTCGTCCCGGTGGAAGCCGTCAGTGACATGGACGGGATCTTTGCTCAGGAATACGATGAATTGTTTCCCG
>JAZSGI010000229.1:0-10046 GCA_045532655.1 Victivallaceae bacterium
GTGAAGATATAGGCAGGGTGAAGAATCCCCGGATGCTGGCGGCAAAAAGCGGTAAAAAACTTGAATTTGATTTTTGTGCAGGGCATGATTTTCCGGCAGATCTGAAGCAATACCGTATTATCATACATTGCGGCAGCTGTATGTTGAACCGCAGGGAAACTATGAACAGACTTGAAAATGCCAGAAGAGCAGGTGTCCCTGTTGTTAATTATGGTATGCTTATCAGTTATTGTCAGGGGGTACTGCAGCGGGCAGCCGCTCCGCTCGTGCTGCAAAATGAGGAATAAAGCGGGAAAATACTGAAGAATTATTGTCCTGTGATTTGCATATTTAACAAAAAGGTGATACATTAACCTGTGTTCATTTTTGAAAGTTTTTGAAACCTTTTGAAAGGATTTGTGTAAAAATGGAAAATTATGATGTGTGTGTGATCGGCGCCGGTCCCGGCGGTTATGTTGCTGCTATCCGTGCCGGTCAGGCTGGACTCTCCACTGTGCTTGTGGAAAGGGAAGAACTCGGTGGTACCTGTCTCAATATCGGCTGTATTCCCACCAAAACTCTCATTGCCGGAGCAGATGTGCTTGCCACTGCCCGCCGTGCCGCAGATTTCGGCGTCGAGATCGCCGGAGATATCAAGTTTGACTGGTCAAAGATGCTTGCCCGCAAGGAATCTGTTCTTGCCAAGCTCCGCGGCGGTATTGCCGGATTGCTGAAGGCTGCCGGTGTAACTGTTCTTAAAGGAACGGGTGCCTTCCTTGACCGCCGTCATTTGCTGGTGGAAAAGGGCGAAGATGCCGGAAAGACTGTTGAGGCAAAGAATTTCATCATTGCTACCGGTTCTGCCTCTCTTGTCCCGGGATTCATTCCTTCCGGCGACAGAGTGATCACTTCTACAGAACTGCTTTCCATCAACAAAGTACCCGAGAGCCTGTTGATCCTCGGCGGCGGCGTCATCGGTTGTGAATTTGCCTGCCTTTTTGCCGAACTCGGTACTAAGGTCACTGTTGTGGAAATGCTTCCTTCAATCCTGCCGCCCATCGATCGCGAAACTTCCAAAGTCGTTGCCAAAAAGATGACAGATATGGGTGTTACCATTATGACCGGTACTCCTCTGAGCGATATCAAGGCAACCAAGACCGGAGTTTCCGGTATGGTCGGCGACCAGAAAGTCACCGGGGATTACCTCCTTGTTTCCATCGGCCGCCGTCCTGTAACTGACGGGCTTAATCTTGCCGGTGCCGGTGTCCGCACCAATGAACGCGGCTGGGTCACTGTGGATGAAAATTGCCGTACAAATGTCTCCAATATCTATGCTATCGGCGATATTACCGGTACTATCCAGCTTGCTCACTGGGCAAGTGCAATGGCTGGTATTGCTGTTGAGAATATCACCGGTAAACATTCTGTTACCGATAACACCGTTGTTCCCGGCTGTATCTTTACCACTCCTGAAATCGGTTCTGTCGGCTTGACCGAAGAACAGTGCAAAGACAAGGGGCTGGATTACCGTGTCGGCAAATTCCCCTTTGCCGCTCTCGGCAAAGCCATGGCTATTGATGAAACCGAAGGTTTTGTCAAGATCATTGCCGACAAAGCCACCGATGCTGTGCTTGGTGTGCATATTGTCGGACCCCACGCAACAGATCTCATTGCCGAGGCTTCTCCGGCAATGCATCTGGAATGTACCGCCAAAGAACTCGGCCGTGCCATTCATGCACATCCCACTCTGGGCGAAGCAATGATGGAAGCGGCACATGCGGTTCACGGCGAATGTGCCCACATTCCCACCCGCCGCCGTTGAGTTTGCCGGGATAATAATTTCCGGCAGAATTGAATCTGCCGGAAACGCAAACAGTTCCGGATGTTTACTGCATTCCGGGACTGTTTTATTTTTTTAAGGAAAACATAAGTTCTTTTGCCAAGGCCGCATCATTTATGAATTTGTTTATAAATACACTCATAGAAAATCCGCAAGCTGGAGTCCCGTGGCTCCTGGCTGTTGTTTTTTCTATCTGCTGCCATGAGTATGCTCATGCATGGATGGCGGTCAAATGTGGTGATGATACTCCGATTTTGACCGGGCATCTGACTTTAAGTCCTCTGAAACAGATGGGGTGGATGTCCATTTTGATGCTGGCATTTACCGGTATTGCCTGGGGAATGGTTCCGGTGGATGATGCAAAATTGAAGTCACGGCGCAACAGGGTACTGACCGCTGCTGCCGGACCGTTGACAAATTTACTGTTGTGTATTGTATTTCTGCTTTTGCTTGTTGTCGCTATAAGGCTGCAATGGAACGGGCGTTCAATAAATATGTTTTCTGTCGGGGCTGGTTTGAATCTTTCATTATTCTGCTTCAATATGCTGCCGGTGCCTCCACTTGACGGATTTGCTGTTATCAGGGGATTTTTTCCCGGTTTGCGTTTTTCCGGGTCGCAACTGTTGACAGGTATATATTTTTTTCTGATAATTCTGGTATTTATGTTTGCCGCATATATCTTTGATCTGTGTTTCTTTATCGTGGAGATGGCGGCAGCTGGAGTTTTGAGCTTATGGCAATAACCGATACAAGTGAACCGGTGTGGAGTGTCAGCGAAGTAAATGCTGCGGTCCGTGATCTTGTGGAAAACAGCCTTATGCCTTTCTGGATAAGCGGCGAAGTCGGAACGATGAATATCTATCAATCCGGGCACGTTTATCTGACACTGAAAGATGCAAAATGTCAGATTCGTGCAGTTTATTTCGGCGGTGCAGCCGCCGCCAGAGCCGCAAAACTGGCTGTGGGTGATACCATAGAGGCTCTTGGTAAATTGACAGTATACCCTGTCCGTGGTGAATATCAGTTTTCCATCCGTGAACTGCGTACCACAGGCACAGGTGATTTGGAGAGAAGTTTTGCTCTGCTGAAAAAGAAGTTGAGTGCAGAAGGTCTTTTCGCTCCGGAAAAAAAACGCCTGCTTCCGTTTTTCCCGGAACGTATCGGTATTGTCACCAGTCCGGACGGTGCTGCGGTCCGGGACTTTCTCAATGTTTTTTTCCGTCGCCGTCCGGGAGGTCATATCCGGATATATCCGTCTCCGGTACAAGGGGAGGGTGCAGGAGCGAAACTGGCTGCCGGGGTTGAGTATTTCAGTAATTCCGGTTGGGCGCAGGTGATCGTTGTGACCCGCGGCGGCGGCAGTATGGAAGATTTATGGTGTTTCAATGATGAAAATCTTGCCCGAACCATAGCTGCAAGCAAGGTTCCGGTGGTCAGTGCTGTCGGACATGAAATAGACTTTACCATTGCAGACTTTGCTGCAGACTTGCGGGCTGCCACTCCCTCTGCAGCCGCAGAACTGCTCGGACCTGAAAGTGCGAACCTTTTGCAGAATATCAGTGATTACAGCCGCCGGGCTGCGAATATTATGAATATGACCATCCAGGCATGCAGCAGCCGTCTGGAACAGCTGGCATCCAGTTATGTATTCCGTGAGGTCGATCATACTATAGAAGGTTATGTGCGGAATGTTGATGATCTTGCCCTGAGACTTGACCGCAGCGGAACAACTTTGATGGACAGGGCTGTACAACGTCTTGAATCAGCCGCCGGTAAACTGCATGTTCTTGATCCCGATGCAGTGCTTGCCCGGGGGTACATGATGATGGTGGATCCCCAAAGCGGAATTCCTGTGACCTGTGCGGCAGACGTGCCGTGGGAGCGGCCGTTGACCGGGCGTTTTGCAGATGGAGAGGTTACTTTGAAGCGGCATCCTGATCCTGCCGGACAGTCATCCAGCGTGGCGGAATAAGTTCGACCGTATCAGCAGAGAGCAGGAGCGATTTCAGTTTGTCCCGCAGAAAACCTTTGACAATATAAGGTTTTTCCCGCAATACTGCGGCTGCTTCCGGACATTTCCCGCCGGAACCTGCGGCGAAAAAATCAGTGAAGGCTACCTTGTAAATATCTTTTTCCGGAGTTATCTCCAGAATATTTCCATCTTTATCGCACACCACCCCGATATTCATACAGATTGGAGTTTGCGGTTTCTTTTTGGAAATTGCAAGTTGCTCTGCAAGTATTGTTTTTATTTCTCCGGCAGTAAGATCATAAATCAATACATGATTCTGATATGGTATCAAATCAAAAATATCCTGCGGCTTGATTTCCTGCGGGAACCGTACTTCCCGTTTTGTGGTAACAGTTGTTATTGCTGCGGTGTCAGCTTCTTCGCCAAACAGCATTGCCAGCAGGTATACTGCGCCGAGAGTTGATGTTCTTGTCCGTTTCTGACCGCTTGCGGGTGCTTGGGAAAATTTCCCTGCAGTTGTATTCAGTTCTTCCCTGCTGAGCAGCTGCCAATGGCTTTCCACTGCCGCGGCGAATGTTTCATCAGTATCATAATCAGCACTTGCCCGGAAATAGAATATCATATCAGGATCATGCTTTTGTTTTTCCGCGGCGGAAATCAGTATTTCCATAAAACCTTCTGCCCCATGACCGGCTGCAGAAAACGCCGAGTTCCGTACCGGTTCTGCAATAGAAATAATATGGGAATGTCCGCCGAGAACAAGTTTTATTTCATTGTTGCCCTGCAGTATATCTTCCAGTTTTTCGCCTTTTGTATAAATGCCTCTGTGCATTGCCAGAATGACAAAATCAAAATTTTCACCGGATTCACGCAGCATTTTCATTGCATTGTCTACTGCCGTCTTCTCCGGGGTTATTTCTGTTTTTTGTTCCGGTAAAACAAAAAATCCTTCAGTTTCCGGTGTCAAAAGTCCTATAACTGCCACATTGAATCCACCGCATGGGATAACTGTATAAGGCTTTATACCCGGCATATCCATATTGGCACAAATAACTTCCCCGTTGAATTTGCTGATCATATTGCTTAAATGATCTTTCCCTGCATCAAAATCATGATTCCCCGGTATCCAGATATCAAAACCTGATTCATTGAGCGCATGCAGCCCCAGAGTATAGCCGGACTCTTCTGCTTCTCTGCTGCCGGAAAGGGTATCACCGCAATCTATTTTCAAAAGCGGCAACCCATCGCAGGCCCCGACTGCTTTTATACCGGCAGCCATTTGCAGCCAATTATGTTCCGGCGAACTGCGCCATGCGCTGTGTGTATCTGTTGTAACGATCAGCCTGAAGGAGGCCGCATTCAGCAAAAACGGCAGAAATACACAAAGAAGGGACAGGAATTGCTGCAATACAGTACGGTAAAGGTGTGTCAGCATCACTCTTCAGCAACGATTGGGAAATCGAATTCATCAGCCGGAAATTCAGCATTGAGCTTAAAAATCACGATTTGCGAAACCGCTTTTTCCCTGCCGGTACGGATAGAACATCTTTCGGGAATAAAGACATCATCATAATTGGCGTAAGTGTCGATAGTTCCCATGTAAATATCTTCGCTGCCGGCGTTTGGGATTGCTCTGAAACTTCTGGTGAGATAATCCTGTGCATCAATAAAAATTTCAAAAACCGGAACCTGTTCCGAAAGAGATGAGGTACATTTAAGTCTGTAAAATTCTTCGCCTTTGAACGTGACAACAGAAATATCCATTGTGCTGAAAACACTCCGCAGATCAGTTCCCGCATTGCCGAAAACAAACGATGTTCTCAAGGTATCAAGAGCCACCCCTGTTATGGGCGTGGCAGTCATCTGCCGGTAATCAACACTGACGGCTTTTTCGCCGTCAAATATTATTTCTGCAACAGGCTCGTTTGCCATTATTGTGGTGATTTTGAACTTATCCGGTTTCTGGAAGCGGGTTTCAATGATCACCTTTTGTATTCCATCAAAGAAACTTCCGCTGTCTCTGGAAACAACCTGACGCTGAAAGAATGTATCGGCATTTTTGTACGCTCCGGAGGGGTCGGTGGAGGCTTCCCGGCGGGCAAGTAATTCCTCCACTGAAATATCGCTCGGCATTTCTTCAAGAAATGCTTCACCGGAAAAAACGGAACACCCGGCAGACACCGTTGCAAATACAGCAAAGCAAAGTGTATACAAGGTCATTAAAAGATTTTTTCTGAAAATTTTACTCATAATGACAATGTAATACACTTAATGGAAAATGCAAGTGAACCGCTGCATTTTTTTTAAAAATCCACCCCCTCAGGAGAGATATCTGTTATAATTTGAAAATTCATTACGCTGCTTGATAACTTTACCGTAACTGCTGTAGCCGATACGGAAATTATCTGTTTCAGGCAGCTCTGCAAATATTTCTTCATTGAAAAACGGTGATGTATATTCACCTGTTATTGTCTCCCGTCCTGCCATTGTACTGCTGCGATTCAGACTGTCAGGGGAAATTTCAATAACTGTTCCCTGCCGGTACAATGTTCCTGCCGGAGGTGAATAATAAACTGTACCGCTGGATGAAGGAGCGGAAAGCGTTACTGCTGCGGCAAATGTTTCCGGAAGAAATCCATTGCCCGGTAAGGCTTCAGCCCTGATAAATTTTACGATGCTCCGGCTGAATATCCCTGTGGTACTGCCGGAAGCTGAATCATGAAAGTAATTGAATGTACATCCGGTAAATGGCTGGGCGCCCGCAATTGTTTTTATCTGTGCTGCCGCTGAACATTGCCTGTAGAGTTCCAGAGGTGATATTCTGTTGTTTGCAATGGTGATTTCACCGTAATGAACTTTTTCCATCACCAAATCCCCAATAGGGAAATGGCGCAGTTTGTTGTAATTTTCAAATATCTGCAGCAGATACTCCCGGCTGATTGCCCGGCGGGGGGAGGGGGGTACCTTATAATCCCATGTTACGACACCGGGCGTATCCGGCAATGCAACCGGGATCGGGGCAGAACCGTGAATTGCATCCCAGTTGTCAAGGAGCGGGAAGCGGTGTTTGTGCAGATATCCGTACGGCCCCAGAAGAAAAGCACAAAGAGATTCAGCAGTCTGATAATCAGAATAACGCTGATTTGTTGTAAGCGAACGTATCCTTTCGTTTCCAGCCTTGCGGAACAAACGGAATGCATCATTGATAAAAACAGGTTTCCCTGTACGCAGATTATCTCCCAGCTGCTGCCAGTTTTTTGCTTTGATCATAACATCCACCACATTTTGATATTGCCGGATTTCCATAATTGACAGAGGGAAGAGTTTGCCAATTCAGTATTGTATGCTGAAACTCCGCCTGAATATGGGTGAAGCGAGGCAATAAGAGTTTCCGGATCAAAGAACATACTTACCCCAAGACCGTCATTTTCTCTTTTCAGAACCGGTACATTGATTCTGCTTCCGGTGTTCATTTCTCCCCAACATACAATACCGGCGGCATGGGAAAGGTCAGATGCTGCTGAATCATACACAATATATTCCGTCGCCTCTGTATCTGCATAATCAACAGTAAATGCTCCTGTATACAAGCCTGATTCCCTGCTGTATCCACCCAGCCACACCGTACAGAAGCTGCCTCCATCAGTTTCTTTTGCCGGGAGCATGATTTCTGCCCCTCCACGTTTGGAGTAAACAAAAGAACCGTTGCCGTCCGGCAATACGAACCTTCTTTGTGCCTGTCTGCCTTTTACAGGTACGGCAACACAACCGGTAACAGCCGCTCTGCCTGTCCGTGTCCGTGGCGAATATGCCGTCACCAGGGCAATGTTTCCGCTGCCGTCAGCGAAAAGCGGGTCAACTGCAGGCGGCAATTCTGCCTGAAAAAGCTGTTTACCGCCCTGCGGAGTACAGTCATACACCAGTGTGACCAGAGTTCCGGGGGTAATGTCAAGTGCGTTTGCTGTAAAAAAATCAACGGTATTTGTATTATTCCCGGTTCTGTCGGTTACTGCATGGATACGGAGAAAATCTCTTTCTTTTTCAATAAGAATATTTCTCCCGGCGGCAAGTTTTGTATAATTCATTGGGGCAACTCCTGGTTCCAGTATGTTTTGTTCCATTGGAATCCCACAGGGGGCAGTCTGAAAACACATGACACTTTCCGCCATGTATCACCGGAATCATCAGTAACTATATCGTTGTAGATTTCTTCTTTGAGCCACAGCGCCACCTGTTTGTCTATCATGCCGTACCATACTCTGCCGCCTGCCATCCAATGATCTATGCGAGGTATAAGAGTGAAATTTTTGTCTCTGAAATATCTTGTTTCAACGACTTGTAAAGTTTTCAACGGTACTTCAACAAGATTTTTAGGCAGCGGAGCCTCTGTAGCGAATGGACATTCAACAGCCGGATCCCAATCCGGGATCTCCTCCAGTACACCGTAGGCATTGCGCCACCAGCCGCATTGTTCCGGCGGCAGTATCATTTCCACAATTTCTGCAGAAATATCTATTCTGCCGGAGAGATCACTTTTGTCATCGTTATCGATTTCATACATACTGTTTTTGCGTGGAACAGCTTGCAGAATATATTCAAATTCATAATCGGAGAGGCGTTTGGAATCCGAAGAGATCACCACACTGTTGCTGCCGGTCCAGCTGCGTGCGCTTTTGCCGGTGATGTTGGCGAAACGGCGCAGGGAATTTTTATGTACACGCCACTGGCTCTTCCAGGTTATCTTGCGTCGTACCTTTTTTTTCTCTGTAAAACCGATGAACCGTTCATTCCGTGTGACCCCTATCAACCGGACATTGATATCCCTTGCAGTCAGGGAAACACTGCATATACCGGCGACAGACGGAGTGATTTCCATATCTGTTATTTTGAAAGAATCTCCTGCCCATGGTGCAGGAGAATTTATGTCGTTGGCAGCTTTGAAGGATTCAAGCGCATTTTCCCGGACACGCCATGTGCCGTATTTTTCTGTTTCAAAATCGTGATTTCTGCGGAACGCTATTTCTGCAGGCGGCTCAATATCCATATTGACGGCAGAAATTTCCACGTTCCATAAAAAGGGAGAAACTTCTTTGAGTTCAATATGACGGCAGAGGAAATTTCCTCCCTGCCACTGCAGTTCACTGCCGACTTCCGGCAGCCATTCTTCCATGACATTTTCCGATATCAGCCATGAAGCCGACCGTAAGTGTTCCCCCTTGTCAGTGAATGTCTCCACGGTTTTGTTCCGGCGTTCAATATGAATATTTTCTCCCGGATTGGCAATTATCGTTATGCGGAAAGTGCGGGTGGATACACCTTTCAATTCTTCTGCAGAGGCTTCACTGACGATCCATTGCGTATTTACTGTATACCCCTGCCGGGCATCAGACGCTTCCCTCCAGGGATCTCCCGGACGTGGGAGCCAGCTGCGTACAGCAGAATACCATTCCTGCAGTGAAACTTGTGAAGCCGGGATCTTGCGGGGCTGCAGCAGCCACGAAGAACGCAGCTGCCACAATCCGGCTTCATTAATTGCGATCGTTGATAAATTTTCCTGTTGAACAATCATAACACGGCACCTGACCTTTCATATTAAGGGTTTGCCGGCAATACTGTTCTGTCGCAAAAAATCTTATAATATCTTTAATGGCAGTATTTTATCTGCATATTTGTTTTGAAGTGTCAGTAAGAAACTATCTTGCAGCCGAAGGGAAATGCAGTTACTGTAAGATGACGCGGCAATCTGATGCTTTTCAATGCTGAACACTCGCCGAATGTAACCGGATCAAGAGAAGTTACTGTTTCGGGGATAGTAACATGAGTCAAAACGCTGTTGTAACCGAAAGCCTGCGGATCAACAGATTTCACTCCTTCAGGTATATTGCACACTTTTCTGCCGGTTTGAGAATCAAATCTTACCAGATTATAGTAGTCATCAACTTCAATTCCGAAAGATCTTCCATAAGCTTTCAAGTCTTCAATTGTTTCAAGCATTGGTTGTGATGCATCCTGCAGCAGCCAGTTCTGGGCTTGAGGATCGCCTTGATTTGCGAGAGTTTTGTACCAGAATTTACAAGCGGCATACTCCTTGGGGCCGCCGATACCTTTTTCGTAGCACAGTGCAAGACAACGTTGTGCTTCCATATGTCCAAGTTGTGCGGCTGTACAGAACCACTCTCTGCCTTTTTCCTCATTCTTGCTTCCGCCGATACCTTTGCAGAGCATGATACCCATGACGAATTGAGCATCGATATG
>JAZSGI010000057.1:0-13869 GCA_045532655.1 Victivallaceae bacterium
CGACTTTCGATCCAGGGAACCTGGAACATGATGGTGCGTTCCGGAATGACCATACGTTCAAGGATCTTGTTTGCCTCGTATTTGGGATTGGCATCGAGAACGCCGCCGAGGGATTCAAGGACCTCTGTCACACTCTGGACAAATTCAGGTTCATTGGCATAAGCGGTCTTGACCTGTTCCAGTACTCTTTCTACATACTTGCTCATTGTTTTTCCTCTTTATTAAACTATTGTTGTCAACAAAATTCATTCACACGATACCATTAATATACTATTGCAGGGAATGTTTGTCAATCCAACTTGCATCAGCAACAGCTGCCGCAAAAGAAATTTTCAACCGCAACTACTTACAATCAAATAAAATATAACAAAATAACTTTTTTAGATAATTACAAAATTGTAACACATTAAAAAGACGATTACAAAATTGTAACGCCGAAAAACGCAAAAAATCACATTTTTGTCACAAAAAAAGCTGATTTCGATTTTTCCGGTCATCCGGAGCGTTTTTTACATTCTGTTCATGCATGAAAAACTCCCGGCTTTCCCTTGTTTTTCCGGCAACATGTGCTATATTAAGGTAAATACTGAAATTTTTCTGCCTTTATCAGCGTGAAAATATCTCCAGAATTACTGTTTAAATTGAAGGAAAATCCTACGATGCTCAAACAAATGATGACCGGCAAAATCCACATGGCGCGCCTCACCTCCTGCGAATTGGATTATGAGGGCAGCCTGGGAATAGATCCTGAATTGCTGGAAGCCGCCAATATTCTGCCTTATGAAAAAATCCTTGTCACCAACCGCCGCAACGGTGAACGTATAGAAACCTACGCCATTCCGGCAGAACGGGGAAGCAAGACTTTTTGCCTTAACGGTCCCGCAGCCCGCAAAGGAACACCGGGGGATATAATCGTCATTATGGCTTTTTCCCTCATGGCTGTGGAGGAAGCCCGTAAACTTCAACCCACCGTTATTGTGCTTGATGAAAAAAATAATATCGTCAGCCGCAGAGCTCCGCAAGAATAAATCAGGGCAGGTACTTGTGGAATTTGCCGTTCTTACGGTTCTTTTCGCCCTGTTGGCAATATCTGCAGCGATGCTGTTGAAAAACTTTTCTGTGTTCGGTAAATGGCTGCTGAACATTGTAGGTGTCGGTTATCCATAAAAATAAAGGAGATTTTTTATGAAAAAGAAATTTTTCGGCAAAAAAAACAATGAAGGTCAGGCTTTGCTGGAATATGTTATCATTATAGCAGTTGTTGCGATTGCGGCATTGACTGTACTTTTCGCCTTCAGTGATCAGATCCGTGCAATGTTCTCCGGTTCAACAGAGGCCCTCGGCGGAGAAGTGGCAGATGATGCCTCTGAATCCAGCGAAGATATCTTCAAATCAATCGGCGACGATTACAAAAACTGAAACCGGTCCTTCCGTTTCTCCTGCCGCACATGACCAGCCGTATATTCCCGCCAATGCTTCCGAAACTTCAGGTTACACTTGAAGACCATGCAAGGCCACCGGAAGAAGTACCCTATGTTCCGGCCGCACGTTTTTTACTGGAAATCGCTTACGACGGCAGCGAATATGCCGGCTGGCAGATACAACCTCACTGCCCAAGTGTGCAGGGCGTTCTGCAGGAGGAATTCACCCGACTTTACTCCGGCACCCCGATACATCTGATAGGAGCCAGCAGAACCGATGCAGGGGTACATGCAGTTGCTTTCGCAGCAAGTTTTCTCTCTCCAGCCAGACCTTTTATTCCACCGGAGAGGATCCCTTCCATTATCAACAACAAACTGCCGCCTGCAATAAGAGTCATGTCCATACGGGAAACTGATATTGCGTTTCACACCCGTTATGATGCGGTGGGTAAAAGTTATACCTATGTCATCAATCTCGGCACGGAAACCCCCTTTGATTCAAAATATTCCTGGCGGAGTCACAGGGAACTGGATATTGATGCAATGATTGCTGCCGGCAGGGTTCTCACAGGGACACATGATTTTTCAAGTTTTGTAGTGGAGCGCAGTATGATACCTGAAGCAGTGCGGACAATATACAGTATCGATTTTGCTTTTTTCGGCAAATACCTGTGCATAACTTATAAAGGGAACGGTTTTCTCTACAAGATGATCCGCTGCCTTACGGGAATGCTGGAATCTGTAGGGGCAGGCAGAACAACAGTCGACGAATGTGCCGCCATACTTGCCGCAAAAGACAGATCCGCCGCACCTGAAACAGCACCTGCAAGGGGGTTGTTTCTTATGAAAGTATTTTTCAACGAAGCAGAATTGCACCAGTGGCAATTGGAAAAACTGCCCTTTTCCTGAATACAGCAGCGAAAGAGTTCCAGAGATGAAAATCACAGAAAAAACTTTTCTTTTCCCTGCTGTCCTCCTGCTCCTGCTGCTTACCGGCTGGAATCTTCCCGGTTCTTTTTTTTCTGCTGCAGCATGCGCTCAGGCTTTTTCCTTGCCGGTACTTACTGCTGCCGCAGCATTGTGTGCAGGAGCATGTACAGGAGGGATAATTTTCCGTTTTTGCACCGCTGTCCGCAAACCGTTGGGAGTTGTGCTGGCAACAGCTCTGCTTATTACGCTCTCCAGCAGAACGATGCGGGCATTCTCCTTTGAAATTTACTCAGGCACACAGTGTGTGATTCTGTATATTATAACTTATCTTTCAGGATTCCTGTCAGCAACCGGCGCATTGCTGTTAAAACAGCATGGCTGCCTCTCCAAAGCGGCAGCCGGAGTAATTGCCGGAGCATTGCTGCGTCTTGCCGCAGATATTTCACCGTCTCTGCTGCCCATAACCACCATTACTACCACCACAGCAGTTATTACCGCAGTTATTGCAGCATTGCAAATCGCAACCGGGGCAGCCGCTCCCGGCACAAAAGCATTTTTTGCGGTCTGTACCGCCGCCATTGTGACTGTAATACTCTTTGTACCGATAACCGGCACAGAGAGTGTTGAAAAAATATTCACCCTCGACGGCTGGCGGATAATTGATTCCTCCTCACCTGCAACATATACAGTTTATGCTCCCGACGGCAGTATTTCAGCCTATTCCCCGGCGGACTACTTTGCGGTTCCCGCCCTGCTCCCGGCAACACTGCAAAGCGATAATCACAATCTGCAGACGGTAATGTCTGTTTCCCCCGCTTCACTGCTTATCAATACGGCACTTCAAATGCCCAGGATCGCTGCGGTGGATCATATTTCCGGAGACCCGGAACTGGCGGCAGCGAATCAGTCACATATAATAACAACCGCAGAAATCAACAGGTTTGATAAAATTTCACAGTTGCGCGGTCCCTATGATCTGGCAATTGTAACCGAAGGCGATCCCAACGATTTCATTCCTTTTCTCTCATCCCGCGGCGTATTGGCTGTTGACAGTACCAAAGCAGCCATGATCAGTGAAGATGCTTTTAAATATTGCGATATTGTCAGCGGGGCCGGTTATTTCGTGCTTTTCTCCAACGCTCCTCTGACGACAGATTGGGAAATTCTGCAGAAACGTTACGATAATTATGACGGCAAACTGAGAAATTTTCCTGCAGGCATCCTTGCATCCCTGTACCGTTGGGCCCCTCCGGCATATCCACCCATGCAGACGATCATAGAGAAACACTATACCCCGGCACAAAAAATGCCCTTCACGCCCGCCGGACTTATACTCCCGGCAGCAGTTTCTGTTCTTGCCGCAATTTTGCTGAAAATACTTGCAAACAGGAAATTGCAGACAAAAATACTTTTGCAGACATTCTCCGGCGGCATACTGACCGCTCTCGGCACATGGGCCGCCCTTGAATCCCTCGAAAATATGGCGATCCCCCTCTTTTATCAGGGTTTTGCGCTCTTCCTGCCTCTGAGCCTGTTTATGCTTTTCCCGTCGGGGATATCCACAAGCAAATATGTTTATATGCTGCTGCCGGCGACCGGCTGTATGATGCTGTTTGCAGGATTTGATACTCCAAGCCTGATGATGACCGGGGGTATCCTGCTGTGTGCCGTCGGCTGCCGTCCCCTTCCTTGCCCAGCTGCCGTTGAAAGAGCAACCGCCTGTACCATGTGGAGTGCAGGCGCAGTTTCCTGCCTGGTGGCAATATGGCTGACAACAGTATCTGCAAAAGGGATTTTTGTACTGTTACCCCTGCTGCTTACGGCTTTGTAAAGAAGAGATGCCGAAAGATCTCAGCAGTAATTTTTCATAAATATCGAACCAACTGTCGTAAGTATATTCAGAAGCCATACGGCGGGCTTCGTTCCCCATATTTTCCCGGCGTGCTGCATCTTCTGCCAATATTTTCACAGCATTGCACCATTCTGCAGCAGAATCAGCAATAAATCCCGAAACTCCGTGACGGACGACATGCCTGTTTTCACCGACACCGGATGCTATCGATGGGATCCCGGCCCCCATATACTGGATCAGTTTGAACGCAGATTTGCCGCAGCTGAATTCATCATCAGTAAGCGGCATTATACCGACATGGGCAGCGGCAAGTGCAGAAGCGGCAGCTGCAGGACTCCAATCAATAAAACGCATATTGACATTGGCTATAGGCCGCTCTGCAAGAGAAGCAGAGGCAACGATCAAAAGTTCAAAATCGACTTGTGCCGCCATTTGCTGCAATATTCCGGCAAACCGTTCTATATACATATACGTCACCGGAGTTCCGATCCATACCAGAGTAAAACGCCGGAACTTTTCAACACATGTATCCTCCGGCACGCTGTTGATCAATGTGGGAATTTTCACCGTATTGGCATTGTATTGTGAAAAATGTTTATACAACCTTGCATTTGCCGTCACAACAGCAGCAGCAGCGGCCGCCGCCTTGTCAAATTTACCACGCAAAAAAGGACTATTACGGTAACGGACACCTACATCATCGTCAAAATCAAGGACAACTTTGCGACGGTACCAGAAAAGTTTTTCGATACACCATGGCACATATGGCAGCAGCTCATATTCCACAACCAAATTGCGGGGGGCTTTGAAAAGAAGCCAGAAAATACGCCGCAATGTTCCTTTCACCCAGGCAAAACGGCTCTGACCTTTACCGGAATACAATTTACGCAGATATGCATTATTAAAAAAATGATGCCTGGAGACCTGATATCCGGCTTGCAGCATTCGCTTTGCCCATTCCAGATGCCTGATACGGCTTGATGCCCCCAAGTCATCATAGCGCATTGCGTATGCCCAGAGATATTTCACTCGATTTCTCCGGTCTCTCTTGCCGGGGAATAAAATCCGTCCGCCGGCACAAATTTCATTCTTTTTTCAGCGGCAAAGAGTTTACTGCCGCCAGACTCTGCTGTCAACCAGACAAACCCGGAACCGCCGTTGGCAGCAATACGTCTGTTGGCCCACAAATAGGTTTTCAAGGCCTCGCAACGGTCAAAATGCAGCAATTCTTTTTTCGCCGGACGTTCCAGATGCGAAGCCTCCGGACAAATACGATCTCCGGTTCTGGCAACTCCGATCACTCCTGAAGCAGAATTTTTGCGTACAGCATTGCGTACCGCCCGCTGAAAACCCGGAGCTTTGCAGCAGCCCGCCGCAATACCAATATCAGCCGCCTCCGGCATATCTGCATCCGCCATTCCAGCCGGACACCATGCCCAATACCACTGGCAACGCCATGATTTGCGCCTTATCTGTTCCTCTTCCGGAATATCAGCGACCGGTATATCAAAAATTTTCCGCCGGAAAACTGCTTTGCCGTCACCTATTTCAAGAGAATATTCACTGCCGGAATCTTCCGGCTGAACCCAACGCCACCAGTCATCACCTGTACCGATCTCAAAACGGTTGCCATCGCTGTCGGTAAGTTCAACCGCACGCCACGGGATCACCGAAGAGAAACTGCTGCCTGCAGGCAGGATCACAACATTTTCCACCCTGCCGTCAGCAAACGCAAAACGGCAACCGCTCCAGGCTCCATGCAGAACAACATCACCGAGTTCAAGGGACTGAACATTGCCCGGTCCGGCCACAGCAGCATCGCATGATACCGTCCCCCATCCGTCACCAAGCTCCATAATGCGGCGGAACTTGTATTCAGCACCGAATGGGATACGGTTGGAAAATTCATAACCGGCAGTGTATGAATCAAGGGACACGTGTATGCGTCGATATTCGCACAGAGCGCCACGTTCAGAAACACCGTTTATCCGTCCGGGCAGGAGTTCCATTTTCACCGCTCCGGTCATCCCGGTCACACGGTACTCACACAGGGATCCGGTTGCCGAAGGATGCAGTTCGGCACCGGCTCCGGCAATATAAGCAGGGGTAAGATCCATTCACTTTATCTCCGCAAAAAAGATATCATCGTTTTTGCGAACCAGCTCTCTGGGTTCAGCGTTGCCGAATCCCAGCGGCGATACAGCAAGCACCTTCCACGGGGCGGCAATACCGCACGCCTCTGTCATGGCATCCACATCAAAGGCACATATCCAGCAGGTACCAAGACCTTCTGCAGCCGCTGCAAGCACCAGATGCTCCATAGCAATACCAAGATCGATATCAACAGCACTGGAACCGTCAAAACGATGCCAGGCACTGTCTGCATCCCCGCAAGCAAGAACGATCACAGGAGCTTCGGCGAACCATGACGCAGTATAACACGCCGCAGCAGCTTTCCGCACTTCCGGATTGGAAACAAAGACAAACTTCAACGGCTGTCTGTTGCATGCCGACGGGGCAAGGGAAACAGCCTTTTTTATACGTTCAACAGCACCTGCAGGAACAGCATCCGGCTTATAACCGCGGATACTGCGGCGTTTGGCAATAACTTCATAGAAATCCATATACATCACCTCTGATAACCGTTCCGACCTTTGCGGCCCTTACTCTGCGTCAAGAGAACGGAGATACTTTTCGTAGGCAGCTTCAGTCATCATATCGTCAAGATCTGCAATATCGATATTTTCCAGCTTGCAGATCCATCCGTGCTCCTCAGCAGATTCATTGATAAGGGCCGGATCATCAAGCAGGGTTTCGTTTATTGCAACAACTGTTCCGGAAATGGGGGCGTAAATATCACTCGCCGCCTTGTCGGATTCCACTACACCGAGAACTTCTCCAACGGTAATATCTGAATCCTCTTCGGGCAATTCGACATAGGTTATCTCACCCAGTTCTTCTGCTGCATAACTTGAGATACCAATGGTTGCTTCATCGCCATCAACATCGATCCATTCGTGGTCCTCGGAATAATACTTCATACGCGCTCCTAAAAGTTAAAACATCTGTAGCTGCAATAGAAATAAACTCTATTACGCAAAAATGCAAATAAAAAACAGAAAAAAAACACATTTTTTTTGATTTTTTTCGTAAAAAAAGGTTTTTTCCCCATCCGGCACTGCTTCCCGGTATTACAAGACCTGCATTGCAGCATCCGACGGCTCATCACCCAAAACACCGGTTCCACCACACGGCCACATTGTTCCGTCCGGAAGACTCCAACAACAGATCTTTTACGCATACCGGAATCCATTACTCCGGAAGTATAAAAAAACAACCCCGGCATCGTGCTACTCTCCCGCAGTCAAATATACAGTACCATCGCCGCTGAAGCCCTTAACAACCGTGTTCGGGATGGGAACGTGTGTTTCAGCTTCGCCATCGACACCGGGGTTGCGGATAATATACATGACTTTATACATTTTGCAAGCGAATTTTCCATAAAGAATGATGTTTTATCGCATATATCCAGCAAATTGCCAGCATAAAGCAGGATTTTATTTTATCACCGGGGTTGCAAAATACCATAAGCCATGTATATTTACCAGTATGTGATTCAAACAAATATTATCAATATCAAAGCAGTCAACCTCTACAATCCTGAAAGGTGAATTTATGCAGAAACTTCTTTTTGGAGATGGCATCCATGATGATACCGCAGCCATACAAAAACTTCTTGATTCAGGTTCCTGCTGTATATATCTGCCGCCGCCGGGGAAATATTATCTGATAAGCAAACCCCTTGTTATCCATTCCAATCAGGAACTGCGCCTGGACAGATACAGCGAGATCCGCCTTGCCCCGGAAAGTGACTGTACTATGATCATCAATGATGATTACATCCACGGCAACCGTAATATTGCCATTACCGGAGGTATCTGGAACTTTGCCAACACCACCCAGTACCCCAACCCGTGGCAGCTGCACGCCCTCAAAACCCTTCCGGTACGGCAATGCCCGGAAAACTATTCCGGCACAGCAATGGATTTCCGCAATATCCGCGGATTTCACATCAACGGCATCACAGTAAAAGATCCGACTATCTTTGCCGTAAGCATGAGCAAAATCACCGAATTTACGGTTGACGATGTAGAATTCGATTTTACGACCTGCAACCCGGTGTGGGCAAACATGGATGGAGTGCATCTGAACGGCAGCTGTGCTTACGGCAGGATCACCAATCTCCACGGGACATGTTATGATGATCTGCTGGCATTGAATTCCCCGGAAGGGCAATTCCCCGGGCCGATCACAGATATCGATATTGACGGCATTTACTGCGAATATTGCCACAGCGCGGTACGTTTGCTCTCCTACACAGAGCCGGTAAAACGTATTTCCATAAAAAATATTCACGGCAACTTCTACCGTTATATGGTCGGGATAACACATTTTCTCAACGATGTTCCGGGCCCCGGTATATTTGATGATATCATTATCAAAGACTGTTTCTGCGGTAAAGCCCTGCCGCCGGAAGAAATAAAAGGCCTTCTTGTGCCGATGGCTCCGATACTGCTGGAGGGCTTCTGCGATATCGGCAATCTGTATATAAGCAACATCCACAGGGAGGAACACACAGAAGCCCTGCCGCTTATTGCCTGCAATGTGGATTCCGACCGTCCGGTGATTGCCGACACCCGCATCAGATCACTGACCATAGAAAACTGCACCATGATCAACCATCTGCAGGAAGAGCTTGAGATGTTCCATAACCGTGGCCGCATAGATAATCTGACTATGCGCAACAATCATCTTTACTCTGCACCCGGAGCAGGAGCCTGCAGAGAATCAAATTTTTAACAATTTAACAGGTTATCAGGTATTTAAAGGTTGATTTTTCCCGTTCTTGCAGTATATTATCCAATATTCAGGAGATTACAATGTCGTTGAAATCAGTGATACTTATTCCGGCTTATCATCCGGACGAAAAGCTCCTTACCCTGCTCTTGCAGCTGCGAGAGTATAAATACAATAACATTATTGTTGTAAACGACGGAAGCGGCAGAGAATATGACGCAATCTTTGATAAAGTGAAAGAGTTTCCGGAAGTTACCCTGCTCGATCATGCCATAAATATGGGCAAAGGAGCCGCGCTTAAAACCGGATTCAATTATATCTGTTCCAACTGTCCGGAGACCTCGTGTGTCCTAACAGCAGATTCAGATGGTCAGCATACCCCGGCAGATATCAAGCGGCTCAGTGATGACTATGATGCCAGGCCGGGTAATCTTATACTCGGAACAAGATCTTTTGATAAAGATGTGCCTTTCCGCAGTCTCTTCGGCAACAGACTGACTGCATTTCTGATGAGGCTTCTGCTCAATATCAAAGTTTCCGACACCCAGACCGGGCTGCGTGCCATTCCGGTAAAATTTCTGCCGCACCTGCTGCAGATCCCCTTCAACCGCTATGAATTTGAGCTGGAAATGCTGCTGCTTGCCAAGCGGATGTCGCTGCCTATAGTCGAAATGCCCATATCGACAGTATATATAAACGGCAATGAATCATCCCATTTCAATCCGTTGCGGGACTCTTTCAAGATCTATATAGTTCTTTTCCGCTATGCCATTGTTTCAATTCTGGCAAGTACAGTTGACTATCTTGTGTTTCTGCCATGCATCCTGCTTCTGCCGGAACTGAACGGCATAAAACCGGAAACAAATGAAATCCTTTCGGTTTCTGCCGGCAGGATAGCCGGAGCGATACTGCAGTATTGCATGATCAGAAAAATCGTTTTCCGGACAAAGAAATCCGTACTTACCACACTGCCGTTATATTTTCTTCTGGTGGCAGCCTCAGGAACAGCTTCGTACATAATAATGAACAATCTCAACCGGCCCACAGGCTGGCCGGATGCATTGACAAAACTTGTTGCAGAAGCAGCACTTTTCCTGGCAAACTTCCTGATACTCAGAGAGTTTATCTTTCACGCCCCGTCAAATACGGAAGATTTTTCATCATAAGAGCAACAGAGAAAGTTTTCTTCAGGGGGTAATAAATTGTTTGCTATCGGAGTTTTGCTGACATTATTGGGTTTGGGGTTGACTTTGCCGTTTACCGGCTGGAAATGGTACTGGAAAATCATTGCCGGAACAGTAATGACCCTGATCGCATTTAAATTTCAGGTTTTCCACCTTATTGCCAGTGACGCTTTCTCGCCTGACATACCCCGTTGGCTCCAGGTGGTTTCCGGAGGAGCGTTTGCGGCATTTTTCATAATGACGCTTCTGGTTACTGTCAATATTCTCATAAATATTTTTATTCTGCTTTTGAGAAAAATTTGCGGCAAAAAATACAAATCTTTCCGCAAATACTCTGCTGCCGGGAATTATTTCTGCGCAGCAGCGGCAGTATGTATATCAACTCTCGGCTGTATAAATGGTTTGAAAATGCCAATTATCAGAGAACAGAAACTCTTCTTCCCTGATCTACCTGCCGCCGCAGAGGGTCTGCGTATTGCCGTAGTCGCTGATCTGCATATCACTTACACGACCAACAGCGATTATGTGGCAGAAACAGTAAAAAAGGTCAATACCGCCCGCCCCCATATCGTTGTCTTCACCGGGGATAATGCCGATGGCAAATGTGCTGACCTCGGGAAAAAATTTGAGGCAATAAAGTATATCGATGCACCTCTCGGCACGTGGGGCGTAACCGGAAACCACGAATATTATCAGGGGAATAAAGCTCTGGATGAGTGGCTGGATTTTTATAATGAACACGGTCTGCAAATGCTTTTCAACAGCAGTGCCGCTTTCCCGGAACACGGTTTTGTACTGGGCGGCGTACCGGACAGAACAGCAAACAGCCGTCACCCGCTCACTCAGGATTTCGGGAAAGTATTTGACGGACAGGAAAATGATCTTTTCCGGATAATCCTCGTTCACCGTCCCGATGGGGCCGCAGAAAGCAGCAGGATAAATTCAAATTTGCAGATATCAGGTCACACACATGGCGGTATGCTGCCGGGCCTGAAAATGCTTGTTTCCCTCTTCAATGACGGTATGGCTTCCGGAATATTCCGCAAATATGGCATTACGGTCGCCGTGTCCAACGGCACAGGTATATGGAGCGGGTTCCCGCTCAGAGTCAACTGCCCTACAGAAATAATGATTTTGGAACTGCACAAAGGAGAAAATTATGAATAAAAACATAATCACCCGCCGAACCATCGGCAGCAATAAAGTTTCCGTCCCTCTTCTCGGCTGCGGCGGAATGCGTTTCCCCACTTTTGCCGACGGTACTATAAATTTTCCCGAAGCAGTAAAAATCATCGACCGGGCAATGAGTGCCGGTGTCAATTACTTTGACACCGGCTGGATGTACCATGATGGCAGAAGTGAAAGATTTTTTGCCGAAGCTCTGGCATCCTATCCCCGTGAATCATACTTCCTTGCCGATAAACTTCCCGCATGGTGCCTGACAGAGGAAATGGATGAAAACGTGATGTTTGCAGAGCAGCTGGCAAGATGCCGGACCTCTTATTTTGATTTTTATCTCCTGCACGCCATTGATGAAGGCAACTGGAAACGGATACTTGACCGGGATCTGCTGACTTTTATGAAAAAACTGAAAGAATCAGGCCGAATAAGGCACATGGGATTTTCCTTCCACGGTTCTCCGGAGCTTTTGCGGGAAGTCGTAAAAACGGCTGATTGGGATTTTGCCCAGATACAGTTGAATGCAATGGACTGGAACGACACCAAAGCCGGAGAACAGTACAATATCCTTGCAGAACACAATATCCCGGCAGTTATCATGGAACCGGTAAGGGGCGGAGCATTGGCAGCATTTGTACCGGAGGCAGAGGCAAAACTCAAATCCCTGCATCCGGATTGGAGCATTGCATCGTGGAGCATCCGTTTTGCCGCTTCACTGCCCAATGTAATGACTGTGCTTTCCGGAATGTCAAATCTGGAACAGATTGATGACAATATAGCAACCATGACAGGATTCGTACCGCTTACTCCGGAGGAACGGGAAGCCCTGATGGAAGCTGTGGCAGAAAACAAAAAGATCGTTACTGTGCCATGTACAGCATGCCGTTATTGTTCTGATTGCCCGAAAGGAATAGATATCCCCGGCATTTTCAATCTTTACAACCGCTTCAGACTTTCCGGATTCCGCGGCGGCTTTGCCGGTGAATACGCAAAACTGCCGGAAGAGAAAAAAGCCGGAAATTGTATAGAGTGCGGCATTTGCGCCGGTCACTGCCCGCAACATATCGCAATTCCGGAAAAACTCAAAGAGATCCGGCAGGAAATGCTTTCTTAAAAAAGCTGAACGATCAGCATATAAACCGCAGTACCGGCAATGATGGACACAAGTGAGTTACGCTTCCAGTACTGCAATCCGACAACAACAAGAGAGGCTGCGACAGGTGCTGCGATATCGCTCCATGAGGCAGCAGCCCCCTGCCATTGTCCGAAAGCGTTTTCAAAATATTCAGCCAGACAGTATACCACCAGCATTGCTATTGCGGCAGGGGCAAGCAATACACCTATATATTGAATAACCGGTGCCGGCTTCCGCCCCCTGCCCAACACAATAAAAGGCAGCGCACGCAAAAAGATGGTAACGCCGCCGGTAACCGCCAGCAGTCCCAATATATATGCCTCGTCGCTCATTTCTGCTCCTCCGTTTCCGCAACGGCATGTTTTTTCTCAAAATACTTGCGGCTGCAGATAAATATCAACACTATGGACACCATTGCCGGAATAAGCATCATCCCCCTCCCCAACAGCAGCCACGCCGCAATTGAAGCGACACATCCGGCAACAGCAGGAAAGCGATTTTTCTTTTCCCGGCACTGGTCAGTCAGAATAACAAGAAAAAGTGCCGTCATGGCAAAATCTATCCCCTCCGTCGGAAACGGCAGCGCACTCCCGGCAACAGCCCCGGCAGTAACGCCTGCGATCCAGTAACAATGGTTCATTGCGGCAAGACAGATACAGTAAAAAATATCATTTTTACGGTCTTTCTGCTCATTTTCCACCTCAAGGGCATAAGTTTCATCAGTCATTGCCCAAATCAGATAACCTTTGCGCCAAAATCCTGTTCCGGCAAACCGTTCAAGCATGGATATGCCATACATGGAATAACGCAGGTTCAGACAGAAAGTTATCAGGGCAACATCCAACAGCGGTGTCATCTCCCGCAGCCATCCGGTGATCATAAACTGTAACGCTCCGGAAACACAGACAGCACCGAAAAGAGCTGACCATGGTGCAGGCACGGATATACCGGAATGGGCAGCAAGCAGTACACCAGCCGCAAATCCCATGGCTGAATATCCCATAAGAACAGGCAGTGAATCAACAAATGCTTTTCTGACTGTATTTTTCCTGACTGACATCGCCGTTTTCACTTTCTTCAAATCATGTCGTTTTGTATATTCCGGTTAATATACCATCGTTTTGAAATATTTCAACACAACTACCCCGCCAAACACATCTGCAGTAACAGCACAGATATCCCATAAAATTTTTCTGATTTGACAAAAAAGAGGATCCATGCTACCTTTTTCTCTGCTACAATCCAAAGGAGAAAAACATGAATCCTCAAGAGCATAATATGGCAGTATTAGGGCAAATTGTCAAGTTGATT
>JAZSGI010000001.1:0-9410 GCA_045532655.1 Victivallaceae bacterium
CGATGGAGACCTCCCTCCACTGCAAAAGCCCCGCCGCACGCTCATCGATGCCCTCATAATGACCGCAAACGATCACTATGTGTCCCGCTCCGGAAAGTTCCTCCGCCAACCGTTGGGAAAAACGTTCCCCGCGGGGACTGGCCATAAGAACAACAGAACCCTCTCTGCGGACAGACTCTACAGCTTCAACGACCGGTTCGACCTTCATCAGCATCCCCGGTCCGCCGCCATAGGGTTTGTCATCGACCGTACCGCGACGGTCGTGTGCAAAACTTCTCAAATCAACCGCACGCACTTGAAGAATATCATTCTTCAATGCACGCCCGACCACACTGTGGCCCAATGGTCCCGGGTAAAGTTCCGGGAAAATGGTTACCACATCGATTTCCAATTTCAATCAACCACTTCGACATTAACACGGCGGCGCATTCTTCCGGCGGCACCGCCGGCAAGATTACGGATAGCGGAGATAGTTTTGCCCCGCTTGCCGATGATTTTGCCATTGTCACATTTACGGCATTTGATATAGATGGTGACAGCACCGTCTTTCTCTTCGCTTTCAACGGACAGATCTTCGGGATAATCCACGAGAGCGCTTGCAACATACTTCACGAATGCAGCAGGACCGACATCACTCCCACAACAACAGCAATCATCATTTTTGCTGCCGAACAATTTTTTCAGGAAACCTAACACTTTGATACCTCACAGGCATTTACCGTCAATAAACATTTACGGATTGCCAGAGTTTTTCCGGACCGAAGCTCAGGCTTCAGCTCCGGCAGTCTCTTCCTGAGCCTTTGCTGCTTCAGCTTCGGCCTTGGCCTTGGCTTCAGCTTCAGCCTTGGCCTTTGCCTTCTTGGAAACAGAAGCAGGACGGACACGGTCAGCAAGCACAACACCATTGGTCAGACGATCGGCAATATCCTTGACAGTGTCTGAGGGGCTGCCGCCGTTTTTGACCCAATAAGCATAACGCTCAAGATCCATTTTTTCGATTTTCTTATTGGGATCATAGAAGCCGATTTCTTCAATAGCTTTACCATCCCGACTGCAACGGGCATCCATCACAACGACCCGATAGCAGCTGCAATTGCGGGTACCGGTACGTTTGAGTCTGATACGAAGTGCCATAGTTTTAGAACCTCACTGTATGATTTGTTTGTTTTTTTCAATTTTTGCACATCCGTCATGACAACGGGCAGCCGTTTACCGCAGTCGTGCCGGAATGACACAATATTTGACTTATCTTTATAATATATCACACAACGCAAAAACATCAAGTCATTTTTCACATTTTTTTGCAATTTTTAGTACCTTCATTTGCATTTTTGAGCTTGAGAGTGTATTTTTTTATCATGAAAAATCGACCTGTTTTAATTTTGTCCGCCTGTCTTGCCGGATTCAAATGCCGCTACGACGGCAGAAGCAAGAGTTTTTGCGATACCGGTTCGCTATCCGACTGTTTCCGCATTATTATTCTCTGTCCGGAACACAGTGCCGGTATGGGTATACCACGTGAACCTTTTCACATAACAAAAGACGGCAGTGCTGTGACCAACTTCACCGGCAGAGATGTGACAGTGCAGCTCCAATGCGCCATTGACAGGATAACAGAAGAATTACAGGAAGATCCTCCGCAGGCTGCATTACTGAAAAGCAAAAGTCCATCCTGTGACCCCGTGACCGGACTGTTCGCCCACCGTTTGCGTGAACTTTTCCCAGGAATTGCCATATATACAGAAAATGACCCCGCAGTCAAAAAACTCACGGGGTCCTGAATATTTTGCTGAACAGCTCACTGCTGCGGTCAGAGATCATCAAGGAGTTGCGAGCGCATTTTTCTGCCCCTCCATACTGCAGCGGCTCCGGCAATCACAGCAAAAGCTGCAGCAATCACCATGGCAAGCTCCATATCAAGGCCGAAACCCACCGCACTTCCCGCACCCTTGCCTTTATCAGGAGCTATCCACAATATGTAGCAGAAAATAATGAAAGTCATAAACATTCCGGGCAGAAGCGTGATCCAGCCGAAACGCTTTCTGCCGAAGAGCCAGACAGAACCGGCGATCAGAGTAAATGCCCCAAGCACCTGATTGCCCCAGGCAAAATAATTCCAGAGTACGTTGAATGATTCTGCATTTTTATTTGACCACGCAAGCAGGAAACAGACAATTATTATCACCGGCACACATACTGCTATGCGGCGCAATATGGGTTTCTGATCAACTTTAAGGATTTCTGCCAGCGAAAGACGCAAACTGCGCATTGCCGTATCACCGGAAGTTATCGCAAGGACAATGACACTGATAACGGTAACCATACCGACGCCACGGGTCAGAAAATGCGTAGTAATGGCTTCAAGAGCAACGGCAGGCTTCCTGCCCATCCATTCCGGAGCAAAGTTGAAAAATGCCAGAGCAGCACCAGCCCAGACCATGGCAATGATCCCCTCGGCTACCATCATACCATAGAAACTGCTGCGGGCCTCCCTTTCCGACTTCATGGTTCTGGCAATAATAGGCGACTGGGTGGCATGGAATCCGGAAAGGATACCGCAGGCAATGGTAACAAAAAGCATGGGGATAATGGGAACCTGCGGTGCTTTGAACATCTGCGCCTGAAACTCCGCGGACTCCTCCAGTATTGACGGATCACAGAACCCCCAGAACAACAGCATGATGAATATTGCAAAAGATCCGAGGATAAGCAACGCCCCGAAAACAGGATACAGCGTACCGATGATCTTGTCTACCGGGAAGAGCGTCGCAAAAATATAATAGATGAATATGGCAACAACTGCATACCAGAAACATGGTGTTCCCGGAATGATGGAATCCACAAGCTGTGCCGGAATATTAATAAACACTGCAACAACCAGCAAAAGCAGTATACACATAAATACCGAAAAAACCCAGAAAACACCTTTTCCCAATGTGATCCTTATCAAGCCCGGCAAATTTGCCCCGTTATGACGCAGGGACATCATACCGGCAATAAAATCGTGTACAGCACCGCCTATTATGTTACCGACAGGAATAATAAGGAAGACGATACTGCCGAATTTGATACCGAGGATAACCCCTATCACCGGCCCCACCCCTGCAATATTGAGGAGCTGGATAAGCATATTCTTCCACTGCGGCATAACAACATAATCCACACCGTCAGGATTGGCCACAGCCGGTGTTTCCCGGTCATCAGGTCCGACTATACGTTCTACGATTCTGCCGTACACGAAGTAACCGGCAATGAGGATGACGATACCGATCAAAAACATCAACATGATATAACTCCTTTATGCATTGTTGACATAATAACTGTTGATATAATATACATTCACGGCAGTGAAGTTGCAAGAAAAATATTATAATTTCCAGCTGTAAAACTGCTCAAAAATTACGGCTGAATTCGCATCCGCAGTAATCCTGCCGGTAAAAACCGAACTTTTCCGAAAGCCGTATACTGCGCAGAAATCCATCTTTTTTCTTGAAATCCACCGCTTCAAATCCGTTAAAAACATTGCCGGCGGCAAAGATTATTCTGCTGTTTTTGTGAGGACTGACAGTCAGGGTAGTCGTAAAGGAACCGATACCCAACTCTTCCGCCTTTGCCGCAGTTCTTCCCAGAACCCTGCTGAAACAAAAACCACAGCGGGCACCACCCTCCGGAGCATCAGCATATTCTTTAACAACAGCAAGCCAGTCATCGTGATCATAAGGATCGATATGGCACGGGATTTTGTGATGGTCCGCCAACAGTTTCACATATTGCAGGCGCCGTTCAAATTCTTCAGCAGTATCTATATTGGAATTGGAGAAATAAAGTTCCACCCGGCAGCCGTTGGCAAGAAGTCTTTCTATACACGGAGCAGCACATGGGGCACAGCAGACATGGAGCAGGACATGGCGATCCGCAGGCGTATAAACCTCAGCCATTAATTCCCTCGCCTATTGTTTCCAGCATTTTGTCGCCGCCATACAGAAGTTTGATCTGTTTAAGGTTGAACTCCTGGAACAACTGGGCATCCGGACGGCTGACAAGTTCAAGTTTGGACTGCTCCAGAAGTCTGCGCCGCTTATTCATGTCTTTATCGTACCAGCCCAGATATCTGACAAGGGTACGGGGGCTCAATTCGGGAAACTTTTTCTGTCCGAATTCCTCGGTGTAATCTGCAGCGATAACCCCGACAAGCTCCACAGAAGGACGCATCAACCCTTTTGATTTAAGAAAATCCTCCACCATTTCTTCGCAACGGACAACGTCAAAGACCGGGAAGGTTATTCCCCTGCCCCGGGAAAGTATACTGGCGGGGAAGTCATAATTTGCCGCCAGAGCGATCATAACATTTTCCGGCATTGCCAACGCTCCGCCGACATTGGTACGGAACCAGTACCAATCCAGAGTATCCGGGTCTATATCATCAAAAAAGACAACAAATCTGTGTTCTCCGGCACAACTCAAAGTTCCCAGAAGTTTTTCCAGCCCTTTTTCCAGTTCTTCCGGTCCGGCAAGCACAAGGATCAATCCCGGCTGCGCCAGAACGTGCGCCATGGTAAATTGTGTTTTACCGAGACCGGGCAGTCCGGAAACAAGTAACGGTTCACTGGCATTACCTGCGGCAAACCGTTGAAAATGTTCTGCAAAACTGCGTTTTACCCCGGAATAGCCGAAAAAATCTTCAGCCTTGCGGATATTTCCGGCACTGATAGCCTGAAAATTTCCATTTACATACCGGAAGGTGCGTTCACGGCAGAAAATATCTCTGCTGCGCAGTTCAGCCGCCGCTTCCGCTACAGACAAATCTCCGATCCCCACCGCAGTCACCTTTTTATCCGCAAACACCGTACGTTTTCCGGAAAGCCGGAGAAAATCAGGCCGCAAACGGGAAAGTTCATTCTCCTGCTTCAGCAGCTCATAATATTCCGTCAACAGGCTCATTGCATTACTGAGCCGAACAGCATGATTGAAATAAAACCGGGCATCAACAGCTTTGGGCGAAGTAAGATCTTCCACATCCCTGCCGGATATCCCCTGCCTGATTATACCGTTCCAGATACATTCCTCCAACAGTTCAGCGAAACTTTTGCCCGCCGCAAGCTGTACAAGGTTGTTCATCATATCAATACTGTCTGCATTACCGCTGTTATCATTCAAACGGAAATAACGGCAGACAGAACCAGGGCGAACCGGCAGCTCCGCCAGTTCACCGCTTATTGCAAGAAATGTCTTTTGAAGGCATTGCAACCATTCTCTGCCGGGGATATCCGCAACGCACAGGCGGCTTGCGGCATCAGGCTTGCAAAAAAGCACATTGATGCTGGCAAGAGCTTCCTCTGCAGTATTCTGCAGTTCCAAATATCCCGGCAAATTTTTCATAAAGATCAAATACCGATCACGTTCTCAATATATGTGCGCAGCTGATCTATGGAAACACGTTCCTGCGCCATGGTATCACGGTCACGGACAGTAACCGCATTATCGGCAGCACTGTCAAAGTCAAAGGTCAGGCACAACGGAGTACCGATCTCGTCCTGACGGCGATAACGTTTGCCGATGGATCCGGTGGTATCAAATTCACTGCGGAAATAACGGTTGATATCGTTATAAAGTTTTTCAGCCTGTTCATTGAGCTTCTTGGAAAGCGGCAGAACAGCAACCTGAACAGGTGCGACCAGCGGAGGCAGATGCAGAACAACACGCACGTCTTCCGCCATGCCTTCCTTCTGGGTGGCAGCAGTGTCTTCATCATATGCTTTACCCAGCAGAGCAAGGAATGTACGGTCAAGACCAACAGAAGTTTCAATGACTGTAGGCATGATCTTGCGGCCCCTGTCGTGGTCGATATACTGCAGATCAGCACCGGAGAACTGACTGTGCTGGGAAAGATCCCATGTTCCACGGTGATGAACGCCTTCCAACTCACCCCATCCGAACGGGAACTGCACTTCGATATCAATGGCAGCCTTGGCATAATGTGCAAGTTTTTCGTGTTCATAGATACGGAAGAAGCTGTCATCAAACTGGAGTTTTTCCTTGTAATATTTGATGCGCTGTTCTTTCCAGTATTCAAACCACTGCATACTTTCTTCGCCGTCACAGAAAAATTCCATTTCCATCTGGGTGAATTCCCTGGAACGGAAGGTAAAGTTGCGGGGATTGATCTCGTTACGGAAAGCCTTGCCGATCTGGGCAACACCGAAAGGCAGTTTCTGCCGTGCTGCAATACGTACAAGATCATAGTCAACAAAGATGGGCTGACAGGTTTCAGCACGCATATATGCAATATGCTCATCATCAGAAACCGGTCCCACATGCGTCTTCATCATCAGATTGAATTCTCTGGGTTCAGTAAGATTCTTTGAACCGCAGGCGGGGCAGACTGTGGGATCAGGCATCTGATCAACACGGTGACGTGCCTTACAGTCTTTGCAATCACACATAAGATCGCTGAACTGATCAATATGTCCGGAAGCCTTCCAGACTCTGGGATGACAGATGATAGTGGAATCAAGCCCCTCGATGTTATCTCTGGTTTCCACCATTTCACGCCACCACAGAGCCTCAATAGCACGTTTCATGCGGCATCCGTAGGGGCCGTAATCCCAGAAACCATTGTAACCGCCGTAAATCTCCGAGCTGGGGAAGATAAATCCGCGGCGTTTGCACAGCGATACAAGTTTCTCCATCAACTTGTCTCCATTGTCGATTACACTCATTTTTTCTCCTTATCCGATTAATATCAACGCCGCAAGCATACTGCTGACTTCAGCAATGCTTCCGGCAAGGGTTATACAATGCAAAGGCACATAGCCGTAAACTTCCCGGCTTTTACGGGAAATCAATTCAAAAACCATCCAGTCGACCAGCACAGCGGCTGCTATAACTGCCGGAGCAGCAGCAACTCCGCAAAACATCACGATCAAAACAGCTGCAAGCAGATACAGCTGTCCGGTTCTGCCGCCTGCCAGCAGCGGCATTTTCCCATCACTTTCAAAATGTGCCATAAGTCCTTGTACAGCAAACGGGAAAACCGCCAACACAACAATAAGTCCGACTCCGCAAAGATAAATACACACCATTCCGGCAAATTTCACCACGATACACCCGGCAAAAACCAGCGTTCCTACGGATATATCCGCGACTTTGTTACCGGCAAAACCGGCATCATTATCACCGCTCCAGCATCCAGTTATCACTCTTTTCTGCACCGCTCCGACAATGCCTGCACTTGATTTCCATCCGGCAATATATTCCCACAGTACAACTCCAGCAGCGGCAAAAAGCACAGCGCCGCCGATTTCCGGCATGAAAAGTTTAAGGATTCCGCCCCACAATGCAAGTACACAGCCGATACACACTCCGGCAGCGGCAAACATGACTGCGGCAAGCAAAGGATGTTCTGCCAGCAGTTTTCTGTTTTCCGCCCTGTCGCTGTCGTAAATGCTCCATGAAGGCTTTTCGGCCGCCATGCACCACACAACCAGCAGCAAGTTGTATACTTCTTTCAAGTTCATTCAGCTCTTTCTCCGGGAACAGTGAATTTGCCATCAGCTTCTTTTTCAGCGACTTTTCCGGCAATATCCTGCACCTCGCCGTTATCTTCCGGCAGGGGGATCTCCTTAAACGCCTGCGGCTTGTAAAAATTGCGTTCTTCAAGCCGGTAGGTGGCGTAAAAATGATTTCCCCAACCCACCACACAGTCATTTTCAAAAACAACGGGCATACACTCGTCTTCAGTGATCATACCGTCGTGACAATAACTGCGGATGAAATAAAACCAGAGATCCGGAGAACTCAACTCCACCTCCACCGGTTCACCCATTATTGCCAGCACTTCCTCCTTACTCATATTCACACGGAGATTTTTTGCATTTTCCACATTGGTATACTGCTGAAAGTAACAACCGGCTGCAGAAACAAGAAAAATACCCGCAGCAAAACACCAAAACCAATATTTCATAAAAAAATCTCCTTATTTTTCATTATTTCATTTGCAATAATCGCAAACGATGATATTGTAATTAAGCATCGCAGGGCGGTTAGCTCAGTTGGTTAGAGCGTCACGTTTACACCGTGAATGTCGGGGGTTCGAGTCCCTCACCGCCCACCATAATGAACTTGCATTAATATAACACAACTTCATCTTTTAGCAAGTTTTTTTCAGCTGAAATATCGATTCGCCGCACTTTTTACCATGTAAATCTATCCTGATTCACTCTGTCTGCTGCAGAATATAACTTTTTTACCGCTGTCCGCTCTGCGGAATTTTTCAGGGATCACTCCGCTCAAAAACACTGCAAAAGAGTCTGTGCAGGTCTTTATCGTTGTAAATATCGGGACTGTCGGGAGCAAGTTCAGGAATACTGTACCCGCTGTAAATATCAATAATTTCCACCTCAGCCTCTTTCTTGCGGCACTTGTATTTTATCCGCCAGGTGCGCCACGCAAGTTCCAGGGTATCTCCGGAAAGTTTTCTGATTCTTTTCCGTCTGCTGTTTTCCGGATCAGTGGAAAGCTGAACCCGGACAAAGCCCGCCAGATCAATCCCCCCGTGTCTGAGCAGAAAATCCGTTTTTTCTGTTGCCTGACTGCTGCAGCTGACAGCAAAGACTGTACTTTGCATCCCGCTGCGCCATCCGCAAAAAGCATCAGGAAAAGCATCAGCATCGGCAATATATGGTTTAATATCCAATATGGGGGTATCGTCAAGCAAATCACATTCATCCACAAGCAAACCACTGTCTGTAACCTGCAGCAGACGCACACACGACAAAGCTACAGGATTGGGGCGGTGCGGACTGCGGGTGGCAAAAACACCATAACCGCGTTTTTCCGGAGCTACGGGCGGATGAACAAGGGCCTTTGCCCTGTGCTGTAAATTCAAATGGAACACACCGATCAGCCATATCCGCTCAAATCCGTCAAGGTCGCGGCTGGCATCTTTCCAGAAATTCCGGTCTGCGATCTCAACAAAAGCCCTGCCTCCGGCAAATACCCCCTGCCGTGGTGTTTCAAACCGGTATTTTTCGTTGCGCCTGACAACTCCTGCAGGCTTGAAAGTAATAAAATCATCCATAAACTTTTTCCGGCAATATTCCCTTTGATTTCTTCCGGAACAAAGATCCGGACAGCTATCAATATAACACATTTTGGCAAGTTTGCAAAAAAATCTCTCCGGCAATTGCAACAGGATACGAAAAACAAAGGTTTTTTAAGAAATAAACTTGACTATACCGCTTTTGGGGGTTATATTTACTTTATGGATAAATATTTTAAAAAATCGATACTTTTTTCCGCAGCGGCCCTTCTGACATTCGCTGCCGGTTGCGGTGATCCGGACCCGGCAGAACTTATAGCAGAAGCCGGTGAGGCTGTTTCTGCCGGCAACTGGCAAAAGGTAATGGAAG
>JAZSGI010000028.1:0-6021 GCA_045532655.1 Victivallaceae bacterium
TCCCTGAAACAGGTTCTGCAATGATTTGCTTTCAGAAAAAAACATATTATAGTAATGCATGATAATGTAACACTGTTTTTATTTTTTTCAAGGATACTGAAATGGCCGAGATCCAAATTTTCTGTACACATTGCGAATACCGTTTTACTGTTTCCGCCGGGCTGGCAGGAACAACAATGAACTGCCCCCATTGCAAAAAAGATTTCACAGTTATGGCTCCCCATATCCAACCCATGGAGCGTTCCACCAACAGACCGGCAGCCATTGCCAGTGTTACGGTGCTTGTACTGATGCTTATCCTGCTGATTCTGGCGGCATCAGGCGGACGCAAAGAAAACGATACTTTGTTTCCGGCAGAAGAAAATCCCTTGCCGTCAGCCGCAGTCACGGAAGTTCAGAATCAGTAAAAAAGCGTCTGTCCGGACGTTTTTCCTGCGGTTTGCACTTGAAAAATGCAGTGAAAGTTTTATAAAAGACTGAGTATTGAGAATAACCGCACTGCTGGGAGATCTCTTTGATTGTCAAGCGGGTTTCCCGTAAAAGCGAGAGCGCAGCTTTCATACGTATACCGGTAATATATTCATGGATACTCTCCCCGGTTTCGTCCTTGAATATACGGGAAAGGTGTTCCCTCGACACCCGGAATACCCCTGCTATTTCACCTGCAGACAATTGTTTATTGAAACGGGAAGCAATATACATTTGCACCCTTGAAATCAATTCACCGTGCCGTGAACGTTTACACTCTGCTTTTTCGCAAAGCATCCGCAGCAGGGCAAAGGCCTGTTCAGCAGCCTCAAACGGCTGCATAAAGTGCATCTGCTTGCTTTCGCACCTGAATGAAAAAAGTTTTTTGACCAATTCAGAATCCGGCGGAACATCATAAATATACCCATACCTGGCCACTGTACTGTCGATGATTTCATTGACATTTGCCCCCAGCAGACTAACCCAGATAAAATGCCACGGCTCAACACCATCCTGCGGATAATAATAACTTACAGCCGGATCGCTGTGTTTGTGAATGAAGGCTTTCCCCGGCACAAGGGGAATTTTTTCATCACCTGCTTTCAATATCCCCCTGCCGCCAATAGTCACAGATATCTGTCCGCCGGCCTCATTTTTTCTGTACAGTCCATCAAGCCGGTAAAGGCGGGTATTTTCTTTTTCCTCTACAATCATATCCGGCACAATCGGTATGGTATCGGCGTGTTGAACGACCACCTGTACCTGCCATTGACGCACCTTGTCCCAATCCATAAGTTTTATACTCCAGTTTTTTCCCTGATTATTGCAGAGGATACTATACACCTTGAAAATGATTTTTCAACAAAAGCTCACAAATGGCTACAAAATATCACAAAATGAAATCTTTTCCACACTTGTTTTTTCTCCATACCTGCGTATATTAAAAACAGACAGGAGGTTAAAATGTCAAAAATAAAAGTCACTATCTGGAATGAATTCCGTCACGAAAAAACAGAAGAAACTGTCCGGGCAGTCTATCCGGATGGCATACACGAGGCTCTGAAAGCCGGGCTCGCTGCAGATGATCTGGAGATCCGCTGCGCCTGGCTGGATCAGCCGGAGAATGGTCTGCCGCAGGAGATACTTGAAGATACCGATGTACTTCTCTGGTGGGGGCACATGGCTCATGGGGAAGTATCTGATGATGTGGCAGCCAGAGTTCATGCACGGGTCATCAAAGGCATGGGATTGATAGTTCTTCACTCCGGACACTATTCCAAAGTTTTTCAAAAATGCACAGGCTGTTCCGGCAGCTTGAAATGGCGTGAAGTCGGCGAAAAAACAATTCTCTGGAATATCGCCCCGGCACATCCGATCACCAAAGGAATAGGAGAATACTTCCAGCTGGAACATGAAGAAATGTACGGAGAAAAGTTTGATATTCCCGAAGACGGTAAAATCATATTCATGTCGTGGTTTGAAGGCGGCAATGTTTTCCGCAGTGGTGTTGTTTTTGAACGTGGACTGGGGAAAATATTCTATTTCCAACCGGGACACGAAACTTACCGCAGTTATTACGACAGCAATGTATTGCAGGTTATAGGCAATGCGATCCGCTGGGCAAAACCTGTCCTTTTCAAAGATCCGGAAGCCCCCTGCTTTCCGCCGCTCAACGAAATACGTTCACAAAACTGAAGAGGTTGTCAAAATGACAAAACTTAAAGCCGGAGTTATCGGACTCGGCATGGGCATGGGGCATTTGCAGGGATATTTATCCCATCCTGACGTAGAGGTTACAGCAATAGCGGATGCCAGAGGGGACAGGATTTCCGCTCTTGCCGCAAGCTGTCCGGAGTTTCACGGCAAAACTTATACCAACGGCATGGAAATGATCAAAGCGGAAAAACTTGATATAGTTTCCATAGCAGTCCCGAATTTCCTGCACAAAGATCTTACTGTGGCAGCACTGGAAGCAGGAGCGAATGTCCTTTGCGAAAAACCCATGGCTATGAATACCGCTGAAGCAGAGGAAATGCTTGCCGCCGCCCGGCGGTACGGCAAAAAACTCGGTATAAATTTTTCATTCCGTTTCACTCCCCAGTCCAGAGCCATGAAAGATCTTGTTGATGCCGGCACTCTCGGGGAAATCTACTACGGCCGGAGTGTATGGATGCGCCGCCGCGGTATACCGGGTCTGGATGGCGGAGCGTGGTTCTTCAGCAAAGAAAAATCCGGCGGCGGGCCGCTTATTGATCTTGGCGTACACCGTCTTGACCTTGCTTTATGGCTCATGGGATATCCGGAACCGGCTTATGTCACCGGCAGCACCTACTGCAAACTTGCCGGAGAAATTGCAGCAAAACACGGTGTCGATTACTCCGTAGAAGATTTTGCCTGTGCTATGATCAGGTTTAAAAACGGCTCCACATTGGAACTTGATGCTTCGTGGGCGGCAAATATCCGTGATGCGGAAGAGATGACTACGAGACTGCTGGGCAGTAAAGGCGGGCTTTATCAGTATAACCTGAATGAAGGATACACATGGGATGTGGAGCTCTACCGGGAAGAAGCAGGCCGTCAGTATGACACAAAACTGCACAGTACCGGAGCTGCCTCCCCAAGTGCTTATCATCTTTTTGCGGATGCGGTACGTGACAACAGCGAATTTCTGGTCAACCCGGAAGAAGGTGTAACAGTAATGCGTTTGCTTGATGCCATTTATGAATCAGGCAGAACTGGACGCCCTGTTGAATTCAAGTAAGCTGGAGATTTCTCTATCCCCCAAACCGCCTCTTTCTCCACTGGAAGCAGGCGGTTTGCTTTTTTCCGGAAGTCAAATATCCCTGTCCAGCAAGGCAGCGCTTAAAGCCATAAGCATATCACGGTATTTATTTTCCGGACAACGTTCCAGAGCTTTGAATGTTTCTGTTCCGGCGGCGGCAATTCTGGCATCAACAGCAGCTTTGGCTCCGGTATCTTTCAATACCTTGCGCAGCCGGGCAAGCGCATCATCATCATATTCAGGCAGCCGCCACAGAGCATCAAGTTCCTGCAGCTGTTGTGCAGTTGCCCGTTTAAGGGCTTCGTTTCTCAAAACTGTAGGTTTGCCTTCACGCCAATCTGACCCTATCGGTTTACCGAAAGTCTTGAGCTCGCCATAAACACCGAGAACATCATCACGGAGCTGAAACGCTTCGCCCAGCTTACGGGCAAAATTTTCCATATGGGCGATCATTTTATCATCTGCTCCACCGATCACAGCCCCGGCAACAGCAGAAAATTCAATCAGATCAGAGGTTTTTCTGCCGATAATGTATTCCAGCTCATCATCAGAAGCAGAGTGGCGATAACCGGCAAGAACATCCAGCGCTTCACCAGATATCACCCCCAGAGCTCCGAGAGCAAGGAGTTTTTCCGACAATTTTCTGACTGCCGCTTCCCCTGCCCGCTCCCTGCTGCGACGGAGCATGGCAAAAGCCCTGCTCTGGGCAAGATCACCGGCAAGAATGGCAAAATCCCTGCCGAAACGGACAGCATCTTTCCCTTCCAGACCGAAACGCTCCCTGCCAACAGCCTCAAGCATGGCATGGGTGGAAGGCTTCCCCCGGCGGATATAGTCACCGTCAATAATATCATCATGCACAAGAGTCCAATTATGCCATATTTCCACGGCGCAGGCCGCAAAAATGGCATCATCCGGGTTTCCACCGGCACACCCGCAGCTCCACAACACCAATGCAGGGCGTACTCTTTTGCCGCCGCGCAAGGGATAATCACAGACAGCATCACGCAAAAAATCCGGTTGTATCTGCAAAACAAATTCATCCTGCAGCAGCAGTTCTTCGATTCTCTGCGATACTTTCTTCAATTCATCTTTGATATTAAACATTTTCACTTTCTTCCTTTACCGGCAAATGCGGATTCTGTTTCGTTGATAAGCTTCTCAAATCCGGCAGGAAAAGGAAACTCTTTGAAATCCTGCAGGGCATCAATTCTTGTCCGCAGCCGCTCATTCACTGCAGGGTTACGCTCTTCCAGACGGAACAGTATTGCTTCGATCTCCTGCTGACGCCATATTTCCTGCCTGACAAGAGCAATAACACTGCTCCATTGGGCACTGTCGATTTCAGCACCGGAAGCTGCAGCTGCAAGTTCCTGCTGCATACCATCCAGAGAAGTCAGGATCTGACCGGGGGATTCACTGCACAAAGTTTTCAGCTGCCCGCACATCAATTCCGCCGCAGTACTCATGTCATACTGACTGCACCATACGGGCCAATCCTCCCATGAACCGGATATTTCAACAATTTTTTTGCCATCAGCTTTATCAAAAGCATGAAGGGTGGATTTGCCGTATTCCTCAAATATCCTGCCGACCTCCCTGGCGGGCAAAGGCGATAACCGGGAAAACACCTGCTCCCGTGCTTTCGCCTGAAGTGCAGCCAATCCGCTTTTACGCTTCCTGCCGCCATCGGAAATGGAAAATCCGACGGAACTCCAGTATGCTCCGGCATTATCCGTTTTGCCTGTCATTACCAGCATGACATAATCCTGCAGCAAACGCTGACTGCCGGTGTCCTGTTGTTTTGAAGTTTCCAGCAGCAGACGACACAATTCGCTTTCGATCCGTGATTCTGCAGCGCCGGAAAGCATCATAAGACGTTCCCAGTCTGTTTTTACGTTTTTAAGGAAAGCATCCTGCAAGCCGTAATAATATCCCACCCGCCAGATATCATCCTCGTTACCCGGCAATTCCAGCAGAGCAGCAAGACCGTTCCACACCCAATCGCATGGCACGGCATCCTTTTCCGGATCTCCTCCGAGGATGGCAGTAACCATACTGCGGCAAAGAGTCCGGAGCAATTCCTGATCTTTCACCCAAAAGGCCTTTTCGCCGGGCAGAGTAAGCAGCAGTTTGCCGTCCGGTCGTGAAAACTCCGGTTGCATACATTCTCCGGGAGGGGCAAAACATATTTTCAGTTTATTTTTGCCCTCATCCCGGCGGAAACGGAAAATACGCATAACAAGATTGTCGGCATCATGGACAAGGTTGCGCCCCCTGACAGTATCCTCTCTGCTCATTCCTGCGGAAAAAAGAACTGTGATACCGCACGCAAGGGATTCTTCACTTGCTACAGGCACAATATCCGTAAAGTTTTTTTCTGCGCCCCGCAAAGCGAGCGGTGCCAGCATGAAAATAAATACGGCAAAAATGCCGGAGAAAAAAAATGTTAAGTTTTTTTGCACAACCAGGCCTTCTTTCATTTGTTTTATTACACTTTCCGGTGTATAATATAACCCAACAGCTGACTTATTTCAAACACAACAGGCATATACTGTGAAAAAACAAGAAAATTATTATCCATGCGCCCTGACTGTCGCCGGAAGTGACTCCTGCGGCGGTGCCGGAATACAAGCGGATCTGCGTACATTCAGTGCCATCGGCGTTTACGGATGTTCGGCAGTGACCGCCGTTACATGCCAGAATCCGGGAGAAGTGACCCGTATCGATATCCTGCCGCCGGAAAGCGTGACAGGACAAATGAAAGCAGT
>JAZSGI010000024.1:0-5793 GCA_045532655.1 Victivallaceae bacterium
AAAAGGAAATGCCGGAAGCATTCCGCTGGGTCGGCGATGACGGCACAAGCGCAGTTACAAGTTTCCGTGTACAGCAAGCCTATTGCACCCTGAGTGCCTGGAAGAGCCGGGAAGATCTGGCAGCGCGTATCGAAAGCGTGATGGAGCGCGGCGTTGAACATCAGACTCTTTTCTTCGGCATAGGAGATCACGGAGGCGGCATTTACGAAAATCAGCTTAAATGGCTTCTGGAACTTGCAGACAAATATGATTTTGAGTTTTCCACTCTTGAAAACTATTTCAATGTGATCGAAAAGACGGAACTTCCTGTTGTCACCGGTGAGCATACTCATCATGCTCCCGGCTGCTACAGTGCCGTCGGGGAGATAAAAAGGAACATCAGCAGAGCGGAAAAGGCCCTTTTCAAGGCTGAAAAAATAGTGTTGGAGTCCACTGAACCCCAAAGTGTCAAAAACGCCGCATCAGAGAAACTCCGTGATGCCTGGGAAGAACTGCTCTTCAATTATTTCCATGATGTTTATCCCGGTACTTCCATCAAAGATGCCTTCCTTAATGAAATCAATGACATTTGCGGTTACTCCATAAAGACCGCTGTGGATATTATGGAAAAACAGCTCTGCCGTTATGGAGCTTCCGCCAAAACCGATTTCCTCACCGAGGGCGGTATACTGGTCTGGAACCCACTGCCGGTTGCAGTAAAAGGTCTTGTGCGGTTTGATACCTATCCCGACCCCAATGTTACCGGAAAATTCTTCAATATTCTTACCGATGCCGCAGGCTGCTCAATTCCGCTGCAATGGTGTGCCGGAGCAAGTTCTTTCGGCCCCGGTGCGGAATGGGGCAGGGCTACTGCGGTTGTCGAACTGCCGCCATCCGGGATGAAAATTCTGGCTTACGGCAAGACAGATGCTGTTCCGGCTTCGCTTGGTTTTGACCGTCAGCGAGCTTTGCTGGGACGTCTGGAATTTCCTGTGCTGGAAGATCCCAACGACACATGGGCGCACGGCGCACAGGAAATCGGCACCACTCTCGGGTCTGCACGGCTCGAAAATGTGGAAGAAATGGAAAATGGCCCTGTTGCCAGCCGTTTGCGTTGTCACTATTCCTGGAAAGGTTCATCATTCCATATGGATATCTGGGCGTATAAAGATATAAGTGAATTGGAAATCATCGTTTCCGGCTGGTGGCAGGATGTTAAACAGGATCTCAAGCTGCAGCTTGCCACAGGTATAGCCTCCGGCAAGATCATTTCCGGTCAATCCGGGGCTGTACTGGAACGTACTCCGGACAAGTGCGAACAGCCATTTATGGACTGGTGCGCTGCAGCGGGCGGGGGCAGATATGCCGCATTTATTGTGGATGACCTGCACTCCTATGACTCCATGGAAGGAACGGAACGTCTGCGCCTGACTTTGCTGCGGCCTGTTTATTATGCGGAACATGAACCCTATATCGGCAGCAAAGAGCAGGGCATGGCCGATGTGGGCAGCTTTGAGAAACGTTTGTGGGTAGCCTTTGGCGATGCTGCCGCACTCCGTGCCGAGATGCCTGCCCGTGCCCGTGAACGTATCTGGCACGCTGAACATCTGGAAATCACCGGAGCTGCAGACGGCACAGGTTTTGCCCGTGATGAATGGAGCATTGAACCTGCACTTGTTACAGTTACCGGGCAATATATCAACCGGGACGGCAAAACTGTTTTCCATCTGGTGAATCCGGTGGAAAGTGATACAAAAGTCAGCATCTGCAAAAATGGTACAGAGGTGTGGCAGGGGGTGTTGAAACCCTGCGGAATGAGTTTTGTTGAGCTGTAAATCGTAAAATTATTTGAAAAACAAAAAGCTCTGTTTCCTGTCAGAAAAACGACTCCGGAAACAGAGCTTTTTTATTCCGGTAAATTTCTTTGTCGGAATAGGTGAATTTAAGAGATCACCTGTTTATTCTTTCTATCTTCCACGGTTTAAATATTCTGTTCTGCCATGTGATATCGTTGGCACTTCTGTTTTGCACAATGATCAAGCCCTCTTCCACGCCGATCCATTGCAGACCTTCCGGCATTTCCAGACCGCATGAACCGCTTCGGGGGAGCGAACCGGGATGAGTTGCTTCCAGCCAGTGTATCGGGGGCAGTTCCAATTCTTCCGCCAGAGTATTGACCGGAGCATCAAATGGGGCGATAATGAAATTCATCACCAGTTCTCCGGCATCGGCAACAGGGTGTTCAATGTGGTCAAATTCTCCCGCAGGTTCATCGGTGGAATGACGGCAGCCGCGGGCGATCACTGCAGCAAAATTGCCGCCTTCATTTTCAAAACCGAATACTGTATCGCTGAGGAGGGCGTAACACACGCCGTCCTTGCGGTAAACTCTCTGGTGTCTGCCGCCGGGGACGGATGCACATTCTTTACGGCGCATAACACCGCCTGGGACATCGAAATCCACCCAATCGCCCTGGGGCATAAGCATTTTCAGCCGTTTGCCCCTGTCGAACCAGTATGCCCTGAGGTTCATATCCAGGGCATCCCGTCCGGCAGAGAGTTTGCAGGTTAGTTCCACAGTACTGCGTTTGCCCTGGAGCTGTATCCACATGGCGGCACGGAGAGGGCCGTTTTCAGTAAAGATGATTTTGGATATCTTCCACTGTTCGACCTCTTCCAGCGTATGGGAATTTTCGGGCAATTCGCTCATATCGCCCCATGAACCGGTGGGATCGGCAAAGAGGGCAAAACGCAAAGGTATGGTACAGCTGCCGTGTTTGATAACGATATTTTCTGTGCCTTCTCCTGCTTTTACAGTATAGAAACCGTTGCTTATACCGTCTGCTGTGACGCTTGCCGGAGTGCCTTCAAATGCCGGAGCAGGGGCGGCTTTGGGGTCATAACCCAGAGTTGCAACACCCCAGCCGGAGGGTGGGAGTTCCATTTCAAAAAGCACTCTTCTGCGCCACGGGGGAATATCTTTCAGAGCATGGCTTTCCGGCTCCATAAGCTGATAGTGGAGCAGTTCACCTTTGCTGTTGCGGACTTCCACCGGCGGTCTGCCATCGATTTCGCAGTAATTCCAGACCGGTCGTGAATCCATCTGGAAATCTATTTCCACCAACCCTTTCCATGCATGTGCAGTGGGGTTGAAGATAACGTATGGTGAAGCCTCCGGCAGATTGTATCCGGGGCGGGGCGGAACAGTGGTATCTATTTTGCTGCCGAGAGCAGTAAGGGCGGCAAATTCGAGTTTCCGGGCAGAATGGATCGCACCGCCCAGCCACTCCTTCTGGTGCATCATGGCCCGTTCAACGGATGTACCGGGGAGGATGTCGTGGAAGGAATTGAAGCAGATAGCCTTTGCGGTATCTGTGTCGATTCCTTCTGCCGAGGTTAGGAAAGAGGTTTTTTCTGCTCTTTCGATCCTTGCTTCTGCCTTGCGGTATATGTGTTTGAACTTCATGGTAGATGAATAACATCCACGCTGGCAGAAGTTTATTTCGCCGTGAAATTCCGGGATCTCCTGCCGGATAGTTTCCAGTACCCGGAAATATTCCGTGAAGGTGGAGAATTTGACCGTTACTTCCGGATGATCTTCACGCCATTGCAGAAGCATATCGATGTGTTCTCTGGTGGGACCGCCGCCGTGGTCACCAAGCCCGAATGTTACAAGGTGTTCCCTGACGGGAGCATCTGCAAGCTCTTCTGCAAGTTGGTTCAGCATTTCTCCCGGACCGGAACGCTCGATACCGTAAACGCCGGAGGGAAGGCGGACGCAAAGGAGTTCGCTGCCGCCCTGACCGATCCAGCGGAATACCGGTGAACCGATGGGGCATATCCTTTCCTGGGGACGGGTCATGGCGAAATATTTCATTCCGGCAGCAGTAAAGACTTCCGGAGTACCTCTGCCGTGACCGAAAGCATCGGCGAGCCATGCGATATTTATCTCTCTGCCGAATTTTTCACGGAAATATTCTCTGCCTACAGCAAACTGCCGGAGGGCTGTACGCGTGGAGGGCATGTTGTTATCCGGCTGGACATACTGCCCGCCTACAATATCCCAGCGGCCTTCTTTGATACGTTCAGTGATACGGTGGAACGTTTCCGGATCCCGCTTTTCAATGTGTTCATAAAGAGCCGATTCACCTCTGATATATGTGAGTTCCGGGTATTCATCCATAAGGGCAAGTACAGATCTGCTTGTTCTGATTCCTTCCGTAAGACCTGTTCTCCAATCCCACATCCATACCGGATCGATGTGAGCATTGCCGACGACATGCAAAACTAACTTTTTCATAAACCTTTTACTGTTTTTATTATTCCGGCGCATCTTGCCGGAATGGTTACTTTGATTATTGCTGTATGATTTTTTACTGTTATTTTCTGTTCCGGGAAAAGAGTTGTCGGATAAACAGAAGAACATTGGTATATACCATCCTCCATTCCCGGATCAGAAAAGGTGATTTCTGCATAATTTTCCCGGTTTGAAATATTGACCAGAGCTGCTGCATATGTCCCGTCTGGTGCACGCCAGACAGATGCCTGCACTGCCGGCCAGTTTACCGGGATGACTGCACTGAAATTGTGCCAATCAGTTTTAAATCTGTCTGTATTGCCGGATACCAGCGGCGGACGGAGCAATTCACCCATTGCCAGATAATCACTGCCGAGATAGCGTGCTCTTGCTGCTTCCAGTTCAAAAGCAACTCCTTCCGGGGGGAGTTCGCCGTGAAGCGGTGACCAGCCGATCTGATTGCCTTCGAGGAATTGTTTGGCGATTTTCGGCTGTTACCTTACAGGTAACAACCTCAAACTACCCTTTGCAGCTCTTTGCGAATGGCATCTTTGCCATTTTTTGAATGACTTTTGAAATTACCTCTTTCGATTGTTTTTTTGAGTTCACGTTGCGGCTGAAGATACTATATTTCCGGATAAAGGTAAAAGCAATTTGTTGTCCGGTGACTTCAGAAAAAAAGGCTATTTTTTATAGAACAAATATGGAACAAAAAAATTGCGGCTCATAAAATGACCCCTTGGGGGGCGACAAGGATACGTTTGCGGCCAAGTCCGGGAAAGCTCATTTGCTCATGCAGGCACATTACCGCCGCTCTGCCCAGGGCGACTTCGTCCTGACTGATGAAAAATACTTTGCGTCCCAGGGAAGGCATTTGCCGGTTTTCAAAAAATGCAATAGCGGTATTCTGCAGTACCGACGGGTGGCCCAGCAGATATTCTACCAGTCCGAATCCTGGGCAGGGGAAGAATATACCGTCAACCTCATGTCTCCGCAGAGAATTGACGGTTTCCTCAATGCTGCCGGAAAAATTTAATCTGACAAATTCAACATTATTTGTATACATGTGCTGTTCAAATCCTGCCATACGCAGAGTATTGGATATAATTGGCGGCGATGGCATGATTATGGCACATTTACGGCATCCTGTACCGATAAGGAATTTTGCCGCCTGACAACCGGAGAGAAAGTGATCGCTGCAGACACAGCTGCCCTCCCAGGAGTCATTGTAAATATCGTACAATACAATGGGTTTTTCGGTTTGCAGGAGTTTTTGCATCAGGAGCGGATTATCCACTTCATAATGGGGATAATAAATAAGAGCGGTATTCAGTTTTTCAGCTGTATTGAAGGTGGTGATCTCCGAATCTTTGTCCAGCCATTCATAACTGTAACTGTTGACCGGGATATTTTTTTCTTCGTAATACTGTTTGATGATTTCTTTTGATTTTTTTCCCAGCGCACTACCTTCCGGGAAGATCATGCCGATGCTGAGTTTTGAACGGACAGGATCCCACA
>JAZSGI010000196.1:0-2433 GCA_045532655.1 Victivallaceae bacterium
TAAAAACTCTTCATCTGCATTGCCACCAGGAACCAACGGTACGCGCAATATTATTCCGGCTCCGTTGGCAGAAAGGTGATGCAGATTGCGCATGACCATTTCCGGATCAGCACCTGTGAGTTGAGTGTATCTGCTCTTGGCTGCTTTCAGATCAAAGAGCCAGAGGTCACACAGCGGCAGAAAATCTTCAAAAACTTCAGCAGTAACCGCTCCTGACGTTTCGATCGCTGTATGAATTTGCCGGTTGCGTGCTTCTTGCAGTAATGCTGCGGCAAATACCGGCTGCGCCAGCGGTTCGCCACCGGACAGGGTCATGCCGCCATTGGTCTGCTGATAAAAAAAAGCGTCACGCTCAACAATATCCATTACTTCTGATACTGTCATTTTTTTCCCCAGCAGAGTAAGAGCCCCGGCGGGACATTCGTTGGCGCATATCCCGCAAGCAGAACAAGTCTGTGCCGGAACCCGCCGGCAATTCCCCCCCGGTATTATTTCCTTGCAAAGACCGCAATTCAGACATTTGCCGACGCTGCATGACACAGAGGGGGCGAAGCTGCGTGAATCCGGATTGTGGCACCATGGACAATTCAGATGACATCCCTGCAAAAATACTGTTGTCCGTATCCCCGGACCGTCATTTATGCAGTAACGCTGTATGTTGTATATGTTGCCATACACTATGTCAGGCATGTGAATTCCTCCTCAAAATATCCTTTTGTATTTCAGGAAGCAATTTTGTGAAAAAGGCGGAAAAACCGCTCACCCGCACCATCAGGTCTCCATAATTTTCCGGATGGGCAATCGCATCTTCAAGCTGGGCATTGCTGGTTACGTTGAATTGCATTTCGTGTCCTTTTTCTGCTATGAATTTCCGTAACAGTGTCATCATCCGTAATTTGCCTTCCTCGCTGTCAAACATTTCCGGCAGGAAACGCATATTTACAACTGTACAGTTCTGGGCAGAGTAGTCCGGCTTGACTATGGAATTGAGAAATGCTGTTGGACCATTGACATCTTTACCGGCAGCCGGTGAAGCTGCATCAGACAATGGTTCTCCGGCATGGCGACCATCAGGGGTTGCCGGCAGTTCTTGGCCGACAAATATATTGCTCACATTTGATGCCATGCAGCTGAGCATTCTGCCGCCGTCAACAGTCTTCATTGCGGCACAACATTCGCTGCACAATTTTATCAGATCTGCAGTGATATAATCGACATAGTCAGAGTCATTACCGTATTTCGGCGCACAGTTGATAAGCATTTGACGCATGATTTCATCGTTGGCGAAATCTTCATCCAATGCTTTCAACAGGGCTTTGGGCGCAATGCGTTTTTCTTCAAATACAAGTTTTTTGATTGCGGCAAAACTGTCAGCGACGGTGGCAGTACCAACCATCCCGACGCCATGAATCCGCGGAAACTCTGCTCCGCCTCCATTTATATCGAGACCTCTTGCAATGCAGTCACGGGTCAGGGCGGAAAGCAGAGGATCCGGGAACTTGTCCGGCGGTGCTGCAAGAAGCAGATCATTGTAATTTGCCAAATGTTCTGTCAAACCTTTTTGCACTTCTGCTGCAAAAGCGTTCCACAATTCTTCCGGTGTTGCAAATTCTTCAAGCCGCTTGACTGTTGCAAGAAATTTTTCCGGCAGAGCAAATCTGCTGTCGCTCCACGCTTGTTGTCTGCCGGGAATGGCTCCTTCCACACAGCCGAAAAGTGCGTAATCACGCGCCGCTTCCAGCGGTATTCCGGTTTGGGTAAGTGCCGGTATATACACTTCGTCATTCATTACGGCCGGAAATCCGATACCTGTCGCTATAAGTTCCACGCAAGCACGCAGAAATTTGTCCGGAGTGCCATTATGCAGACGTGCGCTGAGGTTGGTGGAGGAACTGTGTACGGCTTCCACTGCTTTGAGTATCATGTAACTCAAGTCATTTGAAGCATCACTGCCGTCGGGTTTGACACCGCCTATACATATATTTATTATCTGATGGAAGTCTTCTATTTTGCTGAAAATATGACAGAGTTGATTCAGTTCCTGAGTTGTATTTTCCGGTTTGTGGAACGGCAGAAGATACTGATCAAGTCTTGCCAGCGCATTATGATAACGACCTTCGCTTGCCAGTACAACAAAGACCAGCCATACAAGCTGCAGGGCATCTCCGAAATCCTGTGGCGGTTCTGTTGCCATGCGGCGCAGACGCTCTGCTGCTTCAGGACGTTTTTCCTGCCAATGGTCAGCTGCACGGACAAAGAATCCGGAGAGAGCTTCCAAACTTTTCAGCATCGCTTTGCTTTCCGGAGTTCCGTGCATGGCGACACTTTCCCCGGCGCGTTGCAGGTATCCTCCGAGACCAATTTGCAGCAGAGTACTGTAGTCAGGTGCTGTGTGATCCCAGCCGACAACAAAATTTCTCAAGCCATGAGCAA
>JAZSGI010000012.1:0-24381 GCA_045532655.1 Victivallaceae bacterium
CTTGGGAGAATTTTTTGAATTAAGCGAAAATGGTCAATGAAGCCTGTCAAGGCTTCGCTTCATGCCGCTGACAAGCGGCGCTTCATATTTTGCGGCAAGAGCCGCAAAATGCTTCATACGGCGCAGCCGTGCTTCATAAAAGCCTGACGATGAAGCATTGTTTACTTCATTACGCCGTGGCAAGTTCCGTTCCGCTATGAAGCATTCGCTCCTCTCATATTATGGGAAAATGCAAAAGCAGGTGCGCTTAATACTTTGCGGTATTTGCCTGTTCAATATGGAAGTGATAATTGCTCCAGCGGTATCCAGGTGAAATTCCACAGATAATGCAATCCCAACTGCAGCCAGATGAATAGCCCCATAGCAATGATCAGGTGATCAGGACTTTCAATCTTTTTTATTAGAAAATAACTCTCTTTGATGAAATGTCCAGTCGGGGAAAAACGGTAAAAAAAACGTATGGGCAGTGTCAGCAGCAGCCAAATGGAAATACATGTTCCCAATAAACTGTAATGCAGAGCCTCTGAAACCGATGCTGCCGAAACCAATACAAAGGCTCTTGTCCCCCCGCACAACGGACAGACAAATCCCCTGTGACCGAAAATCCCGGTATTTGAGATGAAATCCGGCAGAACCCCCCGGGAAACATCCACCGAAAAAAAACAAAAGAGCAGGGCGATGAAGAAACAAATGCTCACTGCAAATGCTTCGCGACCTGCTTTTTGCGGGGTGTAAATTTCAACCCTGAAGGTGGTATTTCTTAAAAGAAATCCCATTCACCGACACTCTCGCCAGCCTCTAATTTTTTGCCGATCTTATTGGCATCGATCATGGCAATGATCCAAATCGGTATACCGAGAATTCCCATAGATACACAGCTGAGAAGAGAACCGCCGATCAATATGGCGATACCTTTCACGGTTTGTCCCAGACAAATCTGTCCGAGTCCCGGAATGAGGCAACTTAAAATAGTTGCTGTTGTCGCAGATGTTCCGGCATTACTGATCATTTTCTTCTGCTGACCGGGCGCACCGCCGGCAAAAGCTCTGTTGGCTTGCGGCATTTGAAGGGCACAACCGCAATTTACGCAAATTACTTGATTTGAGTTTACCTGGCAACCGCAATTTTTGCAGAATTTTTTTTCTGTTCCAACTGCAACACCGCAATTTATACAAACAGCCGCATTGTCGGCGATTTCTGCCCCGCAATTAGTACAATACATTTTTGCTTCCTTCCATGTGTCTGTAATAATAAAGTTGTACTATTCATTAAGTTACCATATTTTTTGTTTTTGTCAAGTGTTTTCCGGAAAGTATTTTATTTTTTATACGCCCTGTGGGCAATCTTTACAGGAAACATATCTTTTTATTGACTTTTGAAGATGCCCCGTGTATATTAAAGAGGCAATTCCAAAATTCCTCAAAATTTTGGAATGATTTTTGAAATGAATGATAACCGGTGATCTATGGCGGATGCCGAAATTAAAGATGGTGATTTTGTGAAAGATTGTGTTAAAGTTTTGACCATAGGCAACAGTTTTACTGACAGTTTATTGCAATTTTTTCCGGCAGTTGCCGGGTCTGCCGGTTGTAAACTGGTATTTCAACGCGCTAATTTCGGCGGCTGTGAACTGGAACGGCACTGGAGTTATATTTCTGCCGAAGAGCAATCTGATCTTTGTCGTATATACAACGACGGGATAAAGCTGAAAACGACTCTTGCCGGAACTCAATGGGATTTTGTCACCATCCAGCAGGCGAGCCACGCCAGCTGGGATTGGAATACGTATCTGCCCTACGGTAACTACATTTACGATTATATCAGGCAATATGCTCCGGGGGCGGAGGTGCTTATCCAGCAAACCTGGGCGTATCATCCCTACGATCAGCGGATACGGCAGGGGGGCGTATGGGGTTTTGACCAGACCGGCATGTACGAAAGACTTACTGAATGTTATACCAGATTGGCGGAGACCCTTGATCTGCGTATTATCCCCACGGGGTATGCTGTACAGAAACTCCGTTCACTCCAGCCTTTCCCCTTTATGGACTATGATCCGGCACGGTTTGCTGAGCTCTCCTGGCCCGATCTGCCGCCCATGGCGGGGGATCCTGTTGGATGTGCCTTCTGGCGCAAAGGGGATGACGGCAGCCTGAATCTCTTTACTGACCTGATACATCTCAATGAACGGGGCAGATATCTTCAGGCATGCATCTGGTTTACATTTCTTTTTGAACGCTCTGCAGCAGAAATAAAATTTGTCCCTGACATGATCGCTGACAGTGATGCCGCCATTTTGCGGGAGATCGCCGACAGGGCCGTCAGGGAGTTTGTGCAGGTAAAAAAGTGAAATTTGTCTGATCACCGTGGTGCTTTGCCCAGGACATCATACAAATATTCAAAGCATTTGTCACTGTCAAAGAAAGTGACTTTTTTGATCGTATGCCGTCCCTCTGCTTCGTGCCACGAAGAATCATCTGCCAGTACGGGGGCGGGCAGCAGCACGCTTTTCATGAGTTCCGGACGGGTACAGTAGATTATTACTGAAATATCCCAGATCACCTTGCGTGCGGCAGGGTCATTGTGCAGATATTCTTTGGATCTTTCGTTGAGGAAGTTGCCGATTTTGCCGCATTTTGCTGTTTGCACACCGATTTCCTCCAGTGTTGTCAACAGCATTTCTGCGGCACCGATGCACGGGACCCACACCAGCGGCACCCCGGAATCAAAGATCACCTGACTTGCGGCAATATCCTGATACAGGTTGAATTCGTTATTTTCCGGAGCATACACATCGTGACCGCCGAGCCATACAATAACGATATTGCGGATGATCTCCGGAGCCATGAGAAGGGCGGAAGCGACATTGGTGATTGCCCCGATGGCAAAAACATACAGAACTTCATCTTTTGCCGCTGCCTCCTGCGCCAGTTGTACGATACGGCGGGCGGCGGGACTTTCTACGGGAGTAAAGGTGTCGGGCAGGTAATTTTCTGAACCCTTGAATACAAAATCATCCTTTTTAATTTCCAGCATTTCCAGTACGTTGAAAATTTCCCGATAGCTTTTTTCCATACCTTCAGCCGGTGTAGTGACCTTGAAATTCAGAAAAGGAGCGGCAGTTATTGCCAGCATATTCAGTTTTTCCGGTGAAAGCATTGCCAGACTCAATGCAAACTGGTCATCGATCTCATTAAAGGTATCAGTATCAAGTACGGCATTGATTCTGCCTGCGGGTAATTCCAGACGCTGCAGACGCAGGGATTCGGGTAATTCCGGGAAAATGGATGAAATTGTTTTCATAAAAAAGCCTTTCTCTGTTGATTTCTGTTTTAATATACAGCAGTAAAGTTATCATGACAAGCATTTGCATTGTGCGAAAATGATGTTATATTAGCATAAAATGATTATTTATATGATAAATCAAGTTGGCAATGATAGGAAAAGTAGAATTTATTTATGCCGGACATTATTGCAGTGAGCGGCAGACTGCGTATCATTCGCACAATGGTGCGGAATTGGTACTGGTGACCGCCGGGGGGTGCGAAACTGAATTTGAAGGCAGGAAAATCATTGCTTCGCCGGGTATCGTTTATGTTACTCCCCCCGGAATGATGCACAGGCAGACAAACCTTTCGGGCATTTGCGAAACATATTATACTGTTGTCAAAGCGGAACAATACTTCCCGCGATTTGCCCTGCGTACCATTGATACCCGTAATGATATGCTGACGGCACAATGGTTCAGGGATCTTTTTGAATTGTACAAATCAGGCTGTAATGAAGAAGCGGAACTGCTTTTGCAAGTGATCCTTGCACGGCTGGACGGCTTTGACAACCGCACGGGTTTCCCTGCGGCACTGTTGCGTGCGGTGGAGTATCTTGAGAAGAATTGTACTGCGAAGATCACTGTTGCCGAACTTGCCCGTTGTTCCGCCGTGAGCCAGAGTCACCTGAATATGCTTTTCCGCAAATACACCGGCAGAGGGCCTGCGCAATATTTGTTGAATGTGCGGATGCTTCTGGCAAAACGTCTGTTGTGTGATATGTATTATACAATAACTGAAGTGGGGGAATTATCCGGTTTTGGAGATATCAATTATTTCAGCCGTGTTTTCCGCAGATTTTACGGGATGTCGCCGGGTAAATACCGGGAAAAGTTTATTGATGGAAAAGGGGATGAATAAAGTGGCGGAAGAGAAGGCAGCCTTTGCCGTTGCCGGGGAATTTATGGCGGAAACTGCCGGAAGTGCAGATGCTTTTGTGATTATGGCGGGGAGGGAAGAATTCAGGGTCATACCCCGGGGAAATATTCCGGCACTGCTGAAAGAATACCGTGTCAAAACCTTTGTCTGCGGCGGAATTGGCAACTGTCTTCTGGAAGTATTGACGCAGAATGGTATCCGGGTCATTGCCGGAGTTGCCGGGGGATTCACCGGTGCTGCAGCCTCCTTCCGGGCAGGAACTCTTACTTCCGGTGAAAAATACACTTGTACCGAGCGTGGACAGATATGTGGCGACTGCAAGGGGAAGTATTGATGCAATTAAAAATCCCTGCAGGCGGTAAACCCGCCTGCAGGCACGATCCGCTGGTGCGATCCCAAAGACGTCGACCACTACAAAACCGAATGCAGCGGCAACTGGTAATTCCGTGACGTAAATACAAAAATACCGTTGTACAGTTCAAATGTACAACGGTATTTTTTTAGAAAATCAAATCATTACCACACGGCAAGGCTACTGAGTGTGCTTACGTCTGCAGGATCACTCCAGCGGAACTTGCCGCACTTGCGGTTGGCATCTGCATAAGCAGTAGTTGCATCGTTGTACGTGAAATCTTCGACATGGCCGTCAAGATAAAGGATATTGTTTTTGCCGGAATGACGGTAGAATGAGGCTTTATAACCTGCGTTTGCCATAGTGTTTGTACAGGCATAACCTTCTGCCCATCTGATATTGGCACCGTCGATCACCCCCAAAGTGGAGCTCGGTTCACTGAGAGAGCCGAATTTGCGCTGAACAACTGTTTGGACATTGAGAACTTGAGAAACATAGAGGCTGGGCAGATACCCGGTATAACCGTAGGCTTCTGTTTCTGTGATAGCCGGACACTGGAGTGCAGCTCTGTAACCGGAATCCTTGGCGTAATATTCGCTCTCAGTAATGGGAGTGGAGTTGACGGTCGGCAATAAGGAATACCATCTATACAAACCCCCGTTGGCGTGATAAAAGTTTATCGGAATGATCATGTCGTCATTGTCATGGGCATACAGGGCATAACCGAGACCGATCTGTTTCAGGTTTGCTTTGCATTTAATAGCCTGTGCGGCGGCTCTTGCTCTGCTCAGTGCGGGCAGAAGCATGGAGGCGAGAATGGCTATGATAGCTATAACGACCAGGAGTTCTATAAGTGTGAAACTCTTCTTCATTTTCTTTTCCTTTTCTTTCTTTTTTTGGGGGGGTGTTTTTTTGTTAAACTTGTTTGCAGCCTTCCGGTTGCAGCTTTCTCATCTTTTCCTGTTACTTGTTGATCACAAAATTTGATTTACCTTAATAGTACTCTCTGTAAATGCTGCTTGTTTAAGCGGTAAATACAGATTTTTCCCCTTTCCTGTTGAGTTATTTTCTTATGATTACAATTGCACGAGAAATATCTGCTCCTTTAATATACAGCCTTTTCCGGCAAAAGTCAATAGCTATTTTTTCTTTTTTTCTGAAATTATTTCCCCTTATTTTGCGTTGAAACTGTCCTTGTTGTAATAGAAGTTGCAGCACCATACATCCGCCATGGGCAAGTCTGGCGAAGCGTATTTGACAGCCTGCTGTACACCCCGCTTCCAGTGCCATCCGAAGTCACGGAACACCATCAATGACGGAGTTTCTTCACAATAAACGATACAGTTGGTGCAATCCGGGAAGGCGGCGCAGAAATAGGAACCCTCAATATAAACACTTCCCTCCGCAGTAAAGTTGTGTACAGGAGTGAAGCCGTAATATTCGCCGCCGTAACGTGAATATACGGAATAGAATTTACCGTAATTATCCACCCAGCGGGTATTGTTGGAGAAGGGCCAGTTTTCCACAAATGGCAGGTGGTTGTACCCGTGATCCTTTGTGGTCATGGGTACGCCGAGCATACCGTGAAGGCGCATGGCTCCACCCATGTTTTCGATAAAAGCCTCGTTATCCTGCCTGCCGTTTGTGCTTATCCAGGAGTTCGCAAAATCATTGTGGGCAAAATTGGTGGTCAACCCCTGAATGGGGGATATGAACATACATCTGTCGATTTTGAGACAGGCATTGTTTCCTGCAGGAGCATCCAACAGGAAAGAACTGTCGTACTGCTGATAAATAAGGCATTTTTCTATCAATATTTCTGCATCTGCGGTACAATCAAGAGCAAAGGCGTTAAGACCGGAAAGAAGGCGCATGTTGCGGATGGCGAAGTATTCCACATTGCTCCCTTTGAATAAGGGTTTTGTTATATCCAGTCCTTTTATTGAACCGAGACCGGGGGAGGTGATGATAAAGTTTGCCGGAACGGTGATGGTTTCAGAGAGTGTTACCAGTGCCGGAGGCATGATTATCTTTACTTTGCCGTCGACTTCAGCGGCGGCGGCAAAGAGTTTCTTCATGGCGGCGGTATCGTCGGTTTTGGAATCAAGGTCAACGCCGAAGTCGGCAGCTTTGAATTCTGCGGCAATATCACTTTCGTTCCAGGCAAGGTCAAGGGCGGGCACTTCGGCAGCTGCAAAGACCTCCTGCGGCAGGGGCTGCGAGGCGTTCTGCCACATTTCTGCAGGAATGTCGGAATCATCAAATCCGGCATTGCAGTTTGCACAGAGCAGGAAGGGGAACTCCGCTGAATATGAACCGTCAAGATTTTCAATTGCCCAGCTGAAATCAAAGAAAGTGGTTTTTGCCCGCTCAAAATCAAAGGGGACTGCCCATTGGATCAACTGAGCACCGCTGCCGGTGATTTCGGTACAGTTGGATATTTCAATAATATTGGGAGTGTTTTCCGTTTCGCTGTTGTCGATGAACAGCAGCGGATTACTGCCGCAGGCAACTGCGTTGTCAGTAAAGCCGCAGAGATCGTAAATTTCACCACGGCGGGAACTCTTCCACAGTGCCAGACTCATTCCCTCTGCATCGCCACATTCAAAAACACAACCGTTTACAAAGGGAGTTCCTCCGGTAAAGGAAAACCAGTATTTATCTGTGCCGCCAGCCGGTGCGAAACCGTAACAATCAGTAAAACGGCATGCTCCACCAGTTTTGATGACGGCTCCGGTGAAGTTTTCCGGGGCAAAAAATCTGCAATTACTGACCTCAAACCCGTCGGTAATGGCATCTATCGCCGGGCAATTTTCAAAAACACAGTTGTAGACAGTCAAAAGTGTTGAATTATAGTAATAGGAGAGAGTTTCATCACCGGGGGTGAGAATGGGGGTGTCGCCATCCCAGGTCACAACATAAGGCCCCAGTGTGGCGGTACGGTAATCCCTGCCGGCAGGGTTGCGGTAATTGTGACTCCACACGGCATAACCGGAGGCATTGCGGAATGTGCAGTTTTCGATGATGATATTGGTCATGTCTTCGTTGAATGTGTAATAAAGAAGCTGACGCTTGCCGCCTTCAAAGGTCATATTTTCCACCCGTGAACGGTAGCCCCTGTTACAGTAAAGCACATCTTGTGCCGGGTCGGTCATGACGATGACACTGCCCTCTTCGCCGCGGATAAACATTTCTCCGGCTACAAGGGTGCTGCTGACAAGGTAACGCCCGGCAGGGAAGAAGATCTCCGGCTGTAAAATATTTTCGCCGGTGACGGAGAGAATCTTGTGATTGGCGAATTCCGGCAGATCGTCTGCCAGGGGCTGCTTGGCAAGCAGCTGGCGCTCATGAAGCTGGCGGCAGAAATTCAGGGCTTTCTGTATAGCAGCGGTATCGTCGGTAACACCGTCGCCCTTTGCACCGAAATCTTTAACATTCAAACCATTTCCCCACTCCATGGCGGAAAGGGTAAGTGATGTAATGAAAATCACTATAAAAAATACTGCTTTTCTGACCATAAAATATCTCCTTAATTTGATTGCCTTTCAATTGCACGAGCAATTGTCGCATAATTACAATACCCCTGATTTTCCGGAAAGTCAACCGCATGATTTGTGATATTGCAAAATAGTCCATTAAGTATGGCAAATAATCCATTAAAATGTAATTCCGCCGGGGAAATATTCCTGATAAGAGTTGATTTTGACAGCGATGCAGCCCGGATCCCCAGCCTGGGTATATGAAAAGGTAAATTGATTGAACGTATGCGCCCACATGCCTTTGGCGGATTGTTTTTTTAATAAAATTAGTCAAAACTAATTTGCAATAATGATTTTTACGGTATATATTATCGGGAACCTTAAATCCAAGATTATTTTTTTAGTGTTAAAATTAGGAATAACTAATTATGGATGAAAAAATCAGCAGACTGCATCGCAAGGAACTTTTGCGTTTTCTGCTTCTGAAAACAGCTCCTGTCCGCAGCGGTGTCAAACCCGGTGAATTGCTCCGGGTAAAAAATTGTTACGAAAGCCGCAACAGTGAAGGTTTCCGCTTCTGCCTGTACCGCAGGGATATTCTGGAAATACTGGCTCTGGATTATATGGAACTCGCTTCTTCCGACGGCAGTACACTTGTGCTTTTTTATCATCCGGAAGTATTGGCGCAAACTCTGGCACGGCGTGAAAATGCCTACATGTTGCGCAAGTGGGGATATCCGGAGGGAAACGTGAATGATATGCTCCGTGAACTTGCGGAGCGTTTCCGTAAAGGCGGTATCCCCCACGAAATCGGGGTATTTATCGGTTATCCGCTGAAAGATGTGGCTGGATTTATCGCCAATCTGCCGCGGACACCTGTACACAGGGGAAGCTGGGCGGTATTCGGCAATGCCGCCGCCTCGGTAGAGAAAATGAATTTATACCGTCAGGTGGAAAGCCGGGCAGCGGAGATGATGAACAGGTGCAGCGATATCCGGGATTTTCTTGCCGCAGTTGCAGCATGTCCGATCCCGGGAAATGGCTGAAGATCTGACTGCAGGATGCTGCTGCCGCCGGGGTTCAGATATGTTCTGCTTCTCCTGATTCCGGTATCCGGGAACCGTTGATTTCTGAATCTTTCATATTTGCCCAGCGGATCGCCGGAGTTCCGGTATTGGTTACCTGGCAACGGAATCGGGAGGCATTGAAGGCGCTTATGCCGTTGAGTATCAATGCCCCGGCCTTCCAGGGACCGCCCCAGTGACTGGGGATCGCAAGAGGGTCGGGTTCTGCGGCGGCAGCGAGCCATTCTGCGGTAGTTATTTTGACATCTTCAAAGGAGATGTCCCTTATTGCACCGGGGATAGCACTGCCGAGCCAGCTTGTGGAAACGCAGTCGGCGCAGATCCCGGAAAAACGTATATCCCTGATAAAGCCTGCATAAGTATCCCGCGGATATTCGTTGCCCGCCCAGACAAAAATAGCCTGTCCTGCATTGCGCATGACGATATTGCTGAAGATGATACGCTCAATAGGCGTGCCGTGTTCGATAGTCAAAGTCGGGCATACCGGAGCTATTGAGACCATATCAATGCCGTGGCGGCAGTCGGTAAGCACCAGATTGGTGAATACGCAGTCTCTTATGGGAGCATCACCTTCGTAACCAATGCGTATGGCACAGGTGGAAGATGACAGCACACAATTGGTTACAGTAATATCTTCGCAGGCAAAAGGTGTTCCTGTCCGGTGGGGATCGCTTTTCAGCGCAATGCAGTCGTCGCCTGCTGAAATGGAACAGTCTGAAATACGGACGCGCCGGGAACAGTCGATATCAAGCACATCTGTGTTGGGGCCGCTGCGGCGGTTGTGTACATGGATGTTGTGGATCGTTATCTCTTCGCAGCCGATGAGCCACACTGTAAATGCGGAGGCATCTTTGATTTTGATATCTCTGATGGTTATTTCCCGTGAATCAGTTGCGTAAATGACTGCGACACGGTCATCTTGGGGTTTGAGTACGTTGTAAAGAAATACTGGTACTTCGACCTTGTCCGGAGCATCTTCTGTATCTGCAAGAGGTGGGAGTTCCGGATTGTAATATTCTCTGTGCCAGAATGACGGACCGGAACCGTCAATCGTTCCGGAACCGGAAATGACGATATCCTCTGCTTTATTTATCCGGAGAAAATAATGGTTCAGCGTTTTTGCATTGGGATTGCTGTCGCGGGGGAATGCCGCAATATCCGGTATGGCCTTGAGAACAGCACCGCTTTCCAGGTGCAGTTCCAGATGACTGCACAGATCGACAGTGCCTGCAAGATAAATGCCCGGCGGGATGATGATCCTGCCGCCTCCGGCATCTTTTATAATATCCATAGCCTTGCGGATGGCCCCGGTATTGTCAAATACCCCATCGCCCTTTGCACCTGTTTCTATTATATTTACTACCATATTCAAAACCTGAAATCTTTTGCTCTTGCCGGAATATCGAAGTATTCGCAGTAACGGTCGTACAATCCTCCTGCACTGGGATACATGCTGTTGGGACTCATGAAGTGGGAGAATTCAAAGGTTATGCCTTCTGTGATGCCTGCTGCTTCAGCGGACTCCAATTTCCAGAGGAACTTCTCCCATTTTATGGGCGGGAAACGCCACGGCATGTCCCGGTCGAAGCTCTCAACATTGCTCCAGCATGTGATCCCGTATTTATTGGCAAGGATGCGGGTGACTTCCAGATAATCCTTCAGTTCCGGGTAATCGACATGGCCATCCTGAAATGCTACAATGTCAACAGCACCTGCTATTTGTGAAAATATTTCCTCCCAGTGACGGGCGTGGTCGGCCACTGTCAGCACTTCCATATCTTTTTCGCCGCATGCTGCTGCTGCTTTCACACCGGCAAAATAGGGCGAGATGAGAGTAGGTTTGCCGCCGGAAATTTTCTTGGCGAAAGAACCCTGTTCCACAAAAAGAGAGATGACGCCGGGGTCATTGGCGCGCACTTCATGAGTCAGATACCAGCCTTTGAAGGCTTTCCTGCTGCCGTAGCGGGAATGAAGCTCCTCAATGATCATTTTGTTAAATTCGATTTCCCGGCGGAAATCTTCTTCTGTCCAGCCTGTTCCGCAATTCCCGTCCACACCATGGCAGGTGCCGGCAAAAAATTCCATATCGTGTTTCTCTGCCAGTTCCAGAAACATATCTACAAGATCCACCGGAGGTTTGTGGCGGATGCCGAAGCGTGGAATGACTTCAGACGGGTACGCCATCCAGTAACCGTTGGCGCAGCGGATCATTATTACCCGTTTTATGCCCATGGCTTTCATGGCGGCAAAATCTCTGTCCCATTCTGCATAACCCCAGTTCTGGTGGGGGATATCGAATGTGATTTCATCAAGAAATGTTCCAGTGATACGCATAATGTTTCTCTCCGGTATTGTTGAATTGTGTAGGTTCTGCTGTAATATAAAACATCTTCAGCTTATTGTCAAATCCGCTGTCTTGAAAATAGTTGCTAAAAAGTTTAACCGCGGAAGCACGAAACCTGTAATTTGAAAAAAATCATAAAAATTTAGTTCCGCCTAATTGATAAATCAGAAAAGTGTGATAGATTAATATATGTATAACTTTCAAGAGGCAGGAAAGGTTTTATCATGGACGGAAAAAAAGATTGCTGTAGTAAAAAAGAGTGTTGCAAAGAAGAAAAAATTACCCTTGCTGAACTTCCCGTGGGAGCAACGGCAACTGTTGTAAAAGTCATGCCCAAGGCCAGAGGAAGAAAAAAACTCGCCGATGTCGGTCTCGTTCCCGGTACGGAACTGATCATGGAGGCCCACGCGCCTTTCGGCGGTTTGATGAGGGTCAAGGTCATGGAAACAAGTATGGCTTTGCATAAAGATGATGCAGTGAATATCCTTTTAACCAGAGAAGACGGTTGATTTTTTATGAAAAAACACTATACTATTGCTCTTGCAGGTAATCCCAACTGCGGTAAAACCTGTATTTTTAACGCTCTTACCGGTTCAAGACAGCATGTGGGCAACTACCCCGGCGTGACCGTTGAAAGCAAAAGAGGACACTTTGAGTTAAATGATATCGCCATTGACATCATTGACCTGCCCGGTGTTTATTCCCTCTCCAGTTCCTCCCCGGAAGAAGAGGTGGTTTTTGAGGAATTGAGTTCAAAGGGTATCGACCTGATCGTAAATGTCCTTGATTCCACAATTCTGCGCCGCAGTCTGTACCTTACCACCCAGCTGGCGGAATTGCATATCCCCATGCTGCTGGCATTCAATATGAGTGATGATGCCGCCAAAAAAGGTATCAAATTCGATATACCCAAACTGGAAAAATATTTCGGGTCGTCCATTGTTCAGACAGTGGGGTGCTCTTCCCGGGGCGTGAGTGATCTTACTGATAAACTGCAGGAAGTGCTTGGCAAACTGGATGACCACGGCGTCCCCATGCTTTCTTACGGCGGGGATATAGATGATGCCATAAATGCAGTGGCAGAAAAAATCGAAGCTCTCAAGGTGGCAAAATATGCCCATATCCCTGCCCGTTTCTTTGCTATCAAGCTCCTTGAACACGATAACTGCGTCAGACGGATAAAGGATTTTGCGCCGGTATATGAAGAGGTGGAGGCGCAGATCCGCCATCTGTGGGATAAACATGCTATTGAAGCAGATACTTTTATGGCAGACTGCCGTTATGCCATGCTCGCCGGGGCGTGCCGTGAAACAATAACCATGACCCGTGAAAGACGCAGGGAAATTTCCGATAAAATCGATATGGTAATGACCAACAGATGGCTGGGATTGCCGCTGTTTCTCTTTATCATGTATATAACATTTTACTTTACTTTTACCTGTGCCGAGCCTTTTATGGGGTATATCGAAGAGTTTTTTGAAATTCTCTGTTCCTCGGTACAGTCGGTCTGGCCGGAAACTTTCCTGCCGTTTTTGCGTTCACTTGTCACCGACGGTATAATCAATGGTGTCGGCGGAGTGATAGTATTCATGCCCAATATCCTTTTCCTCTTTTTCGCCATTGCCATATTGGAAGAGTCGGGGTATATGTCCAGAGCGGCTTTTGTGATGGACGGGGTCATGCGTAAATTCGGTCTGCAGGGGAGGTCTTTTGTGCCGCTGGTGCTGGGATTCGGCTGTACTGTGCCTGCTATTATGGCAACACGTACTATTGAATCCGAAAGAGACCGCAAAGTCACCATCATGGTACTGCCGCTGATGAGCTGCGGGGCAAGACTGCCTATTTATGCATTAGTTATCCCGGCATTTTTTGCCATTCAGTACCATGCCACAGTCATGTGGTGTATTTACAGCATCGGTATAATTTTTGCCCTGCTTGGGGCATGGCTCATGCGGTCAACGCTTTTCAAAGGCGATGGCGAAGTTTACCTGATGGAACTGCCGCCCTACCGTATGCCCACATTGAAAAGCCTGCTGCTGCACATGTGGGACAGGGGCAGGATGTATCTGCAGAAAGCCGGTACGATCATTCTGGCTACAAGTGTGATACTTTTTATCTGCAACACCTATCCGGAAAAGAAAATCTTTGAAAAAGATTACGATACATTGATTGTGGCTGCCGGGGATAATGCAGAGGTAATCGAAGAACTGGAAAATCAGCAAATGGCTGAAAAATTGGAGTATACGATTTCCGGCAGAGTGGGTAAAATGCTGGAACCTGTTTTTGCCCCCATAGGTTTTGACTGGAAGGTCACCACGGCATCCATCGGTGCTCTGGCGGCAAAAGAGGTGTTTGTTGCCCAGATGGGTATCCTCTATGCGGATGGCGAGGCAGATGAGGAATCGGAGTCTTTGCGGGAGCATTTGCGTGAAAATTATACTCCGCTGCAGGGGTTCTGCATCATGCTCTTTTCGCTGTTGTCGATACCGTGTCTTGCCACTCTTGCCATTATGAAAAGAGAATTGAACTCCTGGAAGATGGCATGTGCAACGGGAGCAGGGTTTCTGCTTCTGGCATATTCAGTGACTTTCGTTGTTTATCAGGTGGGAATGCTGCTGCAAAAAGGCATGTAAGCAGCTGTTGCTTATACAAAAAGGGCGTTGCAAACCTTTGGAGAGGTGAGCAGCGCCCTTATCCTTTTTTACTCAGTTATGTAAATGGAATCCTTCGGATCAGGGGTATAGTCACGGGGAGCGGTATCAAAGTGCGGCATTGACATTTTTTCCACAATTGTGCCGTCATTCAGTATCTCCACATGATCAAACTTTTTGCCGTTCTGATCAAAAGAAGTGACCGTGATTTTTTCGCCGGTAATATCCACACGAAAAGTGGAAGCCTGTATGGGGTTGTCTTTGGAGTTTGGCCCGCCAACAGTAAAGACCGGATATGTACTGCTTTCACCGGTGCGGAAGGGTGCTGCCGGGGTGATCGGAGCGGCAACCACATTGCTGCCCGGGAAACTGCGCAGATAACGGTGACTGTGACCGCAAAGCCAGAGATCAAGATCGTACATGGGATCTTTGCCGTCAAAGAATTTATCTGTCAACTCCTGAACCCGGAAGGGCTGCCAGCAGCAGCCGTCAAAATTGGAGTGGGCGGCACCGTGGGACAAAACGATCCTGCGTTTTGCACCGGTCCATATTTCCTGCTGCAGAGCAGATTCCAGATACTCCAGCTGCTCACGGAAGAAAGATTTATCTTCGTTATAACGCAGGTGATAAACCTTGTTATACTGGTTTTTGTCCTCCCAGCAGTCCAGCACCAGAAAAGCCGTGGTACCGTAACGGAAAATTCCGTATGTACGGCCATCGTCCAGTGCAAAATATTCAGCAAAAAGCGCAGCCTCATCGGAACGCAATTCGTGATTGCCGCGGACAACGATGAGCGGTTTTTCGTCAGCACCCAGATTGATCATGGACTGGATCCCGGTATTGAGGATCTCCCTGCGGTAATCATTGTAATCGCCGAAATCGCCGCCGAAAACAAAAAAGTCACAACTGCTGCAGTCTGCCGCTGTAAACATTCTGTAAAAGAGTTCCCGCTGATATTTCAGCCCATACTGCAGGTCTGCGGTAAAGACAAAGGAGACATTATCGCTTTCTGTTTCCGGTACTTTGAAGGTATGGATATTTTCATCGACCAGCGGTTCGACCCTTTCCAGAGTGTAAATGTTGTATCTGTAATCACGGGGCGGGAGCATGACGATACGGTACTCATAGGTTTCTCCGGGGACAAGGTCAGAAAGCTGAACAAGATGATTGTCGCTGCGTACTCTCATGCTCCGGTCGATGTACCATGCCTGCTGCCATTCATCACCGCTGCCCTGGATGCGGTATTCAATTCCTGCAGCAATGTCGTTGCCGGTCAGGAAGCGGATATCCATGGAACCGTTGCCGGGGTTTGTCGGCCAGGGGCCGAAGACGACCTCGGCAATTGAGGGTTCGTTGGAAACTTCCCGGCAGACAAATTTAAAATCGGGTGTGCCGCGTTTAAGGTGCAGAGCCAGAAGGTTTTCACCTTTTTTTACATCGATTATAAAAGGATAATCCTCTGCATACAGTTCAGGATTGCTGTCGATTTTGGTTCCGGCACATACCTGTTCGCCGTTGCAGAAGACTTCAAAATTGCTGTTGCAGGAGGCGCCGATACGCATTTTGCCGTCTGCAGGGGCGAGAATAATGCCGTAAACAACACATTCATCCAGTTTTTCCTGACCGGGCAGGCTGCGCAGGGGGAATTTATTCTGGCGGTATTGGAAGAGAAGACCATTATCTTCCGGAGCGGCTGCAGCATAGTTTTCCGCCGGTGCGCCGGGAATCATGAGCCATGTGTCGGCAAATTCGGCATCGAGGTAATTTTTTACCAGTTTATTGCCTTTGTCACGGATTTCCGGTACCGGTGGCAGTTCTTCTGCGGCGGCAAACAGGTTGATGCCGCAACCCAACAGAATGGAGAGAAAAGAAAATCTGCTGTACATTTTACCCCCCCATGTTGTTATTGATTAAAATAAACTTGAAAATGTTATCCTGACATGCCGGAGCGGTGAAGAATCCTTCACTGTCAGCAGTAAGTTCAAAACTTCCGATTTCCTGCAGGTCATCATTTACTGCAGAGGCAGTAATTTTATTGCCTGCTCCGATGAGATCCTGATGGAAAGCAAAACTTTCGTAATTGCGTCCGGGGATAAGTTCCCAGCCTGTTGCCTCCAGTTTCAGAGCCGCTGCACCGTTGACAATTTTCATGCCGCCGAATGATGCATCTTCGCCCTTGATGTAATGGGAAACCTTACCGGAGGCAGCTTCAAAAATTTTGCCGTCGGCAATTTTGCGTACCGAAAAGGTTTTGCCGTCGGTACTGTATGCCTCCCAGCCGCAGGCGGGAAGATCGTTCCATGTACCTGAACCCCGGTTGACGGATACGTTGTAACCGTTTTTATAAACGGCACGGATACGGCCCAATGCAGGGATCTCCGGCGTACGCCATGCGTCGCTGGAGGAATGGATATTGCCGTATTCATCGGCGTAACCGGTAAAGGCAACCTCTTCCATGACATAGTATTCCTGAAGCGGCTGTATAAGATAATAGCGTTCCATGGCTTCGGCTTCAGTAAAGTTTTCTGCAAGGAATCCAATGTTCCCGTAAATCAGTGTTGCAGCTATCTGCCGTACAGTCGGTTCATTCATTGCCCCCATGCTTTCGGCACCGGCATCCATTTGCAGGATGTGCATCTTCCGCAGATTGAAATCCGGGAACCACGGAGCCGATTCCGGCAGATAATACTGCCCGTAATTGCCGTCGGAAAGACCCGCATAATACCAGTGGTTGATGCCTTCGGAGAAAACCGGGCCCTTGTGGGCGACTTTTTCGTTAAGCAGGATCAGCCCGAAACATTCAAATGTACGCCGGAACATGCCTGCCCCGGGGACACGGTGGTCATAGTCGACCCGGCTGAAAGGTGTCACACTGGTATGTACGTCGCAATAGGAATGATCTTCGCCGTAAATATTCTGCATCCGGTGAGCGAGTTTTTTCTGCATTTCCCACGCCCACATGGGCTTGGGGGCGTAACAGCGCGGCCATGATTCATGGAAGTTGCCGTCGGGATCCTGCGAGGCGTTGTCTTCATCCCAGCAGCTGCTGACCGGCGGCAGATCGGTATAGTTGGAATAAAGACCGATTTTCCAGCCCAGAGCCTGTATATCTGCGACAAAATCAATAAGTGTTTCCCTGCCCTTGTAACGGGGGGCGGGGGCAAGTTTGAAGGTATAGCTTTCGCCGTCATCCCGCCATGTGTCTTCATGGTAGCGGATGGAAATTTTGTCCAGTCCCAGATTCCGCAGCCGGGTATTTTTTGCCAGTTGTTCAGCTGGGTTGCAATAGGATACCGAAACTTTCCACAGACGGTCAGCCTGTACATTTTTCATGGTGGAAGGCGGGTTGTCGATGGTGGGGAAGACTTCCCACAGATCGGGTGAAATGTTCAGAAAGAGTTTTTCACGCAATACATTTCTGTTGCCGTCTGTTTTCCGGATATATTCCACGCCGCCATTGAACTTGCCGGGCCGGTCAGGAGAAAATGCATGACAATAAAATTTACTGCTGTCAGAGTTGTACCAGTCAAATTGACTGAATACATAAAAATCTTTTGTGGCGATCACTCTGGGGTCTGTGGCGGAATCATCCCGGTACTGGGAATCGGAGCTGAAAGTCAGATACGGCATTGTGAAAGAGTTGGTTATCTCTTTGCCGCAGGCTTCACCGAGATCCAGTCTGGCGATCCGTCCGGGATCGGCGGAGGCCTCAAAATCAAAGATCAGTGATTTATTTTTCAGCCTGATTTTGCAATTCAGCTGATCGTTTGCCTGCGGGATGGGAAATTGCAGATACAAACAGCCGTCTTCCATATAAGCACTTGAAGCAAACGGTGTTACTTCTGTGTTGTCATCAAGGATGATTTTTGCGCCGGTAAGCGGAGCAAGGCCATTAACCGTGATACCGTCAAAGAAAGGTTCCTGTACATCTATGGAGACATCAAGGGTAAAACCCGGTTCCACACTCTGAAACAAAAATTCATTTGCTGAAACGGCAGCGGCATTTGTCATGCAGGGCAGAAACTGATCCGGCAGGATCGTTTCTTTGCGGGTGGGGAAGGGGAGACGTTCCGGAAAAGGTTCAAAGTAAAGATATTTTTCGGAAGCTCTGTAAAAGTATACTGAATCGAAATATGCTGTTGCCTCGTCTTTTGTGGATGGTTTTGTTATTTTGATACCGGTAAAGGTAAGGGGTCTTGCCAGTGATTCCGGGATACGGCGCCGCTGGTAGAAGTAGTACATATAATGCAGTGTTGTAAACCCGCCTATTTCCTGTTCATTACCGTTGGCATCTTCGACCAGAACAGTCATTTGCGGAGTGAATCCCCAGTTCATCCAGCAGCTGCCGATGTTCCACACTCCTACAGTATTGGCATCATCTGCGATTGCGATCTTATCAGCCGGGCGCAAAATGATTGCGCCGTTTTTATCGTTCCCTTTATAAGTCAGCTTGCCGGAAATGCTCCGGTTGAAGAGGGGTTTTTCAGTTGACGGGGAGAGGGTGGCAACGGCATTTACGGTTTCCACCTGCCATTTGGAACAATCTTCAAATGTAATATCCGGGGGGAACGGTTCCTGACGGTTCTCCATTTCATAAGGAACCATTCCGGAGATATCCCCGCGGTGATACTCCTCCGGCACAAGTGCGGTGGAGCAGAGGCAGACAAGACCGGCAGTTCCGCAAAGTAATTTTTTCTGCATAATATTCATCACCTCAAAGATCAATAAGAACAATTTTCCCGGAACAGTTCCAGCATATACTGGTACGAAGACAGGTCAACTCCGGGGGAAATGGAGTGGTCGGACATGAATATATAAGGTTTCTGCAATTCGCGCATGCCGTTGAGCTTGGAAAGAACTTCCTCCCTGATCAGGTCACGGTTGTTGGTTTCCAGTATGGTAATATCGATATTGCCCATAAAGGTGATACGGTCACCGTATTCTTTTGCCAGATCCACCACATTCATTCCGGTTTTTGCTTCCAGAGTCTGGATGCAGTCCACGCCGGAATCAATGATCGCCGGGATGTGAACACGGAAATCCCCGCATGTATGCATGGTCACCGGAAGATCATAGGATTTGAAAAAGTCAAAAAATTGTTTGTGATATGGATAAATCATTTCCCTGTGCAGTTCCGGACTGATAAAGGCACTGCGGGTATAGGCAAGATCCTCATAAATATGCATACCGTCAGGAAGTCCGGCATGTTTAAAGATATATTCCCACTGCTTGATATACAAATCGGTAACCACCTGGTTGAAGTCATGGATCATTTCCTTTTCCAGAAGCAGACTTTCCAGCATATTTACGTCACCCATGGTTGCACGCATCAATTCAAAGATGTGGATGCCGGAATATACGGTATAACGGTCGGCCGCCATGCACCGTTCCCGCTCCGCTTTGATTTGCGCTATGTCGATATTGCTGTAAAGGTCTGCATCAAGCAGTTTCTGACGGAAATTATTGAACCAGATATCCGGGTTGTCAAACTGAAATCCGATATGTTCAGGAGTGCAGGCCTCTTTTTTGAATTTGCGGATAATTGCCCCCCATCCGTCACGGGTGGTAATGGATTCCTCATCTTCGGCAACAACGCCTGCCATCTCCAGATCCGGTTCGGGCAGATTCAGCCAATAAGCGCAATCCTGATCCAAATCAAAGTAATCGGCATAATTGGTTCCTGCTGGGTAGCCCTGTGCTGTCCAGCGTTTTTCCTGAAGGAATGGCCAGAAGTGTTCATTTAACCCGACTCTGTTGGTGAGTTTGTGGCAGATAAGATCTTTCATTAATTCGCGTCGCATTATTTTCCCCTCGGATCTTTCGGAGTGATTTATTGTAGTATTTTGTGATTACGGGCAAAAAAAATCTATGTTCCGGTTGTTTCCCGGAACATAGAATACAGAATCAGCAGATCAGAATGCAGTTGTAACCAGGGTCCCGGTATTGCTGACCAGGTGGGGCTGCCAGGGGCCGCTGCTGCTGCCGTCACGGAATTCAGGATTCTTCATGAAAGCGGCGTGGCCGTCACCGAAGGAAACGGATGAACTTTTGTTGCCGTCATGACGCAGATAAACAGGATACCAGCTCCAGGAGAGGTTGCCGGGATATGTACCGGCATGGTAGCAGACAAAGGCACCGGAAGCGCTGGCATCCAGACCGGGATAGGAAACACCCCACAGGGTGGCTTCAGCAAAATAGATGACGCTGGACATGGAACCATGGCCGCCGACGATGGTGATTTTCTGCAGTGGGTATTCGCCGCCATTTATGAAACCGAAAGTCACCTGGCTCTTGCCGTAGCTGATGCAGGTGTCGTCCGGAGATTTATTGCTTTCGGATTTACATTTGATAGTTGCTTTGGGCAGGTAGTTGTCATCAACCAGAGTCTGTGCGGTACCGTAGACGGCATAATCGTCATAATCATTGCTGTACATCATAGCTGCCAGACCAAGCTGTTTCTGGTTGTTGAGGCAGTAAGTCTTGTTTGCGGCTTCTCTTGCTTTGCTCAGGGCAGGCAGCAGCATGGAGGCGAGAATTGCTATGATAGCGATCACTACCAACAGTTCTATAAGAGTAAAATTCTTCTTCATTTTCTTTTTACCTTCTCTTTCTTTTTTTCTTTTTGAATTTTTAACTGATTGATTACCTGTTGTTTGTACTACTTGTTCATTCTCTGTATCCCAATCTGCGGCAACATCTGATTTACATTGTTACAGATAATGGTAAACAGAACTTGTTTAATATGTAATTCACGGATGTTTTCTCTTTCTTCTCCTTTCGCTTTGGATTGTTATATTTCACGCTTCTGTATCCGGATATATAATACACGGAAAACGTAATTCTGATACACTATATACTATAGTCAATTTTTTGAATAAAGTCAACCCTTGTGTTGATGATTTGCAAAAAAATGCATTGTTAATGCAGAAAAGTCCATCTTTATCCTGCGGGCAGTATACAAGGGAAGGGTATTTGAGTTTGATTTCAGCAGGGACGGCACCACATGTTTTCGGCAATTTCCATTGCCACTTCCGTCTCGCTGCCCCCGGCAGAGATGCGGACGTAACTTTTGTCCAGCGAAAAACTGCAGACTGTGAACCCGGTGCCTGCCGGTATGGGAACAGGGGTGTTTTCCGGAATATTACGCCCTTTTTTCAGGAATACTCCGCGGCTTCCGGCAGGGAGATCGGCAAGAACGGCAAGATCCCGGTTTTCCTCTGCCATAGCTTCGGTCAGGAATGTTTGCAGTCTGCCCGCATCCCTGCGGGTGCTTATGGCGTTGGAGAACAGTACGAAGCGCCGGATGGTTTCGGCATCAACAACGTGTTCAATGTGGCACGCTGTCTCAGAAGCTCTGGCTGCAGAAAGTCCCATTATGTCGGCAAAAAATGATTTCAGTACATTGTGCCTGTGCAGCACTTTTGCGGCAATTTCTGCCCCTGCTGCTGTTAATTGCACAGGATAGTGAGCATTGTAAACAATATAACCGAGCTGTTCAAGCTGACGCAGTGCCCCGGTAACTGAGGGCATTTTTACATTGAGTTTGTCTGCGATCTCTTTGGTATGGGCGTGGCCGTCCACGGCAATGAGTTCGGCAATAGCCTCAAGATAATCTTCGAGACTTGATGATAACGGTTTGGTCATATTTCAGTTCCAACCCCATGCAGAAGCTTCTGATTCCATATACCGCAGGAATATGCGGTTTGCGCTTATCCCGTATTTCCCCAGTATGGCGGCGAAACGCTCCGGCAGGACAGCTTTGGTTTCAGCGGCAATACTGCCGATAAGGGCGATTACCACAAAGGCGGAATCTTTGCAGACTGTACCACCGAAAGAGATCGTCATGCCGCTTGCTATACGTACCTGTATTACCTTTTCCGGCTTGTTCAGCCATGCGGCGCATGCGGAACTTATTTCCAGAGCCAGTTTTTCCTGATCCTGCGCGGTGATATTTGCAGATGTTTCTATTTTGATGGAGGGCATGATCACTTCCTTGCTTTTTATTTTTTGTTCTGCATTTCTGCGACTTTTGCAGAGAGTATTTGAACGGCTTCCGCCGGAACGGTACATTCTGCCACAGCTTTTTCCATGGGGCAGATGCCGGTTTTACTGCGGTTGAGTATACGCGGGGTGAGAACATCCCAGCCGGCACCGACATTGTAAGAATGAAGAAGTTTTGCGGCATCTTCACTCATGACCTGTGCGTGGACATATTTTACTCCGCCGTCAATGGCAATAAATGCTGCTGCCCTGCCGATGATTTTGTCCACCAGTATCGCTCCCGGCATCTGTTCCCTGCTGTTGTTGTAGAGTTCAAGCAGGGGGCTTACGCCGCTGCCGGTATTTTCTGCAACGATCATGCCGTCTGCCACGAGTACACACTGAGCTTCACCGGAGGCCACTTTGGCTCGTGCAAGCGCAAAACCGGCAGAGGTATCTGAAGCTTGCGGCCCTCCGGCATTGCACCCGGAAGTGCAGAAAAAAACCGTGAGAACCGGAAGAAGCATTGCTGATATGTAAAACAGTATTTTCATAATACCAGCAATATAGCACAGTATAGTATACTTTGCAAGCATCTTTGCCGATATTTCTTCCAAAATCCCGCTAAAGATGGGCTTGCCGGCAAAAAACAATTTGCAAAAAGTCCCTTTGTGAGTTATATTAACACACTTTATATGACTGTATCAATAAATTGCAGTATATAGCATACCTGAATTGCTGTAAACAAACTATAACTCCCTGTGCCGGGAGCTGCCGGAGGAAACGATGAGCGTGACAATGAAAGAAATCGCCAAAATGGCCGGTGTTTCCCGACAGGCCGTTGCGGCGGCGCTCAGCAATGTCGGTACAAGCAAAGTTTCCCAGGCAACACGGGAGAAGGTCGTAGAAATCGCCCGCAGACTGCATTATACCCCCAATGCCAGTGCCCGCAGTCTTAAAGGGGCGGCAAGTATGACCATAGGTATTTACGGTGTCCCCTATGCTTCAGTTCTGTCCCAGTGTTTTTTCAACGAAATGAGTGTGGCTCTTGACCGCAGGGGATACAGTCTGATGGCAAATTACGGCATGAATGAATCGGTCGTTGAGCTTGCTGTAAATAAACTTCTTGCCAAAGGCATCGACGGGATGATCATTACCACACAGTACAATCCCCTTGCTTCGGGCAAGTTCCCGGCAATACCCAGTGTATTTGTGCCTCCCGGCAAAATCGTGGGCTTTGATCTGGTGGTCGATCACGCTGCCGGAACAGCAGAGGCAGTCCGCGGGATCCTGAAAATCGGAAGAAAAAGATTTGTATATGTCAGCAGTGCGGTGCATGAATTTTACGGGACACCCACTATGGAAAAGTTCAGGGGCTTCAAAGAGGCCCTTGCTGCTGCCGGGCTGACCGGGAGTTTCCTCTCCATTGAAGATTGCGGCGGGGACGGCGGTAAACTGGTGGAACGTTTGCTTGAACTGAAACCTGATGCTGTGTTCTGCTGCAACGATTATTTTGCCGGACGGCTTATATCGCTTTTGCTGACTGCAGGAGTGAAAATCCCCGAAGATATGACAGTGGTGGGATATGACGGACTTGCAATGTGCGATCTTTGCGCTGTGCCGCTGGCTACTGTTGTGCAGCCGGTGAAGATGATGGCGGAACAGGTCGTGGAGCTGCTGCTGAAACGTATTGCTGAAAAAAATACAGAGTGTACTCCTGCAGGCATAGAAATCAAACCTTATTTTTATCCATCAGTAAGTTCCGGAAGTGAAAATCCCAAATTGCGTAAATTGCCCGTATATGGCTCCTATTCGTCATTGGAAGCAAATTGGGAAGATCATGTTTTCAGGGATATACAACAGGTGTTGACTGAGTGATGTGACTGCTGCAAATCGATTATTTGCGTCATGCCCCCCCGCAAAAGTCCGTGAGCAGGACTGCAGACGGGAAACTTGAAAAAAAAGCATTTTGTGCTATATTATGTTCCGCAATAAAAAAGGATAGCAGATCCGAGGAAAAAAAGAGCAATGGCTGAACTTTCAAATATAAGAAACTTCTCTATTATAGCCCACATCGACCACGGCAAATCAACACTTGCCGACCGTATGCTGGAAATAACCAATACTGTTGAAAAACGTGATTTGCAGGATCAGCTGCTGGATGGAATGGATCTGGAGCGTGAACGCGGTATCACGATCAAGTCACACCCCGTGAGGATGAAATATCACTCCCGGAACGGCGAAGATTATGAACTGAATCTTATTGACACTCCCGGACACGTGGA
>JAZSGI010000211.1:0-2639 GCA_045532655.1 Victivallaceae bacterium
AAAAATCAAATAAAAATACAGGAAAGACAGAAATATGGATAACACAGTTTATCAGAATCCACTTTCAGGCCGTTATGCTTCTGCCGCTATGAACTATATCTGGTCACCCCAGAAGAAACATTCCACCTGGCGTCGTCTCTGGCTTGCTCTTGCCGAGTCCGAAAAGGAACTCGGTCTTGATATTACCGATGAACAGATCGCACAGATGCGTGAACACCTGGATGATATCGACTTTGAAGCTGTTGAAGCCAAAGAAAAGGAACTCCGCCATGATGTTATGAGCCATATCCATGTTTTCGGACTTTCCTGCCCCCTTGCCATGCCGATTATTCACCTTGGTGCGACAAGCTGTTTTGTGACTGACAATACAGAGCTTATCCAGATGCGTGAAGGCATGGCTGTTTTGCGCAGCAAACTGCTGCAGGTCATCCGCAATCTTCGTGATTTTGCCTGGGATAACCGCAATCTGCCCACTCTGGGTTTTACTCATTTCCAGCCTGCCCAGCTTACGACGGTGGGCAAGCGTTTCTGTTTGTATTTGCAGGATCTGGTCTTTGACTTCAACCGTCTGCAGCGGGAACTGGAAACACTGCCTTTCCGCAGTGTTAAAGGAACCACCGGAACCCAGGCAAGTTTCCTTGCACTTTTCAACGGGGATCACGCCAAGGTCCGCAAGCTGGAAAAAATGGTTGCCGAAAAAATGGGTTTTACCAACATTGTTCCGCTTTCCGGTCAAACCTATACCCGCAAAATAGATTACTGGGTGCTGTCAGTTCTTTCCGGACTCGGTCAGTCGGCTTATAAACTTGCCGGGGATATCCGTCTGCTTGCCAATTTGCGTGAAATGGAAGAACCCTTCGGCAAGAAGCAGATCGGTTCAAGTGCCATGGCTTATAAGCGCAATCCCATGCGCAGTGAGCGTGTGTGTGCCCTTTCCCGGTATCTGGAAAATCTGCCGGTAAACTGCGCCCATACAGCTTCCACCCAGTATTTTGAACGTACACTTGATGATTCTGCCAACCGCCGTATCGTGCTTGGCGAGGCTTTTCTGACTGCTGATGTGATTTTGAATCTTCTTGCCGATATCACCTCCAATCTGCAGCTGTGGCCCAATGTGATAGCCCGTCATGTGGCAGCAGATCTGCCCTTTATGGCTACAGAAAATATCCTTATGGCGGCAGTTCAGGCCGGTGGTGACCGTCAGGAACTTCACGAAGCCATCCGTGTTCACTCCATGGAAGCCGCCCGCAGGATCAAAGCAGACGGAGCAGATAATGACCTTCTTGACCGTCTTGCCGGTGATCCGCTTTTTGCCGCAGTGGCGCACAGATTTGATGAGATCGTCAATCCTACAGCATTTATCGGCAGAGCGCCGCAGCAGGTAGAGGATTTTATTACTGAAGTTGTCGATCCGCTGCTGGCTGAATTTGCTGATGCCGCCTCAGACGCAAACTGTGATGGGGTGAATGTCTGACCTTGTAAGCAGCAGGTGATGTTATGCAAAAGAAATTCGATATATTCAAAGTGTTGAAGGCTGATCGTATAGTTGTCGTTGATTCTGCCAGTAAACTTGAGATTCTTGACAGGCTTATTGATGTTCTTGCCGACACTCCGGAAGTGCATGATCCTGATGCTCTGACTGTAGCCATAGCCCGGCGTGAAGAGATGATGAGTACCGGTATCGGCAGAGGACTGGCGATACCTCACGTCAGGATAGATCAGGTTTCTGATATTGTTATGGCAGTCGGACTTGTGCGTGATGGTGTGTCGGATTATGACAGCCTGGATGGAGAACCTGTAAAGTTGGTATTTATGATAGCCGCCAGAACAGATCAGCACGAAGAACATCTGAAACTTCTTTCGCAAATATCCAGCGCATTAAAGAAAGAAGCATTTTTGAAAATACTTTTTTCTGCCTCTGATGCCGGGGCATTGTTTCAGCTTTTGCTTCAGGAGTTGAGCGAATAATACATATTTGCCTGCTGTTTGGCAACAAGGCATTAATTTGCTGGAGGTAGTAATCGTTCCTCAAACCGAGTAAGAGGACACAATAATTCCGACCATCCATTTTAAGGCAGTCATTTAATTTTAATTCGGAAATCATCCAGTATTTTCCCGGCATAAATCACACCGTTTCGGAACAATATCCGGAACAATATCAAAACAAATTGACATTGTTCCGCATTTTTACGGAATTATTCCGCATCTGAATTTGATTTTGCATAAAAAGTGCATTATTTTTCAATGGAATCAGAAAAACAGGAGTACGATATGATTGAAATAATAACTGCCGACATTACAAAACTTGAAGTGGATGCTATTGTCAATGCCGCCAACTGTTCGCTTTTGGGCGGCGGTGGCGTGGATGGCGCGATCCACCGGGCTGCCGGACGGGAACTTCTGGAAGCCTGCCGTAAATTCAACGGTTGCGAAACCGGCGAAGCCCGCATCACGCCCGGATTCAAATTACCCGCAAAGTTCGTCATCCATACGCCCGGACCAGTCTGGCACGGCGGCAAGTGCAATGAAGCCGAGCTTTTGAAAAACTGCTACATAAATTCACTTGCTCTGGCAAAAGAAAACAACTGCAAAACGGTTGCTTTTCCCTGCATCAGCACCGGAGTTTACCATTTCCCAAA
>JAZSGI010000081.1:0-2067 GCA_045532655.1 Victivallaceae bacterium
AAGACGGCAAATGCGCCTGCAACAGATTGACCGAGATAATTCTCGATGCCACTTACGATTTCGGTAAACTCAGGGACCTGTCTCTGCGGGTCACAGATGACACTCCGGCAAGCGTGATGGAGCGGGCGGCAAAACTGGTTCTCCGCGGCGGAGGAATACCGTATTTCCTTAATGACAAATGTTTTGTCAAAGCTCTTTCCGATCGTGGCATTGCACTGGCTGATGCCCGTGATTATGCTCCTGTGGGGTGTATAGAGATCACTATCCCCGGTAAAGCCAATAACAGAGCTGTTTCCGGGTGGTACAATCTGCTTAAAGTTCTGGAACTCACCATTAATGGAGGTAAAGATCTGGTTGAAGGCGAACAGCAGCTGCCGGCGGGAAAAACTTTGACGGAATACGATTCTTATGAAGAATTTGAAGAGGCGTTCTGGGAAAATATGCGCACATGCGCCAGTCACATGGTATATATTTGCCGTACCGGGGAAAAATCCCAGCGCAATCATTGTCCGCTTTTGAGTTTTTCCATGCTCACCGAACCTTGTATTAAAAGGGGGCGTGATATTACAAATTGCGGTGCGCAGTATAACTGGCATTCTATCTGTCTCATGGCAGTTCCGGATACGGCGGATTCACTTGTGGCATTGCGTAAACTTGTATTTGAAGAAAAGAAAATCACGCAGGCTGAACTGCTGGACGCTTTGCGTACCGATTTTGCCGGACGGGAAAATTTGCGCCGCATGCTTATAGCCGATGCCCCTAAATATGGCAACGGTATTGATGAAGTTGATCAGAAGGCGGCAGAATTGTCACGCCGATTTATTGAGTATATGGATGAGATAAGCGAGGAAAACAGTAAGTTTTTTGTACATCTTTTCAGTTTTTACGTTAATGTCGGCTGCGGTAAAGGCACAGGGGCAACCCCCAATGGTCGAAAATGCGGCACTCCATTTGCCTATTCGCTTTCCGCCCATCCCGGAATGGATATAAACGGCGTAAGTGCCATGCTTCGTTCTCTTGCTGTGCAGCCGCATGATATGGCAGCCGGGGCATCTGCAGCTATAATCGACCTTCACCCGTCTTTGCTTAATACAGATGATCCGGTAAAAACATTTCTTGCTTTGCAGAACAGTGCATTCAGCATGGGTGTGGGGCAGGTGCAGTGGAATATAGTTTCGGCGGATGATATGATAAAAGCTAAAAATGATCCTGAAAAATACGGCAATCTGCATGTGCGGGTTGCCGGATATTCACAGATGTTCAAGCTGGTGCCGCCTGATTTGCAAATGCACCTGATCGAAAGAACAAAACACTTACAGTAAATCAGGAATCGCGGTCGGCAAACTCCCGGCGGAAGGTGCCGGGAGAGATCCCGGCGGTACGGGTGAAAACTTTTGTGAAATGATGTACAGAGGTGAATCCGTGCCGTTCTGCTATATTTTTTATGGCATCAGTGGTGTGCAGCAGATCGATTTTCGCATTGAGTATCCGCTGTTCGAGGAAATAGTTGTGAATGCTTTTGCCGGTAATCCGGCTGAAGTACCGGTAAAAGGAGCTGCGGCTCATGCCGGCTTCTGCTGCCAGCATTTCCGGAGTTGGCGGCAAGCCGTTGCGGCTGGAATATTTCTGCAATATTTCATTCAGGTGCATCCGCCTTGGTTCGTCAGAGGCTCCATTGAGTGTTTGCTGGCATCCGGCTATCAAACCCAGCAGTTCCAGTAAAATACCTTTTGCTCTCATGACCGTTTGCACATCCTTGCCCGGCCATACAAGGAGAAGACGGAAAAACAAATCTGTGTAATCCCCGGTGTTCTTCAATCGTACATGAGATGGAAATTCTTTGCCGAATGGTAAAATCTTTTTGGCATCCCCACTGTTGTATGCACACGGATGAGCGCAATGGAACTCCGGCTGATCCTCCAGGTCAAAGCGTATATTATACATACATACGCTGCTGCCGGGGGCAAAGTGCATTTCGTATCCCTCGCCGGGACGGACCAGAAAAAGCATTCCCGGCTGTACCGTGATTGGTTCACCGCCGGAAATACACTTTCCGGAGCCTGATGC
>JAZSGI010000228.1:0-4125 GCA_045532655.1 Victivallaceae bacterium
CATTTTCAAAAACGAAATCAGCATCGGCTTCTGTTGCCATGGGCATTTCAGTAATTTTTTTGCCGGCATATTCGGCAGAGAGCTTATCCATGATACCGGCATAAATACTGCGGATCTCTTCCGGGGTATCTGCGGCAACGAAGACACCGTGGTTTTCCAGAAAAACGACTTTGGGAGTGCAGCCTTTTGCGGCTTTCCATTCAGCAACTTTACCTGCTACAGTTGCAGCGAGTTTGTAGCCGGGGTCGCAAATTTCTACATAGAGAGCTTCGGGAAAGAGTTCAGCGGCTTTTTCTGCAGAATTTGCAGAACACATGAGCCCGTTGACTTTGCCGGGGTGCAGATGTACAACATACTTGTAATCCAGTACTTCGTGAAGAGGGGCCTCGACTGATGGTCTGCCGCAGGAGTCATAGTTGACAGCATCGGCAGTAGCTTTTTTTACCATGGCTTCCCGCTGATCCTTGTCGGCATCGGCAGGAATATCAAATACTTTACGGAGAGTTTCACGGCGGAGCTTGACAAAATTTTCCGGTTTGATAGCCGCCAGAGTTACGCCGGAGGGCTTGACATAGAGAAAATTTTCATCTTTGCATGAGGTGTTACCGCCGCCAGCCAGGACAAATTCCGGGTCGGAGCCGAATTCGTTGGATAATCCGGTGATTACATTAAGCATTTTTTTTTTACCTTTCGTTGGTTGATATTTCTCTATAATATACTCCATGAAATTCTCTTCTTCAAGATAAATATCAAAAAAAATAGTTGCTAATCCGGTTTTTTGCGCTATATTAAGTGAAGATCCGGTCATGTTTGTGATTTGCCGGCAGAGGTAATTTTATACGGAATTTTTATAATGGAACTTACAGAAATCAAAACTGTTGCGATCGTCGGTCTCGGTCTGCTTGGCGGTTCTCTCGGTCTTTCGCTGAAAGCAAAGGGATTCAATGGAAGTTGTATCGGTTGGGCAAGACGTGTTGAAACGGTAAAACTTGCTGTTGCCGGCGGTGCCATAGAACGTTCCGGAACATTGGAAGAGGTTCTTGGCGAAGCTGATCTGACTGTTCTGTGTCTGCCGATTCCGGCAATAGTTGATTTTATGTGCAAATATGCCGGTCTTTTCAAAAAAGGTTCTGTTGTTACGGATATCGGCAGCGTTAAACGGCCCATGAATGATGCGGCACGTTTTTTGCGTGAATCCGGATGTGAATTTGTCGGATCACACCCCATGGCTGGAACAGAGTTTTCCGGTTATGAACATGCGTTCCCCGGACTTTACCACAATGCAGATACTTTTATTGTCGGGGATGGGGCGACAGAAGAGGCGGTGAAAAAGGTGGAGGCTTTCTGGCGTTTCCTTGGTACCCGTATCCGTTTTATCGGTGCGGAGGAGCATGATAGGGTTGTGGCTTACACCAGTCACATATCACACCTTGCGGCATTGTCACTGGTATTGGCAAGTCTGGATTGTGATGACGAAACCCGCCAGCTGCGTTATGCCGGCTGTGCAACAGGATTCAGGGATACCTCACGAATTGCTTCCAGCAAGCCGGAAATGTGGCGTGAAATTTGCGAAGCCAATGCCGACGTGATCGTGGAGGCCTGCGACGAATACAGCGAAAGATTCAAAGCTATAGCAGACTCTTTGCGGCGGGGGGATTTTGATGGTTTTCAGGCACTGTTTGCCCGCGGCAGGGATCTGCGTGGAATGTGGCTTGATTACAAATCTACCGGAAAAGGAAAGTAACAGTGGAATTTGAGCTTATCTGTCCATTTTGTCACAACCCCATGCTGGTGGAATCTGATTGGAGCGGGAAGGTTGTCATTTGTCCGGAGTGCTCCAAAGGGGTTACTGTGCCGGAAATGAGTACGGGTGGGGCAAAAGTAAATAACAACTTTTCCATGCCGGATGGCGGGGAGGAAAAGATGCTTTCCGCCGCAGAAGAGAAATTGCTGCTGGCGAAGCTGGAGGCTATCAGGGCTGAGTGCGGAATCGAGGATTATCCCGCATGGCAAAAGGGGTTGCGTTCCCTGCTTTTTGCCGCAATACCTTGTGTGATCGTGCTTCTGGTAATGCTGACAACTGGTGCGGCGGCAAATGTTGTATATATTTTTATCGGATGCGCCCTTGTTTTTATGGGGATCATCTGGACATTTGCAACATTCAGAAATCCGGTTTGATATGGAGAAAAACGGGATTTCGGTTGAATTTCAGGACGGAACACTGCTTTTCCGGGGCATGACTCCTGCTGTTGCTGCAGAATTGCCTGCCGGAATTATTGCTGCCGATGACAGAACTGGCGGTATTTACCGGGCACTTGCCTGCGATTACAGGGAGCTTATGACAGACCTGCGGCAGAAAGGTTTTGCCGTAGAGGATAATGCAAAAGGTTTCTCTGCAGTCAAACTTACACTCCGCAGTCCTTTCCCTCCGCGGGATTATCAGCTGCAGGCTCTTGAAGAGTGGAAAAAGGCAGGCTACCGTGGTATAATTGCCCTGCCCACCGGGAGCGGGAAGAGTTTTGTCGGTGCTCTTGCCTGTGCCAGATTGTGCCGTCCTGCCATTGTTGTTGTCCCCACGATAGACCTGATGCATCAATGGGCGGGGGCGCTTGAAAAATTTTTCAATCAGCAAACCGGTATGTTAGGCGGCGGATTTCACTGTATAAAGGATATTACAGTTGCCACTTATGATTCTGCAGCTCTGCACATGCGTGAACTTGGCGGCAGATTCGGGCTTCTGATATGCGATGAGTGTCATCACCTGCCGGGACCGAGAAACAGATCGGCAGCAGAAGATACGATCGCCCCGTACCGGCTTGGACTCTCTGCCACTCCGGATATGGAGGGGGAAAACGCACCTGTACTGAAAAGACTGCTGGGTGAGTTATGCTGTCATCTTGAGGTCGGGGAACTGGCGGGAAAGGTGTTGTCAATGTTCCGTATAAAGCAAGTTCCTCTTTCGCTATCGGCAGCAGAAGAGGCTGAATACAACGAAACAAGGAATATTTATACAGCATTTGTCCGGCGCAAAAGGATCGATTTCAGACAGCAGGACGGCTGGAAATCTTTTCTCTCCGCCTGTGCCATGTCCGGCAGGGAAGGGCGGCAGGTATTTTCTGCGTTTCTGCGGCAGCGTGAACTCTCCCGCGGCGGCGAAGCCAAATATAAAGCGGTATGGGATATCCTTTGCCGCCACATTGATGAACGTATCATTATTTTTACAGCTGCCAATGCCCAAGCCTATGAAATAGGGGAGCGTTTTCTCCTGCCGGTAGTTACTCACCGTACAAAAGCAAATGAACGCCGGTCGATGCTTGATAACTTCCGTTCCGGCAAGTATCCTGTACTTGTTTCAAGCCGGGTACTTAACGAAGGGGTTGATGTACCGGAGGCTAATATTGGAGTAGTGGTTTCCGGAACTTCCACCGGCAGGGAATATTTGCAGCGGCTTGGCCGTATACTCCGTCCGGCTCCGGGGAAAAAACAGGCTGTACTCTATGAATTGGTCAATGCCGATACTGCTGAATTTTATGTTGCCAGAAGACGGGCGGAAAATACCAGAAGATCCCTGCGGACAAACCTGCGTGAAGCTGATGACTCTGTCAGAGGATGATTTTTCCCAACAGCCATTTGCCAAGTTCGATGCGCTGCCCGGAGCTGATGCCATCCGGCCAGTTGACTGCCCGTTTGTAAAACTCTTCTGCTGCAGTTGCGCTGTCGATACCACGGAACAGACCGGGTGATTTGAGCCACCCCCTTCCGAAAAGTGCGCCGTGAGCCCTGCCGTTCAATTTGGCTATTTCTGCTTCTGCTTCTGCAATATCCGTCATGTCTCCATTTATCCACATGGGGATATCTGTCACTTCTGCAACTGCAGCAAAACGTTTTGAACGCTCTTCTTTGGTTACCGGTCTGTAGCCTTCGCTGACAGTACGGTAATGAACACTTATCCAATCAAGTTCACCGGCTTCAATCCATCTGGGCAGCCATTTCAGGGAATCATGGTAATCATCTTTACCTGTACGGCACTTTATGCTTAAAGTCACATTTCCGCCCAGCCGTTGCCGCAGGGTACGGAGTACATGCAATGGGATTTCCGGAAGTCGGAGGCCAAGCGGTCTTAGG
>JAZSGI010000085.1:0-5581 GCA_045532655.1 Victivallaceae bacterium
TTTCCATACTCCGGGCAGACGGTGTGCTCCGCCGGAAAGTGAATAGTAGTATTCACCTTTCTGCCAGATACAGGGATCATAGACAAAGTTTATGGCTCCGGCTGGTACATTTGCAGAGCCGCTTTTTTCACTTCCATCAGCAAAACACCATATAGGCAGCGGATTCGGCAACACGGATTTTCCGGATATCTTTTCCCATTCCAGCAGGTTTTCGTCGCTGGAGACAGCAACCATATTGCCTGATTCGAAGCCGTGGTACATGGCTATTACCCGGTCTGCCTCCACCCATGTTGCACCTGACCATGAACCGGTTTCCGGTCCCGGACTTATGGCAGTCGGCAGATCTTCCCAATGAATGAGATCGGTACTGACGGTATGTCCCCATCTGGGCTGCGTATCTTCCGGATAAAAATGCTGATAAAAAAGATGCCATTTCCCGTGCCAGAAACACAAGCCGTTGGGATCATTTGACCAACCCCATGGGGCGGTAAAATGAAATACCGGCCGGAAACGTTCTGATTTTCGCTGTTGCCGGGAGGCATCCAGTTTTTCCTGAAATTCCTTGCGTGTATCTGCTGACATTTTATAACCTTTCATTTGTGTGGATGTTTATTTATTGCCTTTGCTGCTGTAATATACATTCTGCAAAATAAAAGTGTTATCTGTAAGGGGGATTTTTTATCGTAAAAGGGGAATTTTATTTGATTTTTTCTATATCAGGTGTAAATTCTGCAAAGGAGAAAAATATTATGAATAAATACAAATATATGCAGGAATCAAAAGATTGTCTGGCGGCAAAACACCGCAATCTATCCTGTGATATTACTGTGCCGGCAGGCACGTTCCGGCTGAATTGCGATTTTATATGTCCGTCACACAGTTTTTTCCGGGAGGCAGTCGGTTATCACCATGTGTCACCGCCGTTTGCCCGCCTTTTTGTCGTTATCGAAAACGGGGCATGGATAACTATGGATGGCATACGGCACCGTATTGAAGAAGGGGATATCGTTCTGCTGCCTGCCGCTCATCCTTTTTTTGCTGACTATGACAGCGGCTTGAGAATGAAAGCCTATCATTTGCATTTGTACGATGGACTGGGATTCTCCCTGTCGGAGAATTTGCCGACTTTGCAGAAATACAGACAGGAAGAATTGTTCCGGGCAGTATCTGCATTGGCAGAGGATGCTCCGGAATATGTAACGGATCCTCTTACTGTGGCGGCTCTGACGACGCTTCTTGCTCCGGAATTTCCTGCTGCAGTTAACAGGCTTGCAGTATCATATCCTTACCGCAAACTTATAACTGCCCTGAATGAACGCCCCCCGGCGACGGTCAGGCTGGAAGATTTCTGCCGGGATACCGGATTATCACGTTCGGCCCTCGGCAAAGGTTTCAAACGCTGTTTCGGCATTACATTCAAAGAGTATCAGCATAATATACTTCTGGCAAAAGCAAGGATCAAATTGCTGGATAAAGAGAAAAATATTTCCCAAATCGCTGAAGATCTCGGCTTCAGAAGAGTGTTTTATTTTATCGATTTTTTCCGACGTGCCACCGGTGAGTCGCCGGGAGTATACCGGAAGAGACCTTTACCATGAAGATTTATCAACGGGTGATGTCTTTCACCCACTTGTATTTCCTGTAGTGGTGCATTACCCACGGTACTTTGCCGACTTCGTCAAGACAGGTACAGCCGTATACCACCAATACCGGCAGGTGCAGCCAGAATGCTCCGGCAAATGCACAGGGCAGGGCGATGCACCACATACATACCACCAGACTGTAAACATCAAACATGGTATCACCGCCTGCCGAAAAAATACCGTTTATAACCACTGTACACACACAGCGGCCGATCATATACACAGCAAGTATCACAAACATTCCGATCAGATATTCCTGTGCCGTTGCCGTAAGTTGTATATATTTTGTCACCAGCGGGATTATGGCAAGTATGATCAGTGAACTGAAGCCTCCCACCAGAAAAGCGATCACCATTGAGCGTTGACCGTATGTTTTGCCCGATTGCAGATTGCCTGCGCCGAGTTCGTTGCCGATGAGTATGCCGCAACCTCCCGCCACGCCGTTGCAGAGGCAGCACATAAGGTCACGGGCAACAGCAGCTATGGCATTTGCCGCTGCGGCATCCTGCCCCAGGTGTCCCATGATCGCAGTATAAGCGGTGAATCCTATGCCCCACAACAGGTATGCTCCGAGGATCGGCAGGGCATAATGCCAGAAGTCTTTCAGCAGTATTCTGTCCCATGTGAATATTGTTTTCAGCCGGAGTTTTATAAAACTTTTTTCCCATGTTGATTCAATACACCATCCCAATTCGATGATCCTGGCAAAAACTGTTGCAAGCGCTGCCCCGGCAATGCCTTTGGAAAAGCCGAAAATAAATATTGCGTTAAGGACAATATTCAAAATAACCGCCCCGGAACTTATCCATGCGGAGCGTGCCGCATGATCAGATACACGCATAACAGCAAGATAACTCTGGGAGAGTCCGGTGAGCAGATATGACCAGCTGGCGATTTTCAGGTACTCTGCACCGAGAGCGACAAGTTCCGGGTCATGGGCAAAGGCACGCATGAGGTATTCCGGGAAAAAGAAGCATCCGGCAAAAAAAACAATCGAAACGATAAGATTTTCCTGTATGCTTATACCGAAGATTTTTTCCAGAGTTTTAATATCTTTTTTGCCCCAGTATTGGGCGCCGAGTACGCCGACCCCTGCCACAACTGCACCCAAAAGCATATTCTGTACAAACTGTATCTGGGTGGCAAGAGATACTGCAGCCATTGCCGCCTGATCGCTTGCGCCCAGCATAAGTGCATCGGCAGCAGCAACCAGTGCGAGCATGAGGCTCTGCAAAGTTATGGGGACAGTCAACGAAACAAGTTTTTTGAGAAAGATCCTGTCACTGATGATTTCTGTAAAGATCATTGTAAACCTCTGTTTGTATTTATTTTGATTTCATTACATCCGCTGTGCAGGGCTGCAGTTGCTCCTTCAAAACGGAAAGTACCGGAGAGTCCTTCCGGCAGGGTAATCACGGCATACAAGGTATTGTTGTCAATGCGGTATTCTGCACTGATCATGCCGCCGGGGTGTATCATTTGTACCGTCAGATGCCGCAGATGACCGGGCATCGGGGAAATTTCCACGCTGGCGAAACCCATCTCTGCCGGTCTTATACCGCCCAGTGTGGCAACTGTATGGTACCACGGGTGTGAACTCCATGCATGGCAGTCTGAACGGCTGGGGTCAGGACGTTCCATAAGAGTTTTCAATCCGAGATCAACATTATCCGACCACAGTTCGAGACGTTTGAAGAAAGCCCCGGCATTGCCGGTCAGACGGCAGACTTCAAAATAGTAGTGTGAGAAATAAATGGTACATTCTGCCATTTTTACTTTGCCGGAGAAAAGATTTTTACGCAGCATTGCATCTGTTTCCGGCGGCAACAGTCCGCTGAGTATTGCAAGACACTGGCTGTGTTCGCAAAAGTTGCCGCCTGCCGTATCTTCGGCAATAAGTCCGGCTTTGGCATCAAAATATTTTCCGGCTGTTATTTCTGCAATTGTTTTGCCGCGGCGCAAGTAATAATCAGCCATTTCGCTGTAGCTAGTGTACCGGCTGAGTTCAGACATGAGCTTGAGGGCATAGACATAAAGCAGATTCAATACCGGGGAGACTCCGTATTCTGCTCCCGGCGGTGTCCCCATGACGTTGCCGCCGGTACTCCATGACGGGGTCCAGTCCATAAAGTTCCAGCCTTGTGCAAATTCAATCAAACCGTCACTGTTGATATGATTTTCAAATGCCGCAATTATTTTTTGTGCGTGCCCCATGTGGGAACGCACAAAATCACGATCATTCCGCAGCATGGCAAAATCATACAACGATCCTATCCACATAAGCGAGAAGGGCGGGATGATCTGTGTTACCCGGCAGGGATAGCGTGATTGCAGGAACCCCGACGGCATTTGACTGGCGGCAAACATGGATATCATTTTGCGGACGACTCTGTCATCGGCTGAACCTGCCATGTTTACAAGAGCTTCCAGACGGCTGTCCCCGGCATACATAAGCTGTTCATAGTAGGGGCAATCCATAAATGTTTCGTGGGTGCACATCTGCAATGTACGCCAGCAGAGCGGCAGGATGGCATTGAGTTTGGCATCGTCGCAGGAGAGTACGGTTTCCGCTTCCAGCGGGTATCTTGTTTCGGCAAACTCCAATTTTCTGACAGTCAATTCTTCATCTGCAGTGGTGATGACAAGTTCAAAGATCCTGCCGGAACGCCAATGGGGAGTGAAAAATTCCATTTCACCGCCGTCAGGGTAGAAGATATCTGCTTCTTCGTAACATTTGAGGAAATATTTCCCGGTCAACTCATCCCGCCGATCTTTTTCATCATGTTCATAATTTTCGTCAAGATGGCAGGCTTCGGCGAAAGCAAGAGAGATTTCCGCTCCTTTCCCCAGAACTGTATCCATGACCGGATAAAGACAATAGTAGTTGTCAAGAGTACCGATAACTCTGACTGTGGTATTTGCCGGAACGGTACATTCTATCCCTGAATTCAACAGGGAAAGCCACCGGTCAGCCGTTGATTGATCTGCCAGCGGTGTGACCATGTCATGCTCCGGGCAGCAAAGCAGGATACTCTCTGTCTTGACAATTGTTTTGTCATAAATACGCAATGGCAGAGTTGCTTCTGCCATGAGCCGTTCCGGTTTGTACTCGTTTCTGACTCCGGCAAAAGCCGCCTGTTCTGCTTTTGCTGCCGGTTGCCATCCGCTGCCGCCGCCCTTCAGTATTCCCCGCTGCCAGCGGTCGGCGTGGAAATGCACTGCCGGATAAAGCATGATGAAAGATCCCCATTCCATGGCATTGTTGGCAATGACCTCCCACGGGGCAAAACCTGTATTGAAGCGGTCCCGGTTGGCGGCGGAAATTTCTGCCAACAGAAAACCCGGACGCAGACTGAGATGGGCGTAAGAGGATAATTCCCCGAAATCAAAGACAAGTGCTGTAAGGGTATGTACACCGGCAGCAGCAGAGTATTTTATACGGTTGTAAAAATAGTTGCTGAGATCCCCGGCTTCCGGACCGGAGGATATAAGTTCACCATCAAGAAAAAGGCGGTAACGGTTGTCGCCGGAAACAAAAAATTCAAGGTCTTCCGGCAGAACAGAAGTAAACTGCAGACGGTAAATACATACCGTATCCCCTGGTGCCGCTCCGCCCCATTGCAGCCAGTAAGCCTGCCACATACCGCGTTGGGCCCAATGTATCTGCGGATCATCAGACAACCATGGTAAGTTGCGTTTATTACCGTAATTTATCATTGTCATGAACCTTTCTGTTGAATAAAGTCCCATTAATATAATACAATAATTTTTTTTTGCAACCTTAAAGCCTTTTTGTAATGTGAAATCTGTGAATAATAACACAGATATCCCATAAAATTTTTCTGATTTGACAAAAAAGAGGATCCATGCTACCTTTTTCTCTGCTACAATCCAAAGGAGAAAAACATGAATCCTCAAGAGCATAATATGGCAGTATT
>JAZSGI010000037.1:0-3810 GCA_045532655.1 Victivallaceae bacterium
GGGGGAAACCGCAGAAGCAGGTGTGTCTTCGAGGTTGACAGCGATCAAGATAGTGCCGTGTCTGGACGTTATTCTGGCAAAACGTACGTTGCCGACCTGTACAGTTTCTGCTTCTGCCCGGTAGAGAAATGGAGCAAGCTCATTGCATTTGGCAACCATTTCGCAATAAATTGGCCACTCTGGTGAATCGTGCATAGTACCGTATGCCCACCATGCGATACCTTGCGGAGCAGAAGCGATCATCTGCAGAGTTATGTTTCTTATCTCCTGTTCCGTTGGACCGCGGCTGATGAAAGGCTGACCGAAGCCCTGAATATAAGGCATGAGAGAAATATTATCTGCAAGAATACTGTTGGCCGCATCCATATAATCCGTTACCATTTTCAGACTTCTGTCCGGAACTGGATAGGGATCAGGCATGAAAACATCAAGACAATCCTTGTACTCTTCAAAATTTTCCTTGAGATAAATACAGCCGGAAACCGGATGATTGGGGTCAAGTTCATGGATGATTTCTTTTGCTTTACGCAGGGTTTCGGCAGTAGTATCTGTCAATTCCGGCTCATCTGCCAGATACCAGGAGGCAAGAGCCGGATGGTCCTTGAGGGCGGTCACCAATGTTTTCAAGCCTTCATAATCCTCCTTGTCCCGGAAGAGGTTGCAGATGTGAAGCATGATAAAAATGCCGTTTTTATGAGCTGCTTCAAGGGTGGAAAGATTGCTTGCGACAGTCTCCGGGGTAACTTCCGTATCTGAACCAAGTACTCCAAGATTGAAACCTGCAGCTTTTGCGTCCTGAAGATCCCAGGAGAGACATGCCATGAGCGGAAAAAACTCCTCGCCGTTTTTCTGCCAGAAGCCATTTCCGTCAATGGTGAATACTGTGGGCCTGCCCGGATCGGGCATCACGGCCTCAGCGGGGCTGTTTTCGGCTCCTGCGCAGCCGCCGGAGAGGAGGACGAGCGCGGTGAGTGCGGCAATTTTTCTTAACATCATCTTCATGTCTTTGTTAAAAATCTTGTGTTTCGGATTCGTATTTTGTGAACCGGCGCCCGGACGCATGCTCCGGACGCCGCTTCACATGGGTTACACGGTATTCACTACCGTTCGGTTACAGTTACGTGAAGTATTATTCACCTGTCCAATATTTGTAGTTGGAGCATCCGCCGCCGCCAGCCATTGCGCTTTCGCTGCCGAAGACGGTAAGAGTCTTGACACCCTCGGCATGACCGTCGGTAAATACCATGTTGGATTTGGCACTGTCAGAACAATAAGTGCTGGCTGCGTCACCCATAGCTGCAGGGTCTGCATTTGCGGACTTGGTATTGTAGTGGCAACCCATAAGTGCAAAGCCGGCATACCAGCTCCCGGGAGTTCCATTAATACCGGATCTGGAAACAATGGCATAAGCGCCATCAGAAAAGATGAACGCCAGCCCCTTGAACGAAGAAAGTGTTCTGCCGTAATTATGATGATTGTATGAGTAGTTTGCAATGCCACCACCCGAAGCACTTCCCAAACTCGAATAGGGAGAAGAAGGACACTTTGCCATGGGAATAGTGTCTTCACCCAAGCCCTCTGCCACACCGAGATATTGAGGATAGAGCAATGCGTTCCATACCCAGGTAGTGCCGCCGACATTACCTTGCATCAAATAGTCATTATTGTCATTGGCATACATGAATGCCAACAGACCATGCTGTTTGACATTGCTGACACATTTGATGTTCTGTGCTGCAGCTCTTGCCTTGCTCAAAGCAGGCAGAAGCATGGAGGCGAGGATTGCAATAATTGCAATTACAACCAGGAGCTCAATAAGAGTAAAAACTTTCTTCATTTTGTTTACCTTTTGTTTACCTTTTGTTTACGCAACTTCGGCTTAAGCTGCAACAACAGATACTACCCTTCTCTGCCTGCATTAACCTCCTTTCCGGCAGAAAATGTTATCTTGTTTCCGGTATATTTCTGTTCAGTAAGATTTCCGATAAAAATTCATTCCACCATCTGAACAGGCAGCAACTGGCAATATGCAGGCATTTCCGGCCATTGCAAAAGCAGTTTTGCTGCACTGTCGCAAAGCAACTTCATATTATTATTGATTATTGCATGAGGAGGCTTCAGGTGCGATGTAAAAGAACTGTCCCCCACACTGACAATATGTACATCTCTGCCGACTTTAAGTCCGTAATTTTCAGCCATGGCGTAAACATCCGCCGCCAGCAATTCATCCATGGCAAATATTGCAATGGATTCCGGTCTCTTTTTCTCCCAGAACTCCTGAAGCCGCCGGCGGTAAAAATCATGCGGTCTCTGATCGGCATCAGAAATATCTGCATCACAAATAATTTCATAGGAATCCACATCCGTGTAACCGTGGGCTATCATACACGCTCTCCACGCCATATAACGCTGCTCTGCCGGTTTGGGATTCCTGTAGCCCAAAAACCATACAGGCGCACACTGAACATTCAACAAGTGCCGCACCGCCAACATTGCACCGGCATAATGATCAAAAACAACGGAAGGAGCATCCAACTCCGGGACATAACGGTCCAACTGCAATATCCGGACACCTCTGGCTATTGCCTGTTTCAAAACTCCGACCACCTCCTGCAAATAGAGCGGCATTAAAATCACCGTGGAATTTGCAGGTATATTCTCCAGATATCCGATAAGCGTCTTAACATTCTGATGCATATTCAACACACGGAATTGCAGCTGATTCGCTTCGGCAAATTCTCCCAGATAATGGCTTATCCGCGATTCCATCAAACTGTCACACCACCGGAAGTGCCAATACTCACGGGAAGATGCCTCCTGCTGCCCTTCCTGATTACTCTGTACCGGCGCAGAATTGGCATCAAAGGTGTCCAGCAGAAAAATCCCGCGATGGGGAACACTGTGTATAACGCCCGCACGTTCCAATCCCCCCAGAGTCGCACGAACTGTATTGCGGGATACTTTAACTTTCGCAGCCAACCCCAACTCCGTGCCGAGAGAACCTCCGACCTGCACTTCCCCCTGCTCTATCGCCCGGGAGAGCCAATCGAGTATTTCCCGCTGCTTCTTAGGATAGGTGGCAAAATCCAAATGAATCATTCAATAACATCCAATGTTTTTTATTGTTCAAAAATTGTCTTTCCTTGTACTATACCACAACAAAAAATAAAAGTCAAACTGTTTTTACAAAAAAAACACAAAAAAAAAGCTGCGGCCAAACATCACGTTCAGCAACAGCTCTATTTCCGACCGCCGAGAGGCGGAACCAAAGGGCAAAGGATCAATCGATAGGTTTGGTCTTGGGCAAACCGAGAACTTTGTCTTCGGTAATACGCTTTTCGGCAAGAAGCATATCAATACGTTCATAACGCTTCATGACATTACGTTTTTTGCGGATCTTTCCGCCGACGCGCAGACTGGGATGCTGTGACATTTTCCACCTCTGTATGTTTAATTTTTGTTTGTTGCAATATCGGTTATCACATAATATGCCACAAATTCCGGAAAAATCAAATGGTAAACAGCAAAAAAAACATTATTTGCCGCTTTTTTTGCGATTTATGCCCTGACTCCTTGCAAAACCATTGCCGATACACAGCTTTTTAACGAATGCGATACGGGAGGCCACTGACCTCAAACAGTGTATCGATACTAAAAAAATCCAAAAAAATATCGCAAAAATACATCCTTTTTGTACATTTTCCCCTTGACAAACAGGAAAAGCAAATTATATTACCTGTAGCGATATTGTAAATAATGTATCAATACAAGGATCAGAAAGATGATTTCAGTCCGTTATAAAAATATAGC
>JAZSGI010000159.1:0-4224 GCA_045532655.1 Victivallaceae bacterium
TGTATCTGCAATATTCACAAATGCAATACCGTATGAACCGTCAGTGCTGCGCCAGAATGACGCCTGTACTGCGGGCCAGTCTATGGGAATGATGCTGCCGAAATTTTTCCAATTACTCTTGAAACGTACATTTGAGCCGGACACTTGCGGCTGACGCAGCAGTTCACCCATGGCAATGTAATCACTGCCGGCATATCTCGCCCGGGCAACCTCTTCCTGGAACTTTATTGCTTTCTGCGGGCACTCAGCATGCAATGCGCCCCACCCTATCTGAATACCTTCAAGATACTGTTTTGCCAGTTTGGGCAGCCATTCTTCCGGCAGTTCAAAATAATAGCCGAAGCTCGCCCGGTAACCGGAATATACAGTCTGCCAGATGGGCGAAAGGAAAGGTGCCCCTTCATTACAGCGCAGGAATATATCGATATCGTACGGTTCAGCACCGCTTTCGCTGGTAAGAAAGAGGAATCTGTTGTTTTTTGCAGCAGTTTCCCGCATATTCTTTATCATTTTTTCGTAACCTTCCACCCAGTGTTTGCCGCCGCCGAGAGGGTGGCCGTGTTCGGGATTGAAGCACAGATCAGGCTTGACACAGGCAATCTGATCAAGATAAAGACCGTCTATATTCATCTCCGTCATCAAAGTATCGAGCAAAGGCAGATACTTATTCTGCCAATACTCTGTTGCGGGACACAAAGGCGTAAGTTTGACATCTGCGCCGGATGCCCAGACCTCGGTATACGTACCATTCTGTCCCGGCGGCATGGCAATATAAGCAGGGCCATTTTCCTCTTTCCAGCTCTTTGACTGCTGATCAATAAGATGGCAGTTTATGTAAGGCATGATTTTCAAACCCTTTTCCTGCATTTCGGCAGCATACCCGATGGCATTGCCGAAAGTTGGCCAGAAATCAGGATAATTGGTATCAAAAGTAATCTGGTGCCAATGGTACAAATGCACAGCTGCAGGCACCCTGGCGGAGGCAAAACGTTCCAGCACCATGCGCTGATTATCATCAGTCATCCCGTGATACCCGAACCACAACGGCAGTTTTTTGAACCATTCGGGCCACTCTGTTTTTTCTGCAATGGGGAGTTTGCCTTCCATCCAGTTTGATTCTGCCAGAACCCAGTTGCGGTAGAATTTGGCAGCATCGTACCAGTCACCCTCCATAAAACCTATTACATAAGGATAAGGCTGAACATAATCTGTTCCCGGTACGCCCATATTTTCCGGATGCTGAACACCCATGTAAAAGATACCGAGATCACGGTCTTTGTGGGGGATGAAATGGGCTCCCTTTGTGTATCCTTCGCCATCGTGCGTTGCTATATAAAGAGTTTCATTCCGTTCCGTCACCCCCATGAACTGCATGGAATAAAGAGCATGGGGATAAGTTCCGGCAAATCCACCGCCCATTACGGGATCCTTCTCTATCTGCCCGGTACCGAAAGGCGAAAACATTTCCCCATCGCTCCCGACAGTTATACCTTCTATATACGGGAAACGCACCTCCCACAACCCCAGCTCCGCAGAGGTATTCTCTACAGCGATGCGCCAGTCAGTAAGACCGTTTTCCGTAAGAGGCGAAACTGTTACAGAGACATCTACACATGCCTCGTCCTTCAAAGCAAGATTGCGCCATACGAACCTGATTCCGCCGTCAGCAAGATTTTCAATATCCGGTTTTCTGCCCAGACCTGTCAAAACGACCGACGACTCTTCGCTGCCGTCAGGAGTCCGGAAATCCAGACGCCATAAACCGGGGCCGTTGGCGGCGGCAGGCAGAATAAACTCCCCGCCGTCCCATGTTGAGGTTGCAGAAGAAAGCCATACTTTGCCATTTTCTTCTGAAAAAACGAAATTGCCATTCCCGGATTCGACAAAGATATCCATTGCAGTACAACTCCATGCCGCAGAAAGCATTACAGACGCAGCAGCTAATTTAGCAGGAAACATCAAATTTTTCATTATCGACCTTTTATTTCGAGTATTACAGCACTTTGCGACGGTATATCACACGGGATTACCTCCCCATTCACAGCACTTGTCTCTGCTCCGGCGACCGGATATATCTGCTTTACAGTTGCTCTGTCAGCTGTAAATCCGCACTCTTCTTCATTCAAAGTAAAAACCACACGGCAAGGTTCTGAAGTGGAATTGAACCAGAAAACAAAACCGTGATCGCCGTTTATGTGTGCATAACCGTCTGCCATGCCGCCACCGGGCCATACCGGAAAATCTTTCCGCACCTGCAGACAATCAACGTTTGCCCTTGCCCAATCAAGCCAGTATTTGATCTTTGCCCGGTCGCCTGCCGGGAAGTCATCATGGATCGTCGGCAGATAAAAGAGAAGATTGGTGGTACAGGCTATGGAGCTCAACAGCACATATTCCATATTTTCATGGGGCCATTTGGGATGGATTTCCGGATGGTAATGGCTGGGATAAAGAAGCGAACAATCCAGCCAATGTGGGAAAAAGTGCTGATGCATCCTTATACGTGCCGACATTCTTATGGCATCACCGGCAGCAATGTTGTCATCACCGGAACCGGCTTCAATAAGAGTAAAGCAGGCATCACTGTTTTTAAGGGCCCAGATACCGTGATCCATTTGCGGGCGGCACTGGAAAATGTAAATATCCGGATAAAGTTCCCGCATACGGGCGATTATTTTTTGTATTTCACTGCGGCAGACATATTCCGCATCTTTATTGATATGTTTATGATCAACAGCGGCACACTCCACCGGAATGGTAGTGGAAGAATAAGCCCCTGTTCCCCAGAAATCTCCATCTAAAATAAATGCAGAATAATATCCGGTATCAAGTGCATCCTGATATATCCCGCAAAGCCACTCCGCAAAGCCGTATGCACCGAGACAGTTGCCGGCAGCATTGCGGAAGTTCTCAAAAAGCGGATTGGGATTTTCACAAAAAATCGGCTTGCGTTCCCATTCAGGTCTGTCCGGACGGAAGGGTATCCCCACCGGCCGCCACGGATGTGTCTTGTTTATGGTTGGCCAGAATCCGAATTTCAGCGACTGTTTTTCAGCTTCCTGTATAACGCCTGTGGTCAATTCGCCGGGTACATAGTGATCCCCTTCACGCAAACTGTTCATCCGGGAAATATCACCGCCCCAGGGATGAGGATCAAAAACCCCGTCAAGACCACATTCACGGAAAACAGCAAGAGCCTTTTTATCCTTTTCAGCACTTTCCGGAGTGTATTCATCCTGACACATATCACAATGCCAGCCGCACGCATTGGCCATTATCCCGAAACGGGGTTTGCCAAAAATTTCCTGCACCATAGCTGTAACCGCAATAGATTCAGCCATGGTGGGGCGACTTTCCAAAGGCTGTTTCCAGGGATTAGGCGTTGCGGAACCGCCAGCCCCGGAAAGTTGAACAAGTTCACTGTTCAAAACACCGCCCTTGAAATAATCGACAGAAAAAACACCGCGATCAACGGCTTTCTGCCACTCTTCCTGCCACCTGACAGTGTAGGGCGTGTTGACATATACACCGATAAAAGCAGGTTCACAGTTCAATGTTTCCCCGCATTTGAGGTGCATCATGGGGCGGATGGTCATTACAACATCTTCCGCCCCGATCCGGGAAATATCGAATACAGCTTCAAGGCCGGTAAAAAATCCGCCCTGTTTACCCCGTCCGAAGCACAGACGTGATGGTTCTGTATCCTGATCCCGGTAACAGTTCCAAATCTGGTGATTGGGCATTTCATCGAAAACAGCAAAATCAATATAACGGTATTCAGAAAGAACGATCTCTTCCCTGTCCGGCTCAAACTTGAGCTCACAAACCTTCACCGTCTGCAGCTGCATATCTTCCGCAGCAGTGAAATCCATGAAAAACCGGGCAAAATGTGCGCCTTCTGTAACCACCCATCGGCATACGATCCGACCATAACGGCCGTTGTATGTGACTTCCAGAGCAGAAGGATCGTATCTGACACAACGCTCCGGAAAGTCTGCAGGAGTAAGTTCACGCCCGACAGCTGAAATGGCAAAGCCATCCCAGCGGCAGCTGTGTTTCATACCGGCAGATTTGTTGACAAAAGAAGTCAGCACACCGTTATCATCAAAAAGCAATTGTATTTTGGCTGTTTCAAGTGAAATCATTATAATCCTCCAGCTTATGGCATATTACTTATCATGCAGCCAGAAGGTGTCGGAATTTTTGTCGATCTCGTTCTTTGCA
>JAZSGI010000115.1:0-6627 GCA_045532655.1 Victivallaceae bacterium
GTCCTGCAGATATTTAAGGACACATTCTTTGAGGGTACTTCCGTTGGCTTCAATAAGTTCGCAGGGGATGAAGATGAGCCCCGGAAGTCCTGCTGCACATCTGACAGTCAGCAGACGGGCGATTTTTGAAGGAAATGTATCGGCTCCGGGGCGGTATTCGATACCGGCTTCGGTAGTATTGGAAAATACGAAACGTAAATCAGGATCACAGGCTGCAGCTTCGATCTCTTCCCATTGGGTTGCCGGATTCAGGCAGCCTTTGACACATTGTATAAGTTCGAGTTTTTCCTGCGGTTTGCCGTTGACCATGCCCCGGAGTACAACGTGATAAAGTCCGTCCTGGGCGTTGATCTGTTCGCTCATTCCCTGCGGAAGGGGCTGGACGATCTGGACAGCCGAGTCAAAAAGACCCTTCTGATTCATTTTTTCTATCATCCAATCGATAAATGCCCGCAGAAAGTTGCCTTCACCGAATTGCATGACTTTCACGGGACGGGTGATGGGGGTGGTTCTTTTTAATTGTTCCATAGTGTAGATTCCCTTATTTTTAATGTCATTGGTACAAGAATGTTTTTTTTAGAGCTTCCGGGCGAGGCGATTTCTGCCAACAGCAATTTTGCCGCTTCTGTTCCCGTTTCCCGGTTCGGCTGTGCAACTGTTGTCAGGGCAGGGGATATTATTGTTGTGAAATCCCGGTCGTCAAAACCGCTTACTGCAATATCCTGCGGCACTTTGAATCCTGCGGCGGGGAGTTCGGCTATCAATCCGGCAGCATGGTAATCAGAACACTGTATACCGTCCGGCGGAACCGCCATTGCCTGTATAATTTTTACTGCTTCATGGGCGTTTTTCCGTGCTGAATCCTTTTGAGCCATATCGTCAGCCGGGATAATAAGCGGCTCAAGACCGAGTTCTGCAATTGCCTGGTAATATCCTTTTAATTTATTCCCCAGTTGATCTGAACCCATATAAGCTATCCGGCGGCGACCGTGTTTGTACATGTGGTATATGGCATCACGAACCCCCTGACGGCGGTCGATATAAACACAATTCAAATCAGAGGCTGCAGAGTAGGAAATAACAGCTGTCGGGAATTCCTTTTGTATACGCCTTGCGGCATCGACTATCTCCGGCGCAATGCCGATAAATATTATTCCGGCAGGTCTGGCACAGCGTATCGTCTGCAGCAGAGAGGCTATATCACTGCCGGGAAGTTTTCCGGCAAAGTAATTGTTTACAGAATATTGATGTCTGGCGGCTTCTTCCTGTATAGCTGTTATTTTGGCTATATGCAGGGCGTCGCCTGATTCAGCGACAACGGCTATTGTATGGGAAACACTGCTGCGCAATTCACGGGCGGCTTGGTTGGGGTGATAATTCAACCTTGCCGCTGCTTCTGCAACCTTGGCGGCAGCAGAGGCGGAAACATAGCCATGCTGACGCAAAGCTCTGCTTACTGTATTCATTGACAAACCCGTTGCCGCTGCTATTTCTTTGATTCCTGCCATGTTTTCCTTAAAAATATCTCAACGTTACCATAATATAGCTCTATTACTGCCGAATACAAGTTTGAAATTTAAAAAAGGCAGGATATATTATAGTGTGCAACGGAAAAAACAAGGAGTGAAGAAAATGTTTCTGGATAAAAATTATTTTTTACGCAGCGAGAGTGCAGTACGTGTTTTTAACGGCATAAAAGACCTTCCCGTGCTGGATGCACATAATCATGCAGATGTAAAAGCAATTGCAGCCAATGAGCCTTTCGGGGATCTGTGGGAACTTTTTGCCGCAACGGATCACTATGTCTGGGAGGTAATGCGCAAACGTGATGTGCCGGAAAAACTTATTACCGGCGATGCCTCCAATTATGATAAATTCATGGCACTGGCACGCATCTTCCCGGAACTGGCGGGAAATCCTGTTTATGAATGGATACACCTTGATCTGCATTTTCTTGGTATAGAGGATATCCTTGATATGTCCACCGGTGAAGATATATGGAACCGCGGCAATGCTGTGCTTAAAGAGTTGCCGCCGCAGAAAATATTGTCAAAGCTCAATATTGAAGTCATGTGTTCCACCGATGACCCCATTGATGATCTTGCCTGTCATGACAAGGTCAATACTGCAATGGGCCGGACATTGATACGCCCCACATGGCGCCCGGACAAGGCTATGAAAATAGCTGCTCCCGGATGGAAGAAATATATTGAAGATCTGGGAAAAAGATACAACAGAAATATCTATTTTCTGCAGGATCTGCTGGATGTTTTGAAGGAATCCCATGACTTCTTTGCCATACACGGCTGCCGGGCAAGCGATCATGGACTGGAGATCATGGCTGGTGATAAATGTGATCCGGTGATTGCCGAAGATGCCTTCCATAACGGCTGTCGGGCCACAAAGGAAGAGCAGGAGCATTTCTCCGGAGTTCTTATGAACCATTTCGGAAAGTGGAACGCTGAAAAGGGCTGGGTGACACAGCTGCATCTGGGAGCGGTACGGGATGTCCGGGCCTCCCTGTGGGAGAAGTTCGGTCCTGACTGCGGCGGAGATATTTCCAGCAATATGCAGGATCATCTGCCCGGTTTGCTGGCATGGCTCAATAAACTTGATGATCAGGTGAAAACTGTCTTGTATTGTCTTGATCCCGGTCAACAGGCCACTCTTGCCACTGTTGCCCGAGCTTTCGGCAGCAAGGTGCGTCTGGGGTCGGCATGGTGGCTGTGCGACACTCCTGTAGGCATGAAGAGACAGCTTGAATACATCGGCAGTGTGGATCTGCTTATGAATTTTGCCGGAATGGTATCTGATTCACGCAAACTTTTGAGCTATGGGTCCCGTTTTGCCATGTTCCGCCGGGTGCTTGCCAATGTGCTTGGGGAAATGGTGGATGCCGGGCAGATGCCCCTGAATGTCGCCTGCCGTCTCGCTGAAGCGATGGCTTATCACGAACCCAGAAAGTTTTTTAATTTCTGAGGAGTGAAATATGCAGAATAAAGGCGCAGTGTGTTTCTCTTTTGATGATGCAGCCTTTGCGCAATGGGTTGATGCTCTGCCTCTGTGGGAGAAATAGGGGGCATGGGACATTTTTTGCAGCCGGAGATATTACATTGGAAGCTGTTGATGCAATGAAAAAGTTGCAGGCGGCAGGACATTCTCTGGGGTTGCATACTGTACATCATCGGGAGGCTCCGGCCTTTTTTGAAAAAATGGCGGTGACGCATATATTCGTGAAGAAATCATGCCGCAGCTTGAACGTTGCCTTGTCCGTGCCCATGAACTGGGAATGAGAATTATCGGCTTCAATGATCTCCTGCCGGAGGCGCAGGAAGATTAACAGCTCAGAAGTGCAGGAACGTCAAGCCGCATGCCAGTCGTTCCCGGTTTACCTTTTCGCCGAGTTTTTTGTCCCGGCATAGAATTTTACAGAGGCGTGACTTGCTCCAGTGCAGAGCGTTACACGCCTTTTCCGTATCCCAGAGTGAATCCGCCAGGGCATCAAGCACGATTGCTGCGAAAAGCGGATACACCAGTGATGTAAGTGCCGGAATAACACCATTTAGCGCAGTGATTTCTTCCTGCCGGAATGGTTCGCGGCACTCAAGAGCAATGGCAAGACGCAACTTTTGCAGAGCCATTTTTCTGTTCAGTTTCTGTTGCCGCTCCTCATCGCAGGTGGCACTTATCCCGGTTGGGGCGTGGGTGACACGGACGGCACTGGAAGTTTTATTTTTTTTCTGTCCGCCGTTGCCGGTGGTTTTGTGAAAGTCCCACCGGCATATTGCACCGAGTTCACTGTCAGAAAGTTTCAGCCATGCATTTCTGCCATCAGGCATTTTCAGCGGCTCCGTTTTCTGCCGGGTTTGGGCGGGCGTTTGCTGGAGCGTGCCGGGTCGTGGAAACCTTCGACCTTTTTGGGTCTTGCCCGCAAAGTGAGCTGAATGGGGAATCCTGTGGAATCCAGAGCTTCCCGCAGCGAGCGTTTCAAGTATGCCAGATATTCCGGAGCGCAGTTTTTGGGATTATTGACAAAAAGCAGAAATTTCGGCGGCTTGGTGGATATCATATTGGCATAGTATATGCGCAGCGGTGAAATGCCCACAACAGGTGCTGAACGTCTTTCGGCGGCATCTGTAATGATGCGGTTCAAAACTCCGGTGGAAGTTTTCAATTGTGCCATTGACACAACTTCGCAAATAGCATCAAGCAGCGGCTTGAGCCCGGAGGCATTTACTGCACTGGTGAAGACCACCGGGGCGTAAGACAGAGACGGCATTGTGGAGCGGATCTCTTTCAGCAATTCCTGCTGTTTATGAGTGTCGCAAGTCAGGTCGAATTTGTTGGCTACAATTATACATCCGCAGCCTGCAGCTTCGATCATGGCTCCTATCCGGCGATCCTGACTGGTCAGACCATGGGGGGATGATTCTATAACAAGGAGAACAACGTCGGCCTTTTTTATTGCTTCATCTGAACGCATTGCACTGAAACGTTCAACAGCATCAAGAGCTTTGCCCTGACGCCGCAATCCTGCTGTATCTGTGAGTACAGCAGGGATCTGTTCACCGCGCCATTCAATGGCAAAATCAATATCAACAGCATCCCGTGTAGTTCCTGCTTCCGGACTTGTCATGACTCTCTCTGAACCGAGCAGGGCATTGGTCAGGGTCGATTTGCCGACATTGGGGCGTCCGGCAATGGTAATGCGTACCCTGTCCACCTCCTGCAGCTGCAATTCGTCATCTGTCGGGTGCGGCAGACTCTTTACAATGGCTTCGGCAAGGTCGGTTATTCCCCGCCTGTGGGAACAGGAAATGGGAAACATTGCCTTGAAGCCGAGTTCAGAAAAAACTCCGGCTTCCTGATCCAGTCCAACATTGTCACACTTATTCACTGCCAGCAGCATCGGTTTATTCAGGGAGCGCATGCGTCTTGCCATTTCCCGGTCGAGTTCCACAACGCCTGCTGTTACATCCGCCACCATTACGAGAACCGAGGCTTCTTTAACTGCTTCAGTGACCTGTTCGGCGATTTTTGCGTCCCAGTGACCGGTGACGCTGATGCGGTTGGCAAATTGTCCGAGACCGCCGGTATCGATCAGTTCAAAGGTTCTTCCGGCTTTACGGCATGGGGCGGTGACTCTGTCCCGCGTAACGCCGGACATTTCGTGAACAATAGACAGGCGTCTGCCGATAAGCGCATTGAAAAGCGAGGATTTGCCGACGTTTGGTCGTCCTACGATGGCGACACCGGGGATTATTTTTTCGGGTATATCGATCATATATGCTCCTGTGGAATAGCTGTTCTTTTTTATATAATTTATCACATTAAAAACAAAATGCAAGATTTGCTTAAATCTAAAAGTGGATGTATATTATGGGGAATGACAATTTATTGTTGCAGAAAGGGGTATATTATGAAAAAAAAATCAGAACTGAGGGATTGCGTGAAACCCGCAGGGAAAAGGCGTATCTCCTTTGTCGTTGAGGCGGGACCTGGTAAAACCGTCAGTGTTGCCGGAAGTTTCAACGATTGGAATCCGGAGGCAAAATATCTGAAGGACAAAAATAATGACGGCGTATACCGCGGCGTTGTCCTGCTGGCTCCGGGCAAATACGAATATAAGTTCGTTATTGACGGTATATGGAGCATGGATGCCGGGAATCCGGATTTTGCAGCCAATGACTTCGGTACTCTCAACAGTCTTCTGATTGTCGAGTAATTTTTACTTTTGCTGCAGGTGAGAACTCTGCCGGTAATATAAAACAAAGAAAAATAATATTTGCTAAATGAATAATTCACTTCAACTTTTCAACGTGTCTCCGCGCTTGCCGGAAAATCTCAAATTCCTGGAAAAACTTTCCTTCAATATGTGGTGGTGCTGGCATCCGGAAGCTATTGAGCTCTTTGTCCGTATCAATCCCAAACTGTGGGCAGAGGTGAAGGGCAATGCACGCTGCTTTCTCGGTGCTGTTCCGCAATCACGTTATGATGAACTTGCCAATGACGAAGAATATCTCCGGGCTCTCAAACTCTGTCAGGCAGAATTTGAGAATGATACAGAAAAAGATATCCCTGTTCCCTATGTGGGATATTTTTCCATGGAGTACGGTATCCATGAGAGCGTAAGGCTTTATTCCGGCGGTCTGGGTATCCTTTCCGGGGATCATCTGAAAGCTGCAAGTGATCAGAAGCTGCCGTTGGTTGCCGTGGGATTGTTGTACCGGCAGGGGTATTTCAGTCAGTTCCTCGACAGAAATGGCTGGCAGTTGGAATCTTATCCGGAAAATGAACTTTACAATATGCCCATCAAACGGGCTCTGGATAAAGACGGCAGAGAGATAATGATCGAACTGCCGCTGATCGACAGAACTTTGTATGCTGCTGTATGGCAGCTTAAAGTCGGCTGCATAACTCTCCTGCTGCTGGATACCGAAGTACCCCAGAATCCGCCGGAATTCAGGGAAATCACCTGGCGTTTGTACGGCGGCGACAAGCGTATGCGTCTGCATCAGGAACTTTTGCTTGGCATCGGCGGCTACCGTGCCATGATCAGAGCAGGATTCGATCCGCAAGTTTGCCACATGAATGAGGGGCACGCTGCGTTCCTTTCCCTTGCCCGCA
>JAZSGI010000137.1:0-3351 GCA_045532655.1 Victivallaceae bacterium
CTGCACAACTGCATCGATCCTGCCGTCGTTTGTGGCTGATTCTGCTTCTATATACAACCCAAGCAAGCGGAATATGGAAAAGAATATGGTCTGGAAAGTTGATTCCTGTTTTTTGTGGGAGGTATATGGTATTCCGGCAAAGAACACTTCCATTATCTTGCGGAGCTTCCGCAGATCCTTTTGCTGCAATGCTGTCGCTATTTCTGCAGTAAACTGTACTGATGTGCTCTGGGTTTTTCCGGCATAACTGTTCAGAATATACGCACTGAATGCACCTGTAACCTCCCGGTTGGGGAAGTCCAGATAATACCATGTCTGATCAAATCTCTCCACTGTGCCTTTGATTGTCATATATCCGGTCTGCAACAGCAATGTCAAAGGATCGATATTATCGATTTCAAAAGCATTGAATGCAACCTGCGGAACTGCATTTTTCAGAGCTGCTTCAAAATCAAAATCCTTCTGCTTGGCAACTTCGATCAGAAATGAAGGTGTTCCGGTGGAAAACCAGTAATTGTTGAATTTTCCGCCATTTTCAAAAAACAGCGCAAGAGATACCGGATTGTAAACAGTTTTAGCATTTTCTTCAAAACGGTATCCGTTGTACCACTCTTTTATTTTTGCTTTATAAGCCTCAATATCCCTGTTTCCGGCAAGGGCTTCGATACGGTCGCAGAAATATTTTCCCAGTTCCTCCTGAGTATAACCTAACATGGTTGCATAACGGGCATCCATGGTTATATCCGTAAGGTTGTTCAGGTCGGAAAATATGGAAACATGACAGAACTTGCTTACGCCGGTAATAAAAACAAACCTTTCCAGATTTTCACAGGCTTTGACCACGGAATAAAAACCTTTAAGACTTTCCAGTATTTCTTTGCACCATGGTTTGGAAACATTATTCAGAATAGGTTTATCATATTCATCGATAAGCAAAACTACTTTTTCCGTTGCAGCAAGTTTTTCTATGAGTTCCCTGAATTGCACCTGGGGATTTTCTCCGGTAAGCCGCAAACCGTATTTACCGGCAATATTGCAGACAATATCTTTCATGGATTGCCGGAAGTCTTCCAGCGAATCAATGGCCCAGCCGTTCCAATCCAGATGTATTACCGGATATTTTTTCCAATCGTAGGGTTTGTCGTAAAGTGCGAGCCCCTCGAAAAGTTCCTTTCTCCCTTCAAAAACAGCCTTCAGGGTGGAAACAGTCAACGATTTACCGAAACGGCGGGGACGGGAGAGAAAATACATCTCTCTGGCGGGCCTTATCAGCTGCCAGATATATTCAGTCTTATCCACATACAGGAAGTTCCCCTGTATCAAATCTTCAAAACTGTAAACACTGCTGGTAATATCTTGCATGGTATTATCTCCCTTTACCGTAATATACACTGTGTAAAGGGATTTTTCAATTACTTTGCTGCAAAATTCCGCAAAAGCCGAAAATAAAACTTGTAAAACCCCAAAAGAGAATTATATTTGCCATGATATACACCCTAAACATTTGAACAGAAAATATCATGTTGATACTGACAGCAGCGGCAACAGCCGAAACAAAAGTTAAAAATTCACGGTTCGTTTCCGAAGCCATTCCTGTAAAATCACCGGAAGAAGCCAAAGCACAATGGCGTTTCCGCAAAGACACTTACGACAACGGCGGGCATATCGTTTATGCCTTTGCCGTCGGCCCCGGGCAGAATATATGCGGCTGTTCCGATGACGGTGAACCATCCGGTACTGCCGGGAGACCAGTTCTGGCTGTTCTTAAAGGCAGCGGACTTACCGATACACTTATCACCATAGCACGTTATTTCGGTGGAACAAAACTCGGTACAGGCGGACTTGTCCACGCTTACAGCGATGCGGCAAAAGCTGTCCTGGAAAAAGCCTGCACACGGGAACTTCTCCCCGAATGCAGTTACCGCATAAAAGTTCCCTATAATCTCTACAATACTCTTATGAGCAGATTGCTCCCGCTGGAGTTTGCAGTTACTGAAGAAATATTTTCCGCAGATATTGAATTATCGGGGACCATAAAAGAAGTCCGCAGCCAACTGCTGGAAACTGTACTTGCAGAAACAGGCAACGGCAGAATCATCTGGAGCAAACATGATCCGCAGTGAAGACACTTTCTATACTGAATCTGTATATTTCCCGCCGGTGAGCGGCGGCAACTGGTGTTTTTATACAGATGAAATAAATGCCGAAATGCTTAAAGAAGCCTATTGGCACGGAATTTTTCCATGGCCGGACAGCTCTCAGGAAAGCAATATTCCATGGGTGTTCCCGCAAATCCGGGGTATGATAATCCTCAAAGATTTTCATATTCCGGAGACGGTACGGAGATTGGAAAAGAAAAATATTTTTGAAATAAGAATAGATACTGCTTTTGAAGAAGTTATTGCAAACTGTGCCGTCCGCAATAATGGTGAAGATACCTGGATAACAGACAAACTTGCCAATGCATATATTGCGCTCCACCGGGCCGGATGGGCTCATTCTTTTGAAGCATGGAACAGGACAACAGGGGTTCTGGCCGGAGGGCTGTACGGAGTTTCCACCGGCGGGATCTTTACCGGGGAATCCATGTTCTTCCGGGAGTCGGGAGCTTCAAAAGTTGCCCTTGCCGCCCTCGGCAGAACTCTGCATAATTGCGGAGTAAAAATACTTGATACTCAAATGGTCACATCTGTAATGGAGCTTTTCGGCGCAGCCTATTACCATGCGGAAGATTACAGAAAATGCCTCGAACTTTTCCGGTCGACTCCTGTCGATACGGAAACCCTGCGCCGCAATCTCCCCTTGTAATCAATCCCCGACTCCGGGTAAAATCACAGCAATGCGGCACGGGAGGGGGGAAACTTCCCCTCCCGGTATTGACAACGATTACATTCTGCCTTCCAGCAGAGCATCCTTGAGCTGCCAGAGAACTACAGTTGAAGCACCACCGTCTTCGTTGATTATCTCGTAATCTCCGTACCCGGCAGGAATGAGTGCACATTGCAGTCTGTCAATGCGGCTGCAGCGTGAGGGATCAGCCTTGGAGCGGATGACAACAGAAGTCCCTACAGTAAGAGTTGCCGCCTGCAGATACTTGCCTTCTGTTGAATTTTCTGCCCGTCTGGTAAAATGAAGGCGATCGATTTCAAAGGGCATCTGAGGCAGAGTTGTGTAACGGTCGTGAGAATACTCCTGATTCCATGATACAACAACAGGTCTGGCCCGCAGATTTTTCCTGACCCAGTCGGCCCGGAATCCCTTATCCACATCAAAGTAACGGTCAAGGTGCATTTTCATAGGTTTACCGGTCATAGTCTTCTTGCGGTCATCCCATGTGGGACGCATAAAATC
>JAZSGI010000078.1:0-9090 GCA_045532655.1 Victivallaceae bacterium
ACTTGTCATGCTTCTCGGTGTGATAATCGGTACTTATTCGTCAATCTTTATCGCCAGTCCTCTGGTTGCCCTCTGGCACAAGCACAAGGGCGGCATTGTTGATGGCGATGTCAACAGCAGTGCAGTAACTGCCGGGGAAAAATGATCGGGATTCCGGCGTCATGAATATTGTCATAATCGGCGCCGGCATCTCCGGAAAAGGCGCATTACGACTGGCAAAAGCCCTTAAAGTTGATGCGGTCATGGTGTGTGATGGGGATGCTGCGGCAGCAGATATTGTATTCACATCAGAAACAGTTACGGTCACAAGTCCGGGTATCAGGCTGGAAAAATCGCCGCTTCTGCAAAAAGCGGTTGCTGCAAATTCCCGTGTAATTTCAGAAATGGCATTTGCTTTTGAAAATTACCCGGGAGCGATTCTGGCAATAACCGGCACTAACGGCAAAACAACGACCTGCGAATTAACAGGGGCTATTTTGCAAAGTTGCGGCCATGCAGATGCCGTGTCCGGAGGGAACATAGGTTTGCCGCTCTCTGAAATTGCAGCAGATTTTCTGGAAAAGGGTTCTGCTGCCGGTTCGGCGGCACCCATAGCTCTTGAAGTTTCCAGTTTTCAGCTGGAATATCCCGGTGATTTTGCTCCGTATGCGGCTGTTATTCTGAATTGTGCCAGTGATCATCTTGACCGGCATAATAACTCAATGGAAGAGTATAAGCAAGTCAAATACAAGATATTTGACTATGTGTTACCGGAAAATCGTATAACAATGCACGGTCTGCCCGGTTCATCCCCTCACAGATTCACCTGCACAAACGGAGTTGTTTACCTGGATGGGAAAAAAGTTATATCACTTGATGAACTTTCCATTTCCGGTGAACATAATACAGAAAATCTGCTGGCAGCTTTGGAGCTTACTTCCCGTTTTCTGCCCGCAGAAGTATATTTTTCTGCAGAACTTCATACCTGTCTGTGTAATTTCCGTACCGGCAAACACCGTTTGGAGCTTTTTGCAGAGGCAGACGGGGTTAAATTCTACGATGACAGTAAAGCCACAAACCCTGCAGCTGTGATCGCAGCGGTAAATGCGGTGAAAACTCCGGTACGTATCCTTGCCGGAGGCCTTGATAAGGATATGGATTTCACTGAATTGTCAGTAATTCACCAGGCGGTGAAAAAGTTTTACCTTATAGGTGAAGCTGCGGAAAAAATACGCTGTTCCTGCGGCAATGTACCTTCAGAGGTATACAAAGATATGCGAAGTGCGGTTCAGGCGATGTGTAATGATGCCCAAAGCGGTGAAAGTGTTATGCTCTCCCCGGCATGTGCCAGTATGGATATGTTTAAAAATTATGCGGAACGCGGTGATATTTTCCAGGCTGAATGTATGAAATGCTTAACATCTCGCAAGGGAACCGAACGATGAAAACCAGAAATACTATTTTTTTCAAAACTGTCATGTTGTTTTACAACATATTTCTTCCTATCGGGTTTATCTTCTTTGTTCCGGGGATGTTGATAAAACTCTGGAAACGACCCGGTTGGAAAAAAACATATCATGAACGTTTCGGCATGATCGGCTCCCGGAAAGCAGAATTCAAAGAAGCTGCAGGAGCAGTATGGATACACTCAGTAAGTGTTGGGGAAACAGTACTTGCGCTGTCCCTGATCCAGAAGTGGAGCAAGGCTCACCCCGCAAAGCGTTTTATTATTTCCACCGGCACTACAACCGGACAGGAACTGGCACGCAACAAAGCAGGTCAAAATGTAACTGTGATTTTTTGCCCGGTGGATTTCTACTTTGCAGTACGCCGTTTTATAAATATCCTTAAACCGGAAATGCTGTGTATCTTTGAAACCGAATTATGGCCGAACCTCATTTCCATTGCCTCTAACAGAAATATTCCTCTTGCCCTTATCAACGCCAGGCTTTCTGATCATTCGCTGAAAGGTTATCGCAAAATAAAGGCTTTTATTTCTCCGCTTTTAAATAAATTTGACCATATTTTTGCCCAGTCTGCCGGTGATGCCGCCCGTTTTCAGGCAATATCCCCGGCAGCAGCAGTTGAAACAACAGGTAACCTTAAATTTGATCAGGCTGTACCGGAGGATCTTCCAGTTATTGATCTGAAAAATTATTTTGCAGATATTCCTGCTCCGGAGATCATTCTTGCGGCAAGCACACATCCGGGAGAAGAAGCTCTGTTGGCATCGATATGGCCGGAAGTTGCAGCAGCAGTTCCTGCCGCAAGACTGGTTATTGTACCGAGACACGCAGAACGCGGACGGGAAGTTCAGGAAATTTTTGAACGCAATGGTTTTTCTGTTATCCGCCGCAGCGAATGTAAAGATCCATCACAGCTTCCCCCCTCCCCCGATACCGCAGCAAGAACTGTCGTTGCTGATACAACAGGCGAAATGCTTTCCCTGATGCAGTCAAGTGCCATTGTGATCATGGGTAAATCTTTTGCCGGACAGGACGAAGGGCACAACCTTCTGGAACCGGCTCTGCTCGGCAAACCAACAGTTACCGGCAAAGTACTGAAAAATTTCCGCTTTGTATTGCAGGTACTTAAAGATGCTGAAGGAATTATAACTGCCGGAGATGAAGAGCTGCCGCATATTCTTACAGATCTGCTGCAAAATCCGCAGAAAGCCTCGGAATACGGCGCAAGGGCATCAGCTGCCATGGCTGCCAACCGCGGCGCGGCAGCAAGAATAATAAATGTTCTTTCAACAGAATAAGGCAAAATACTCAAAAAGGCGTTTCCCGATTTCAGAAAACGCCTTTTTGATATATTTTCAAGTGATTTTACAGCAGCTTAATCAGTAAGATCATCGAGTATGGAACTCATTTCCGGATATTCTTCAAGCAAAGCGGCTCTTTCCAGCTCTTCATTATATTCCATTTCTTCTTTGATGTATTTTCGAATTTCAGCATCAATTTTTTCCGGTGTTTCAGGCAGACTTCCTTTTTCCAGACGCCAGAATTCAACATGTTCCACAGATTCCCCCGGAGCAACTCTGGTAAGAGGCGAAAGGGTCTCTATTTCGATAAATCCTGCAGTGGTAAAGAATTCTTCATTGCAGCCCATATCAGGATAGACCGCCCCGGGGTAATAATCATGCGATTTGATAAATATTCCTCCGGGACCATCAGCGACACAGACACCGTAAGTATTGCCGACACCGATTTTTACAGGCTTATTGATTGCAGAATCCTCGCTTATGGAGATATATTTCTCTTCCCAAACCAGCCGTGAATCTTTCATGTTGGCGAAAGGCCACAAAATCAGATTGCGGGCAGGCAGCAGTGTCTGCCCCTCCCCTGTACCATGGGGAATAAATTCTTCCTGGGGAATAAATGCCCGTGTACCGGCAGCCATAACCGAGAGTGCCCAGGCGGAATACTCAACCTCCCAGCAATTTGTATTGGCAACAGTATGGGCGACAGCCACACGTGATGAATCTTCATCAAGACTGATTTCAATTGTTTTCTGCATTCCGGTTGTCTTTTCTGCAACACATTTAAGAGTAAGAATACCATCTTCAAAAGTATATTCAACCGGATCACAGTCGCAATAATATGTCCGGGGATGCACTTCCGGTGCTATCCACAGGCGATGACCGCCATAACTCTGCCATTCCTCTGTAGAAAAGTTGTTCATCTGATCAGTGAAATTGCAAAATGCATTTTCGCCATCAACGAATCCATAATAAATCACCCGCGGTCCGAAACCGACTGTTATAACCAGCTTGACCAGCCCATTTGTAAGTTCAATACAATCATCAAATGGTCCGTACTTGATATTTTTCAATTCAACACTCATACTTAACCTCTCTATATTTTAAGATTGCAACTTTATTATTTTCTATCCATAAGCCTCAGGATGCCTTCAAGCACAACAGCCGGATGCGGAGGACATCCCGGTATATACAAATCAGGCTTTATTATCTCTTCAATCCCTCCGCAACAATCTTCTGAATCAGCATATATTCCTCCGGAAGCAGCACATGCTCCTGAAGCAATGATCCACAATGGGCGTGGCGCAGCTTCAATACCTTTTTTCAAAGCCAAAAGCATATTTTTGCTTACCGGACCGGTAATAAGAATACAATCTGCATGACGCGGCGATGCCACAACCTGAATCCCGAAACGTCCCATATCCCATGCCAGTGTGCCGAGAACATTGAAATCAAGTTCACATGCAGCGCACCCTCCGGCTGAAATCTGACGTATTTTCAATGATTTTCCACAAAAGCTGAGGAATTCACGGTCTGTCGGACGCTGCGGCTCGTAAATTTCGCCGCTCTTTACCCGGAGAAACTCCCTCGACATGGCTGCCATGCGGTATTCCCCGGAAAATTTTATCTTCCCCCCGGGACATATTTCTTCACATTCACGGCAAAAAATACATTTTCCAAGATCGATCTCCACCCCGACTGTGTTATCACAGCCCTTCAGCGCCTGCACGGGGCAGCTGCTGATACATTTTCCGCACTGCAGACACTCACTTCCGCAGTTCAATTCCGGACGACCGGCAAAATCAGGAGGCAGAGCAGGAGCTTTGCCGGGAAATGCACCTGTACGATATCCCTGCCTGAACCGTGCTTTCAATGCTTTAAACATTGTTTATCCTCCTTACAGGTCATGTCCGCAATAGGACAGGTTAAAGCTCTTATTACAAACGGGGAAGTGTGATATTTCCTCATTTCTCAACGCATGAGCAAGCATGCTCCAGTTATGGAACGACGGATCAGTTATTTTTGCGTGTCTGATATCCCCGTTTTCCCCGCTCAAGATCACACAAGTATATTCACCGCGCCACGCTTCTGTAACACCGATACTCAACATATTTCCGCACAGAACAGGGAGTTGATTGCGCTTGCATACAGGAATTTCTTCCATTCCGGCAAGAGTTTTGAAAAGCCATTCATGGGAATTTATTATCTCCTGATAACGCACCCTTGCCCGGGAAATCACATCTCCTGCTGCTTTTTCCGGGAAAGCTCCACCCGGGATAGAATCACCGTAATCTACGCCGGATGCCGGGAAATCGATTCTTGCATCGATCTTCATTCCTGATGCCCGTGCAGCCGGACCAACTCCACCGAGAGCGGCAGCATCTTCACAGGAAACAGTTCCGGTATTTTCAAACCGGTCAAGTACAGTCGGAGAAGCAAAGAGCATATCCAGCGCATGACGTAATTCAGGATAAACTCTGTTTAATTCTTTCAAAATATGTCCGGCACATCCGGCAGCGAACAAACATCCGCTGCCTTCCGGACGGACAATACCCCTGCCGAAACGGTTGCCGCAAACAGCAGCAGTCATATTCAGGTATTCACCGCGAATACGTCCGCAGAAGGATGCCGTGGGCAAAAAAGCGACATCACCGGCAAGTGCGCCAAGATCACCGACATGATTGGCAATACGTTCCAACTCAATAGCAACGGCACGCAGCACTGCCGCAGCTTTATCTGGATGCCTGCCGGTATTACCTTCAACCGCGAGAGCATAAGCTGATGCTGCAGCAACAGATGTATCACCGGAAGCAGTTTCTGCAAGATGTACAGTTTTGGGCGATATTTTTCCCCGCAGCATTTTTTCGATTCCTCTGTGCTGATAACCGAGTGATATTTCCAGAGAATAAACCTTTTCTCCCATGCATTGAAACCTGAAATGTCCGGGTTCGATAACTCCGGCATGAATGGGACCGACAGCGACCTCATGCACAGCCTGCCCGTCCATTTCAAAAAAACTGCCGACACCTGCCGCTTGCGGGCGGGATGCGTCAATACCGGTATTTTCAAATCGTACAGGTTTGAGCTGTGGATGCCCCTCCGGAATTATACCTGACTGTTCCCATATTTCCCGTTCAAACATATGCAGAGCTGGAACATCCGGAGTCAGTGCAGTATATTTTCCGTCAGTAACCTGCATGGAGGTAACTTCAAAAGAACCATTGGAAGCGTTACCGAATATAGCAGTAAGCCTGTGTCCTTTTTCTTCCGGCACAGCAAAAAATGCCATACAGCGCAGAAAACGGTTGTTTACAGCATCCTTGACAAAAGCAGCAAATTCAACTCCATCAAGTTGCGGTATCAAATCCCATGCAACAGCAGCACCATTGGCAAGGACGATTTTACAGTCATTCATATTCATCACATTACTCCTGCTTCACGGCAAATCAATAATATTCCTGCCACAACAGCCGCCAAAAGCAGAGCAGCAGGCAGTACAGCCAACTCTTCTGCCGCTTTTCCGGCATCAATTTTAAGAGTATTTTCTCTGTTGCATCCGGTAATCATCCTCAGCGCAGCTGACGACATGGCAGCAAAAACAATAAAAAGCAATACAAGTATTATTGTTCCCAGAACTCCCCCGGCAACACTTATCAATCTGTATTCTGTTATAAAAAGCGGGGATGGCGGCATTCCGCAAATAAGTATAATCCCACAGATCCAGATAACTGCATTCAGCGGAATATCGGCAAGAATTCCTGAATTCCGGGCGATCCTCCTTGTTCCGTACGCCATAAGGATGTTGCCTGCAGTAAGAAATAACATCATTTTCAACAATGAATGTACCCCCATGTGCAGCAGTCCGGTTTCATACATTCCCAGTCCCCAAAATATGGCAAGCAGTCCCATATGTTCGCAGCTTGAATAAGCCAGCATACGTTTGAAATCTTTTTGTCTGATCATGAAAATCGCAGCAACAGCCAGCGAGAGAACACCTGCTCCGATAAATATTTCACGGCAGAAACTTTCAAGTTCAACAGGTGCGATCTCTGTCACTCTGATTATAACAAGAAACGAACAATTCAACAGAGCCCCGGAAAGCAATACCGACACCATTGAAGGTGCCTCACTGTGAGCATCCGGCAACCAGAAATGGAAGGGTGCCAAACCCATTTTCAATCCATACCCGGCAAAACAGAAAACAAAAGCCGCTTTGAACCACTCTGCATGTATCACCAGCCCCTCCCGGCCCAAAGCAGCAAAACCAAGCCCGGGGGCACTGCCATCCTGTGTACGCACAGCAATTTCAAGCATAAATGTACCCAGCAGCGCAAGCCCGATACCTACAGAACATGTAAGCAGGTACTTCCACATCGCTTCAAGAGCGCCTTTGGAACGGTGGAACATTATCAACGGCGCACTGGCAAGTGTCGTAGCCTCTACAGCCACCCAGAGCAACCCGAAATTACGGGCAAGCACCGCCAGTGACATTGTAGCAGCAAAAGCAGCAAGTGCCGCTCCGAAAATATGAACGGGCATAGCTTCCCCTTCATCATTTTCATATTTCATGGCAAACGGCAGCCAGCTTATGCCGTGACAACAGGCACAGAGAAAGAGAAAGGAAACGATTGCCAGAAAAATCTTTGACAACTTATCTGCACCCAGCCAATCGCTTAAAAAACCGCAACTGCAGTCCGCACATACTCCTGACACAAGCAATACTGCAGCCGCAGTATGACAAAGCGCAGCAGCAAGCAGCACCATGCGGACGGCAATACTTCTCCCCCGCAGGAACAAACATATGATTCCCGCCACGACCGGCACCGCTATCAGAATCAACTCTATCATTGCCACATCTCCTTTGCACACTCATCACTATCTGAAATATCGCCAAGTTCATGCATCTGATCCGAATCAATATGGGAAAACTCCCTTTTGATCCCTGCCACTGCAATACCAGTCACGATCACCAGCACCAGCACGTCAAGCAATATCCCCAGTTCCACCGCAAGGCCGCATTCGATCATCATTCCCGCCCCGAAAAGCGAAATCCCGTTTTCAAAAGTCAGGAACCCGATCGCCTGTGTTATGGCTTTGCGTCTTGCCATAACAATAAAAAGTCCTGTCAGTATGGAAGAGAATGCCACCGGCATGACCAGACGGACTCCATCTGCCGGAAGCGGCAGGCGGCTGCTGATAAGAAAAGAAAGGCCGATCAGCACAAGCACGATCCCCAGACTTGCAGCATATCCCACCAGCGGCTCCAACTCTCTTTTTACCCCTGTATGTTTGACTGCTCCCCATACCAACAGCGGCAGAATGACACCTTTTACAGCAATATTTGTTATGCTGATAAATACCTGTTCACAGTGCATACTGTTGTCAATATGCATCAAAAGCGGCAGTATTCCCAGCAGCACCCCCTGCAGAGCCATAATACGGATGCAGTGAAGTATCCTGCTGGACGCAGCCAACATAACAGAAGTGATCAGAAAACACGCCAGAACAGCTTCTATATATCCATTCATCATAAGACACCTCTTTCAAAAAAGACATAAAAACCGATTCCGAGCAAAGCCAGTGCCAATGCTCCGGCAAGCAGCTGGGGAACCTTCAGGAACCGGTAACGTGCCATTGATGACTCTATTATTCCGATAATTACCGGCACCAGGACAAAAACAACTGCAAATACCAGCCACCCGGCCCCAAAGCCGCATTCCGGGATAAACGGCATCACGAGCATAGCCACAAAAGAAGCAAAAACGGCAAGTTTGAGCGAAGCTCCGTAAAGTATCAAAGCCAGATCCGGTCCGGCATAATCCAGAATCATTGCTTCATGGATCATCGTCAGTTCCAGATGTGTGTCGGGATCATCTACAGGAACACGGCAATTTTCAGCGAGGATCACAATAAAAAATGCAGCAATAACAAGCCCCGCAGCGACATAATGTCCGGTACCGGATGCCTGTGCAGTGCCGCTTAATGATATACTTTCATTACCTACCCACAATGCCAGAAAGCCAACAACAGCCATAACAGCAGGTTCAACTATTGCCGAAAACTGCATTTCACGGCTTGCCCCCATCCCTTCAAAACTCGATCCGGTATCAAGAGCCGCAAATACTCCGGCGAAACGCCCCTGTGACATTATGTAAAAAAACAATATCGCATCCCCGCAAAATGCAAGGGGTGATGGGATCCCGCCGAAAGGAAGCAGCATGGCTGCAGCCAATATAGAAACAAGAATAACTGACGGTGCGATCTTCAGAACGCCGCCGGAAGTCGAGGATATCACTGCCGATTTACGGGAAAGTTTCACAATATCATAATACAACTGGAAAATTGAC
>JAZSGI010000086.1:0-3226 GCA_045532655.1 Victivallaceae bacterium
GGTATCGGCGGCGGTTCGATTTGTATTACCCGTGAAACAAAAGGTATCGGCAGAGGTCAGGCAACTGCAGTTATCGATGTGGCAAAGGCCCGTGATGAATATTTTGCCGAAACAGGAGTATATGTACCGATTTGTTCCGACGGCGGTATCGTTCATGACTACCATATTACTCTTGCGCTGGCTATGGGGGCGGACTTCTGTATGCTTGGCCGCTATTTCTCCCGTTTTGACGAAAGTCCGACCCAGAAAGTGATGATCAACGGCAATGTTATGAAAGAATACTGGGGCGAAGGCAGTGCCCGCGCCCGTAACTGGCAGCGTTATGATCTCGGCGGCAAACAGAAACTTTCCTTTGTTGAAGGTGTTGACAGTTATGTGCCATATGCCGGACCGCTTCATGATAATCTCGGTATTACCTTGAGCAAGGTACGTTCCACCATGTGCAACTGCGGAGCTTTGACTATTGAGGAACTCCAGAAAAAAGCAAAACTCACCCTTGTAAGCAGTGTCAGCCTTATTGAAGGCGGCGCACATGATGTGCTGGTAAAAGATAAGGTCAATTGATTTACCGCCATATGCCGGAGCGTAACAGAATCAGTATTTGCAAAAATTGCCAAACAATGGTATATTACAAGAAAAAGCAATACTGATTTCGGTCAAAAGTGAATAACAGAAAAACATATTCAGAAGTACGCCAGCAATGCTTCACCCAGGGTATAGTTTACGGGCTTATACCTTTTCTTGTGATATCATGCGGTATCGGATTGAAAGTTTGGGATGGTAGTGAAACTGTTTTAGCTTTCGGGGGTATTGCTGTGCTGCTGATGCTTGCAGGAAATTCCCGGATTTTTGCCAAACCATTATCCGGGAGAGCATTATTTTTTGCCGGTCTTGTCTGTAATACGCTTATAGTTTTGCCGGGGATTTTAAGTGATCCTTTTCTTGCTTTGCTCTATGGGGTCATATTTTTGACCGGTATTCTTTATCTGGCAACCCGCAAAAATTTTGATTCTCCTGTCAACAGATTCAGCTGCTTTTCCGGTGCCGGGCTTGCGCTTCTGGTAACAGTTTTCATTTCCCCAGTTTTTAGCAGGAATGCCCTTACCGATGCTGCATTGAGTATTTCCTCTGCTGTTGTCATGTTCCTGTATCTGCGCTGGCAGATCGCTGCCAGACAATTACTGCGGGGGGTGTTGGCGGCGGTGGTTTTTGTCGCATTATTGGCAGGGGCATGGTATTTGTCTCTGGCCCGGGTTTTTCTTTTTGTGTTTGCAGTTCTTGTTATTTTTGCCGTTCGCTTCAGCCGCAGACCCCCTGATATTCACTGGCTTGCCGGTATAGCAATGCATCCGGCACGTTTTCTCGGTTTGACTTTTATTGTACTGCCGCTTCTCGGGATGCTGCTGCTGCGTACCGGGATCGCCATGAAAAACCCATTAAGTGTGGTGGATGTTGCTTTTACTGCAGTCAGCGGGGTTTGCGTTACCGGATTGAGTGTTATTGATATATCAAGTGATCTTACTTTTGCCGGACAGATAATACTTTTGATCCTGATACAGCTTGGCGGTTTGGGGATAGTAAGTATTGCCACACTTATATTGCATGCCGTCGGGCGTTTTTCGCTGAACGAAGAACGGCTTGCCAACGATCTTTCGCCCCGGGACGGGCAGGAATTGATGCAAAGATTGAAACAGGTACTGGGGTTTTCCCTTGCTGTGGAAATCTTCGGCTGCCTGCTGTTGTGTGGGGCTTTTCTGCATGCTGGAGAATCGGCAGCACGAGCTTTGTGGCTGGGGGTGTTTACCGGTATATCAGCTTTCTGCAACTCCGGATTTTTTCCGGGACCGGAATCTCTGCAGCCATACAATACTGCACCGATACTGCTCTTACTGGTGACTTCGCTGATGATCGCCGGAGGGACGGCTCCTGTATTGAGTGATATTCTTATACGGGTCAGAACCGGTAAACCTCTTACTGCCGCCTGCCGTATAATTCTTGCAACTACGGGTATTCTGCTTGCAGGCGGGATGGTGCTTATTCTGATAATGGAGTGGAACGGGATCCTTGGCGGCTTGGGTATTGTGGATAAATTGTCGAATGCCTGGTTTATTTCTGCTTCTTTGCGGTCTGGCGGATTCAATACTGTTGCCGTGGGAGGAGTTATGAATTCGTTGTATGTGGTCATGCTGGTGCTTATGTTTATAGGTGGATCACCGGGAGGTACTGCCGGTGGGGTCAAAACAACCTCCATCGCCGTGTTGTTTCTCACCTTCCGTTCTGCGGTTTCCGGCAAAAAGTATGTTACCTGCGGACTGCACAGAATTTCATATAACAATATCATGCAGGCGGTGGCAATAATATTTGCGTGGGCGGTGCTGTGTGTATCAACAGTGATACTGTTGGCGGCAACGCAGGATATATCTTTCCGCAAAGCGGTATTTGAAGGTGTTTCTGCTCTTGGTACTGTAGGAATGAGTATCGGGGCAACGACTGAACTGGATGAAGTCGGCAGGATAATTCTGATGCTGGCAATGTTCATCGGCAGGATAGGACCATTGACGTTTTTCCTGCTTTTAAGCGAAAACCGCAAAAAGAAAGAACCCGGCTTGCCGGAAATAGATTTGCCTCTCGGCTGAAAAAGTAAAGGATTGAAAATATGCAGCAACAAATAATAATAATAGGTTTGGGGCAATTCGGGTCATCCCTTGCCAAAAATCTTTCCGAGCGAGGAGTTGAAGTTCTGGCTGTAGATATGGATCAGGAGAAAGTTGATGCCATTGCGCCATTTGTGGCAGATGCTGTAGCCATAGATGCCACAGATGAAATGTCTCTGGCACAACTGCGCCCGGCTTCCCGTAATTCAGTGATTTGTGCTATGGGGCACTCTTCAAAGGAGGCTGCTGTTATTTGTACCGCACTGCTGCGGCAAATGGGGTGTCAACATATAGTGGCCCGTGCCACTTCCAAGACCTATCACCGGATATTGCAGCTTGTTGGGGCGCATGAGGTAATAAACCCTGAACTTGATTTCGGCAAACGTTTTGCGACCCATCTTATTTACCGCGGTCTGGTTGTTGATTCTGTGCCGGAGTACGATCTTGAATTGACTGAAATACGGTTGCCGGAATCAATGATCGGGAAAAGTCTTGCGCAGCTTGCTCTGCCGAAACGTTACGAAATCAACGTCGTTGCCATCAAACGCAACGGGGAACGCCTGCGTGTCAAC
>JAZSGI010000224.1:0-22569 GCA_045532655.1 Victivallaceae bacterium
CGCTTGGCCTCCGACTTCCCAGATCTTCTGCTATTTCAAGCATTGCAATAACATCATTTATCATGGGAATATTGTGCAAAGTCACTGCCTTATCGCTTAACAGTGCGCAGGCAATGGCTGGAAGAGCGGCATTCTTATTGCCACTGACAGTTATTGTGCCGCTGATTGGGGCTTTCCCTTCTACTACAAGTTTCATGATCCTGTTTCCTTTGCCGGGGGCAGTTGCGGAGGTGGAGGCGGAGGAGGGGGCAGAGGCAGAGAAAGAGGTATATATTCCGCAGACTGGGTATTTTCTACAAACCCGCCTGCGGCTTCCTGCTGCAGTATCCGGCTTTCTTCAAACTTTTTCTGTTCAGCATTGCGGCTTTCCTCTCCTGCAAACCAACGCAGTGGAGGAAGGATAAACCAATGCACAAACAGCACAAGGATCCCCAAAAGGATGAGCACAATAATTCCGCACCCGGAAAATACGCTCAATCTTCGCCTGCCGTCAGTTGACATTATTTGTCTTCCATAAGGATCGACATTTTGATGATCGCCCAGACAGAGGCAGAATTGGTAATACGCCATTCTTCACCGGAAAATGCCGCAAGGGTACGGTAAGGTTTCATTATGCCGAGACGCCAGTAGGATTTTTCCTTGTTATAAGCAAGGGCGAACTGGTGAGTTAGCGGCAAACCACGGCGTATTATAAGAGAAACTGTACCTTTGCCGACAACACCGAAGTCACGGGTGGCGCCGGTAACAACGACACAATCATCAGGAACTGAATCATCTTTAACAAAGTTGATTGCATTCCTGCGGATAAGATCACGGCATTCAATGTCGTAAACAGGGGGCAGCATCCTTATGTGCAGTTCCGGAAGCGGCAGAATACGGCTCGTATCGTCGTTGGGAGCCTCTGCCTGATAAACAGGGTCGGGCATGGAGATCATGTCTGAAAATCCTGGATTTTCCCTGCCGTAGCGGCGTCCGCTTTCTGTTATAAGTTCAGGCGAACCGGATGCCAGCATGAAATCTTCAGGTTTGCACTCCAGAACCTTTGCCAGCTTGAAGCACTGCTCTGCAGTGGGGAAGGCTGTAGGACATGTTTCCAGAGACTGCACCTCTTCCACAGGCAGGTCGGCAAGAAGAGCGAGTTTTTCCAGACTGATGCCTTTTGCTTCACGGTGGGAAATGATCATTCGGTTGAGTACCGACTGCAGATCTGTATAACCGGCACGTATCTGGTTGCGGATACTGCGGAGTTCCTGTGCGACACTGGCCGGAATTTTCATAAGTTCAAAAAGAGCTTCCAGATGTTCCGGTTTCGGCATGGAGACACCGTTGAAAATCTGACTTACGGCAGACGGCGATATCCCTATCTTGCTTGCTATGACACATTGCGGTATACCACAGTATTTCTGCTGTTGACGGAATATCTCTGAGAATCTTTGCGTCAATTCATTTTTAGGAAGCATATCACCCTCCATTTAAAGATGTAAAGCTTTTTTGCAGTAACGATCCATATTTCCCTGTAATATATATTATATTATAAAAAAGTCAAGAGAAAACTTAAGTAAAAAATTTTTTTATTCACGATACAACTTCTCAAGTTCTTAAAAAAACTTGAAAATCTCCGTGATAATTGACCAATGAAGCGTTGGATAAACCAGTTCTGTGCCGACAGTACTGAATTTACTTTTCACTGTCAGTCAATGGTATTTGCCTGCCCCTGTTTTTATTGGTTATGGAGCAGCACCACTGTTTAGTACCGGTTTTTACTGACACAAGAGAAAGGAGCAGGCGAACAGAACATGATAATCCGCCGGTTAACAGAAAAAAAAACGGAATATTTTCATGTTTTCGATTGACAGAATGGACTTTTGGTGGTAAATTTATTAAGTTGTCGTGCCCGTCAGGTACGGCAGGGTTGTTAATAAGTTGTTAATAAGTTGTTGGCAAGTTCAGCTGTGGGCAGAAAACAAGTTTCCTTCAAGTCATAAATTGCACCTTTTCTGCATGAAATGACAAGGTTACGGATTTTGATTGTAAAATAATAAGGTTTTCTTGATTATTTGCCATGTTTTTTGAGGTTAAATAAGCTCAAAAAACACCAAAATTATTTTACTGCACCCTGAAGAATTTTTCAGGTTGAAATCCCTCTTCCTGCTGCCTGATAAGGAATCGTCAGCGGGGAATAGTCAGGTGTATTCCCTTGAGAATGTTGCCTGTTAATAACTTTTTCAGGTGAAAGCGAGTTTTTCTCTGTGTATAATAAGCAGGGAGGAAAACTTGTTTTTTTTCGTTTTCAGTTTTTTGGAATATAAGAATGTTCCGGATGTGATTCCGGAAAGTCAGAAGGAGCAGCAGTGAGCGGAGCCCATACGAAATCATCTTTTGATGATATGACAGCTTTTACCGGATACAGTGATGACGTATCCGGAGCTGCTGTTGCTGCCGGAATATGGAAAAAGGTAGCGGAGCGTTTACGGCAAAAAGTCAAACCGGATGTCTTTACATCCTTTTTCGCCGGTATTGTGGCGGTGGGCTTGGAGAATGGAGAATTGCATCTCGGTGTTGCCGATGATTTTTTTGCCGAATATATTTCTGACAGCCCAATGGGCGGACTCATTGGTGATGAACTGGAGGGGGAAGAAGGAGTAACCGGTTTCAAGATCACCGGTGGATTCAGTCTGCCGGAAGAGCCTGTGCATATCGAGCTTCAGACTGCCGGTAAAACTGTTCAGCCGCTGCAGGAAAACAATACTGCTTCAGATCTGCAGCTGCCATGGCTGCTGGCATCATACAGCTTTGATAATTTTGTGGTCGGGGATGAAAACCGTTATGCTTATTCCGCTGTACGTGCAGTGGCGGAAAAGCCCGGTATTCATAATCCGCTTTTTATATACGGGGCTTCCGGTACAGGCAAAACCCATCTTGTTGTGGCTGCCGCTCATGCTTTGAAGGCTGGATACCCGTCATTCAGAGTGCGTTATGCTTCATGCGAAGAAGTGCTTAACCATTATGTGGACAGTCTCCGTAATCAGAATGGATATGAGTTCCGTTCTTATATGCGGGATGTTGATGTTCTTATAATCGACGATGTCCATCAGCTTGCAGGGAAAACCCAGCTGCAGGAACAGTTTTTCAACACCTTTAATGCGCTTTATTCACAAAATAAGCAGATCATTCTTACCTGTGACCGGCAGCCGTCAGAGGTGAAAGGTTTGGAACCGCGTCTGGTTTCCCGTTTTGAGTCCGGGGTCACTATGGAGATATTTGCTCCGGGCGTGGAAACCCGTATGGCTATTCTTGAGGTGGTGCAGGCTGAACAGGCAATGAGTGTGCCGCCGGAAGTACTTACGTTTATTGCAACGAATATCACTGCAAATGTCAGACGCTTGAAAGGGGCACTTTACCGGCTTGTGGCATGTGCCTCTGCCGGGCATTGCACTATTGATCTGCCTTATGCAGAAGAAGTGCTTCACAGATTGATAGAAGAAGAGCGTGTGGCAAAAGTTGTTTCCATAGAGGATATTATCAATGAAGTTGCCAATCATTTTGAATTGCATGTTTCCGAGATACTCGGTGACCGGCGACCAAAAAATATTGCTGAACCGAGAATGGTTGCAATGTATCTTGCCCGGAAACTCACAAATCACTCATTTCCGGAAATAGGTGCAGCCTTCGGTAAGAACCATGCAACGATTATGAATGCCATGAAAAAGGTTCCTGATCTCTGCCGGACAAATGATGCAATGCGCCGCTCTGTGGAAATCATTGAACGGCAATTGAAAAAATAATATACCGCCGTGCGGTACTGGGGAGAAAGAACGTGTTCCGCAAAATATTTTTATGTGTTGTATCTGCTTTTGCCTTGGTTGTGTACGGCAGCAGTACTCAGGTTGAGGATTTAAAAATACAATTTACTTCAAGAAGTGACTTTTTTGTCCTCGGCAGACTTTTTATTATGTCTGACGGGATATCTGCTCCAAGGCGTTTCTTCCGGAGCAGGGAGGCGGACCCTGTGCCGGAAGCCGGAAAAGCTGTTCTGTTTTATGAAGCTGCTGTCGCCGTAATGCCTGCGGAGTGGCAGGAGAGGGTGGAAAGAGTTACTCTCGCCCGGCGTGATGCTGTTATATGGCGGGACAGTTCTTCGCCTCTGACTGCGGTGACTGCAGAGGAGGCAAGAATGATTTTTGCCGGTGATGCAGGTGACTTTCTGCTGTGTACTCTTAAAAATGATGATCCTGACGGGATAAAACCTTCATTATGGCTCATGGGGGGGGTTCCTCTTTGTGCTGACCGTATGGAGTTTACAAACGGACACAGGCTCGAATTAATGGTTGCCGGCAATCCTGAAGCTCTGGGGTTGGGAATATTCCGTGGAGAGCCTGCGGGGGAATCTGTTGAACCCGTGCCTGTTAATGGAGCTTTGCCGGGAGATGAAAACTATCCGTTAGCTGGTGAATACAGATTGTATTTTCTGAAAGAAGAACGGCAGGAATGGTTGAATATTGCAGAAATTTTCCGGCAAAACTTGACTTCTGCTCCTTTTGAGGCATCTTATTATGTGGAAAGCGGCATTTTCGTGCCGGAAAACGTAAAAGAAGAGGATTTGGAGGCTGGAGATGAATAAAGTAGTGATCATTGGCAGCGGCCCTGCAGGTTTGACGGCAGGGATCTATGCGGCGCGGGCAGGACTTGAACCATTGCTTATAAGCGGTCTGCTGCCTGGGGGACTGCTGACTCAAACGGGGAAGGTGGAAAACTATCCCGGTTTTCCTGACGGAGTCGATGGCGTAATGCTTATGAGCCAGATGTTGGAACAGGCTGTTAATGCCGGAGTCCGTATAGAATATGATGAAATCGCCAGAGCTGAACTTTCTGATGGCGGTATACAGAAAATATTTACATCTTCCGGCAATGTTTTTGAAAGCCTGTCACTTATTATTGCCACTGGAGCAACCCCAAGGTGGCTGGGGATCGCCTCCGAAGAAAGGTTGAAAGGCCGGGGTGTTTCCGCATGTGCCACCTGTGACGGGGCATTTTTCAAGGGTCGCGCAGTAGCTGTAGCCGGGGGAGGGGATACTGCATTGGAAGAGGCGGACAGTCTTTCCAAAAGTGCATCCCGTGTAACTTTGATACACCGGCGGGATACATTCAGGGCATCAAAGATAATGGTGGAGAGAGTAAAGCAGAATCCGCTTATTGATATTTTGTGGAACACAGAAATCAAAGATATCCTTGGGGAAGAAAAGGTTTCCGGACTGCTTCTGCATGATCTTGCTGCCGACCGTACCTATGAATTACCTGTTGATGCTCTTTTTGTGGCTTTGGGGCATATTCCTGCTACAGGACTGTTTGTGCCGCCTCTTGCAGATACGGATGGTTTTATTGCAGTGGATACGCCATCAACAGCAACAAATTTTGCCGGGGTTTTTGCAGCCGGTGATTGCAGTGATGCCCATTACAGACAGGCAGTAACAGCAGCAGCCAGCGGCTGCCGTGCAGCCCTTGATGCAGAAAATTATCTTGCTGCTAAAAACGGAAATAAATAAACGGATTATACGTAGCTCCGCAAAGAAACGCAAAAGGAAGATGATCTTTGAGGATCTACCCCCTGTTGTGATCATGCGGCTGCAGGATTACGCTGTGTTCCCACAGCGGCGTATTGTCCTGTATCAATTTAAGCTGCCATATGTTGCCGTCGAGAGTGCTTTCCAATCTTGCAGCTGACTGCTCATGGGTCGGATGCCATTGCAAAAGATGTGCCACTCCATTGAAGACATGCAGTGACAGCATGTCTGCCGGATACTCAATGGGAATATTCTGCCAGTTGTTTATCATCGCTGAAACAGAAAGAAAATTGATCATTTCCTGTACTGCCAATTCAACTGGTTTGGTTTCTGGAATATTGTTATTTACCACCGGGCCGTCCCCGGTTTCGCCGGGAATGTACCAGAGATTTGCCGTACAACCTGTAAACAGAGTGCAGAAAATAACTGCTCCGGTCAAAAAGATCAATATCTTATTGCGGCTGACGGTGATAAATTTTTGGGAGAAAAAGAAATTCATTTACGCCATCGGATAATCAAATTCAAACTCCAGCAGATCCCCGATACGGGCAAGGGCTTCTTCTTCTTTGCCGCCTTCCACCCGCACAATGGCTGTTGAATCTTTGTGCAGACCGAGTGAGATCAACGAAAGTATGCTGTTTACTTCAACAGTGGTTCCTTCGCTGTTGGTGATCGTGACTTTTGTATCAGAAAATTCGCTTGAGATCGTATTGAGAATAACGCCGGACGGACGGCAATGGATGCCGGCTGTATTGTTTACTGTTATTTTGCGTTCAAGCATTTGGATGGCTCCGTACTTTACAGTTCTGGTTTGACCGGGTTTTGCGGCCGGTTTTCTTCTATATAGTCAACACCTGGTATAGCGGTTTCGCCGCCTGCTACTGTTATTGAACCAATATCAGGATCACGGACAAGAACAGGGGCAACTTTATCTTTGCGGTAAAGTTTCCGTGTTTCCAGTTCGCCTTCCGGGGTGTATTTCAGATATTCATAAACACGACTGGACATAGGAAGCAGAAGATGCAGTGAACTGAATGCATCCACTTCGCAACGGATAGATGCAGCTCCCTGTATTTCGCCGAGCGGAATCATGGCGTGAAGTTTTCTGGCATCATAAATTGTCAGATATATATTCTTTTTGCGACCGTCACGGAGTGCAAGCAGTTCATAGGTGCGCTGCCTTGACTGCTGTGCGGATGCACCGCTCAAAATTTCCGGAAGACCAACGGTACGTTTCCATAATGAAACCCCTGTATTGATTTCAAAGCGCCGGTCTGGAGTTCTGTATTTCACGGGCAGCATATCATGTCCGACATAGGCATAAATTTTGTATGATCCGGCGACATGAAATTTCATAAACTCCGTGAGTTCAAAGAGAACTTCCCGCTCCTGTCCTTCCCTCAGCACAAGCCCCTGGAGTGGATTTGCCGCAGTTTCCGGCATGGAATATCTGTTGCCGTTCGGAGCAATGACTTCGAGATACAGTCTGCCTTGCAAATTTTCTGATTCTCCGAATACAAGCGGCGTACCACTGTCATTACGCAGACGCAATCTGGCGTATACCGGTTCATTTACCAGATAAACATTACGGCTGAAATCTATATCAAGTGCAAGCTGGGCAAGTGCTTCCACCGTTGCAGAAACCAGCAGGATGGCAGTTAAAAATAATTTTGTCATATATTGCGGCATTTTTACCTCCATAGAAAAACTTTTCTATAATATAGCCTTTAAAAGTCATTTGTCAAGCGGTACACTCTTTCCCGGATATAACTGTTTCTGCAGCAAATACAATTTTTGTGCAACTTGTACACTTAAAGTTTGCATTCCCGGCAGAATCGGTATATATTGCTGCAGAGGAGAAAAATTGCTGCTCTGCGGTGGAGCGGCAGAAAAATATAAGGAGGAGTTTTATGGGTACTCATTTTCTCATTCCCGTCCGGCGTCAGGCTCCGGAATTTGTGGCTCAGGCTGTTTTGCCTGATAATTCGATCAGTACTGTTGAACTTGTTAAAATGCGCGGGAAGTACGTAGTGCTTTTGTTTTACCCGATGGATTTTTCTGCAGTATGTCCTTCGGAAATAATTGCAATGGAAAAAAAGCGGGAGGAGTTTGAAGAACGCAATGCTGTCCTCTGGGCAATTTCAACTGATTCTGTAAATTCACATCTGGCGTGGAAGCAGCAGGAAATACGTTCCGGGGGAATCGGCAGAGTCGGTTTCCCGCTGCTTTCCGATCCCACCAGAGAAATTTCACGCTCTTATGGTGTGCTGGTTGATGAAGCCGTGGCTTTGCGCGGATTGTTCATCATCGACCGTGAAGGAATCATCCGGCATGTTTCGGTAAATGATCTGACCCTCGGCAGAAATATGCATGAGGTTCTCCGCTCTCTTGACAGCCTGATCTTTTATGAAAAACATGGAGAAGTCTGTCCGGCAAACTGGAAAAAAGGGGACAGAGGCATAGTGCCGACTCCTGAGGGCATAGCTGATTATTTGAGCAGATTTTCCTGAAGCATTTTGGCTGCACGGTAAAATTCTGTGACACTCCATGCCTGGGCTCCGCAGCCTCCCCAGCGGTGGGGATGATCCCCGTCGGCTACTTCCGGAAGTTCTCCGGGGCAGCCGGCGGTCCATGAACTCCGGCTGGAATAGAGTATGCCCATGAGTCTTTCTGCCGTACTTACGGAACGGTCGGAAAAAAGCCATGCCGCTTCTATCCAGCTGGGGTATGGCCAATACCAGGCTGTGCCATTATGATATGCCGGTTTACGGTATTCATCTTCATTACCGGCATAAGTCCCGCAGTATGGGAAGGAGGGGTTATTCAGAAGTTTGCCGTTACGGTATATTGCCAGCGGCGGTGTTGTCTGGCGATCTGCCAGCGAACGTATCGCTCCGGGAATGAGCAGGGATGAGGTACTGGAAATTATACATTGTACAAGTTCCGGGTCAGTGACAGCGCCCAGAGTGACTGCAAAAAGAGCATTGGGGCGGAGAGCGTCATCTGCCTCTGCCTGTGCCGCCGGGGTGCCGGATGGAGCATGAAGACAATCGGAAAATTGTTTTTTATTTTTCAAATAGTAGTATTTTTTGATGGAAAGAGCAATTTGTTCCGCTCTTCCGGCACATTCTTTATTGCCCTTGCTGCCGAGGAATCTGTTGGCGGCAAACCACAATGCCTGTATTTCTACCGGATATCCGCAACGGGGAGTTGCCGCCGGGTGGGCCGTATCCATCCAGGTGAAGTGCGGCGGGCTGAAAACAAGCATGGAGTTGAGATCAGTATAGATACCGTTTGGTGTTCCATGCAGATAGTGATACACTATAGAGTTCAGGACTTCTGCCACACTTCTGCCGGATGCGGTTACTTCTGAAAGGATATTATCGTTACCGGCAGCCTCGGTCAATTCCCGGACTGCAGTAATCAGCCAGAGGGGAGCATCACTGGTATCACGGTTGGAAACATCGCTGCCGTGTATCATATTGGGGATGGTTCCTCTGTCTTCAAACGAGGCAAATTCAAGTATTATTGCCCGTGCTTCGGCAGTATAACCTGCGGCGATCAGACCGCGCAGGGCGATAAATGTGTCACGTCCCCAGTCCAGAAACCACGGATATCCGGCGATCACGGTCGTTCTGCCGTTTCTTTTTACCATATAACGCGTCATGGCATTGTATGCCGCCTGCAGTTGAGATGAGTGCTGCTGCGGTAATCCATCGGGAAAAGAGATATCTTGAGAAACTTCATTGCCGCAGAGAACACGGGCGCAAAGTTCGACGGTGTCCTGCCCGGAGAGAACAAATTCAAAATAACCGGGACTGAAAATATCTGTAGATGAATCCAGACCGTACAGGGCTTCGTCGGCGAGGGAGACCATATATTTCCATTCCGGCTGATGAATGTAGCTACCCTTGTTTATTGTCATGTGGAGAGATGCACTGCCGGGGGCGAATATGAACCCGTTCTGCTGGCAGCTGATACGGGACGGCCAGGTAGTTTCCGGTCCGGTAAAGGCTTTGGTGACCTGATGATTTATACGGTCATCAACATCAGGGCGCAGAATGATTTTAAGGGGAGTATCCCCGTCCATAGTGTCGTTGGCAGAGCGTTTGAATTCTGCTTTTACAGCATCGCTGCCGGTGGAGAAACGAACAGTAACAGTTATTCCTGCTTTTCTGCCGGAACCGGCAGGAACATCAAAATCCCAGACAGCGATATTGCCGCCTGCTGCTGTGAATGATTTGATAACATTTGCAGAAAGTTCTGTTGAATAACCGCCGCAAACGATCCAGCCTCTGATCCTTGAAAGCATTATACGCCTGTCCCGGGGCATTTCGTGCGAACAGTTTGCCCCCAGCCAGCAATCATATTTTGAAAATATTTCGCCCCAGCGTGCCCGGATCTGTGCCATCCCGCCAAGGTTGTTGGAGGCAAGAAAGGCTATCCGGTCAGAGAGACTGCCGCCGCCGGGAACCGTAAAGTCGATATCTGCATCACCGCCGGGAGGAGTTTGCAGAAGTTTGCCGCTGAATTTTTTTATACTGTCAGGCAGGAAAACAGTTCCGGTGACCGTAAAATATTTCTCCCTGCCGGATTTGTTTTTCGGCAGCAGACATGCCCAGATATTATTGGCTGCAGCTGCAGTCATGGCACTTTTGCCGGAGGCGGCGGTTTTGCCTGAATCGTCTGCAATGGAAAAGACAAAGGGATACTCTGATTCTATGCACAAAAGATCCCCGGATGGGACAATTACTGTTCTGCGGCTGTCTTCCGGTACGTTCCAGCGGGTTACCGGGGCAGGGCGGCAGCCGGAATATTTTCCGGCAAAAAAATCGAATCCTTGCGCCAGATCGTCAAGCAGATTTGCAGTTGATGGGACCGGGGTTTCTGTGGGATCGTTCCAGTGGAGCCATATTTTCTGTGCCAGCTCTGCGGCTTTCTGCTTTGTGATCAACACGGGTTCGCCGCCGTGAATATCTGTCATGCAGCCGGGATCGCCGATAACAGTACAACCTCCGGGGGCAAGCCGGCAGGTGTACCCGCCGGCAAATACAGCTCCGCCGGCTCCCTGCAGCAGATCGCAGAGATTCAACTGTACATGAAAATCCTTTTCCTGCCATTCTGCCTGTACCGGATTATTGATATCTGTATTGACCAGAATAAGCAAAGCATTGCCGCTGCTGCTTGTACGGCGTATCATTATTACGGGGGAGGCTGATCTGCCGATCCATACGGAGGTACTTCCGGCATAAAAAGCAGGATGTCTGGCAAGTACACTGTTCAAGCGTTCAATGAGTTCCACCTGATTATCGGCTGCACCCCAGTTGAGGTCTTTGTTGCCGTGTACATCTATCTGTTCCACAGCAAAAAATTCCGCACCGTTGGCAAAACCGAATGCACCGTTTTCGCTGAGCAGAGCGCACAGCCCCATGCGCATCCTGCTCCAGACAGTGGACTTTGCTGCCAGACGGCTGTTGTCGTGAGTTTCTGAAAAATTAACAAGATTGCCGTATTCCCGGCATGCACTTTTTATTATTCCGTATTGCCAACCTATCTGGTCAAGAGAATAATTCTGGAAAAGTTCCGAATAACCCCAGTTCAATCCGTTACGGAACAGGAGTTCTTTCTGTTTATCCAGAGGTCCGCCCAGACCTTCCAGTAAAAATATTGTATTCGGGTATTCCTGCCGCACCCGTGATGTTATGTAATCCCATGCTGCAGACGGCAGCATATAACCGGCATCGCAACGGAATCCGTCAACACCTTTACGGCACCAGAAAAGAAAGACTTCCGCCATTAGTTTATGCACTTCCGGAAGATTGTAATCGAGACTGCACAGATCTTCCCAGACAATGCCCCAGGCGCCGGGACTGGCAAAGTCACCATTATTTTCCCGTTTGAAAAATTCCGGATGTTCTTCCTGCGTCCGTGAACCCCAGCCGGTATGGTTCACAGGGATATCCATGAAAATATGTCCCCGGCGGGCGTGTACCTGATCTATCAGTTCGCAAAATTGCTCCATGGCTGTCGTTCGTTTATCGAATTCAGCAAGTGCAGGGTCAACTGCAAAGTAATCCAATGCGGCAAAGGGACTGCCGTAACGTCCCATGCGGGCATAAGATTCAGGAACAGGGTGTATCGGCAACAGCTGCAGTATCCTCATGCCGAGAGTTCCGAAAATATGGTCGAGTTTTTTTATCAGATCCCGGAAGGTACCGGAAGGGGGGATGACAGTATAGCCCATGCTGTCAAGTAATTTTTCAGCTTCAGCTTTCCCGGGAGCACCGGGCAGCGGCCGGAACTGGCGGACAAATGCCGTATAGATCTGATTGGCGCCAACTGTGGCGGAAGGTTCCACTTTGAAGAACATATTGCCGCTTTCCGGCCAGAATTGATGACCGTCATTACTGCGCCAGCCGGCTTTTGCCTCAAAAAAACCAGTTTCCACAAGCGGCAGAGTGAGTTCCCATGTGCAGACATCTTTCTTTTGCATGGCAAGATCGTGCCAATCTCTGTTGCTGCGGGGCGTACCGTTTTCGGTTTCAGCGATTATTTCTGCCCGGTGAATTTCGCAAAACCCGATATTGGTACGGACAAAGGCACTTCCTGAGGTCTGTCCGGCGGGGAGTGTCAGAGAAATGGTCAACTGATCGCCGCAGAAAAAAATATTTCCTGATGATGAACCTGATGACTTGAATGTTTGATAAAGTTTCATTGCTCCTCTTCCTTTTTTTTTTATTCCATCTCCAACACTGCTGAAACTGCTTCTGTACTGACCGGACCGGGGCGCAGGATCGTAAAGGTTTCCGGAGAGCGCAGATCAACTATCGTACTTGCAAGGGCATCCGGGGGGAGAGGGCCGGCATCAATTACTGCTGCCGGCGAACCATTAAGCATTGCCAGGGCTTCGCTGCACGAAAGCGCATTGGGTTGTCCGGAGGCATTGGCACTGGTGCTGGCCAGTGGAAAGGGAAGCAGCTTCAAAAGTTCTTCTATAAAGGGATGGGCCGGCATACGCACGCCGATCGAAACTCCGCTGCGGCCCGGCAATATCAGGGTGAGCGGGCCGGGCATGAAAGCGGTTATCAATTTACGGCTGCGTTCATCAACTATGCCGCCAGCCATGATTATATCATCTGTATTACGGACAAAAAGCGCCAGGGGTTTGCCCTGATCACGCTCCTTCAGCTTATATATTTCCGCCACTGCCGCAGAATCATCAAATCGGGAAACAAGACCATAGACGGTTTCTGTAGGAACCAGAGCGACACTGCCGGGGGTTTTAAGAATCGCTGCACAGTTTGCGGCGGCAGCAGGATCAAAGGCTGATGTTTTATACATTTTCTTTTACTTGTGTTGTTGCTGAAGATTTACGCAGAAAAGCTGAATAAAACCAGAGAATAAGGAAAACAGCTGTTCCGGCGGCAAAGCCGTAGACTGCACCGACTGTGATATTGCGCTCCAGAGAAACACTTTCGGTCAGGGAACGTAAAAATCCGAGTTTTTCCTGCGCTGTTGTTATTGCTGTATAACCTATCCATACTGCCGTTGCAGTGATCATGCCGCCCCAGCAGCACATGGAGTCAGCTTTTTTGAAATACAATGCTCCGATCACCGGAGTAAATACTATCACAAGCTGGGAGGCCCAGCTGTGGGTCATCAGTGAATAAATACTTTCCACAGAAAGCGCAAGCCAGGCGGCCGCAAGAATTATTACTACAGATGATACCCTTGCAATAACCAGAAGACACTTTTCGGAAATATTTTTACAGAGTGGTTTGATTATATTGTTGCTGAAAAGCGAACTTGCCGCAAGCAGGGAACTGTCAGCAGAACTCATGATCGCAGAAACAAGAGCCGCCAGAAAGATGGTCAGAAGAACCGGGTGGATATTGCCCAGACCAAGAATGGCCATACGGGGAAGTATTTGATTTTCAAGATTGCTGCCCATAGCTTCGGGGGGGATATCTTTGAGAATCACACGTGCCGCAAAACCTATGGTGATGGGGACAAGAGCAAGTGCAAGATAGATGAATCCGGAAAGTATACTGCTGGTTACAGCAACCTTTTCATTTTTACTGGCCAATGATCTTTGTACAAGATCCTGCCCAACCATGCAGCCCAGCCCCATGATTATCCATTGACCGAGATTGTAAGTGAATGTTTCAATATTATCTGCAGGAGGAAACAGTGTGAGATCCGACTCCGGAACTTCTGCAAAAATCCCGTTCCAGCCCCCTGCCATATCCATCACTTCAGGCAACAGCAGGCAAAGCCCGATGATTATGACAGTTACCTGCACAATGTCGGTAAGTGTCACTGCCCACATACCACCGGCGTAAGTATATATGAGTACAACTGCGGTGCCTATTATCATGCCGTACCACACATCTATACCGGTCACGACAAAAAGGATCGTACCAAGACCTATTATCTGCGCGCCGAGCCAGCCTATATATACCGGAAGCATCCAGAAAGAGGCATAGATGCCTGCGCTTTTGCCGAAGCGTTTTTCAATGATATCGGTCACGGTATAGCACATATTCCTGCGCAGCAGACCTACAATAAAAATACCGGCCAGTATCAGGCTCAGGCTTGCGCCGAAGGGATCTGCCACGACTCCGAAAAGTCCGCCGCCGTTTTTATCATATACCTGGGCGGCAACTCCCATGCTGGAACCTGCTCCGAACCATGTTGCCAGAAGCGTACCGGTTGCCATCCACAAAGGCAGACGGCGCCCGGCTACAAGATAATCTTCCACATTGTGTATACGGCGGGAAGAAAACCAGCCTATACCGAGTATCAGACAGGTATAGATACATATTCCTGCAAGGAGCATGGTACGGGTATCGGCATCAAGCCCCCCGATCAAAAATTCACCTTCCATAATTGTTCTCCGGATAAAGAAAGGGACATACAAAGTCCCGGGCTGTATTTACTTGTATGATAAGATAGCGCATTGTAAGGATATTTGCAAATTTTTACAGGGTTACGAGGACAAAAAAACTGAAATATTTCCCATAAAGAGCTGCTTCCGGTATAAATACACTATTATGGCAAGTTGCCGGTTGACAAAAAAGAAGGGGAAACTGGGAAAATTTTATTTTTACGTTTTCCGCCTTTTTTATTTTTGGCAGCCTGCGTTTGCGGTTGTATAGTAAAACAGAAACTCAAGAGGAGATCCAGCCGGTTGTCTGTTTGGAGTTCCCTTATCCAGACAGGTCGCAGAAATGGAGAGGAGTCTGCTGCCGCAACATCCGGAAGACCCGCGGCGGTCATGCCGTACGGGGTGGTGCTGCCGCTGTATTGTCCTGATGAGGTGTTTCAAATATGCAGCGAGGGGGTGTATTTGAAGCAGGGACAATAAACGGACTCTTCCCCGGCTCCACTGTATCTGACGATGCAGAGGAGTTTTTTTATCCTGAGGCAATTTCAAAACTCCTCTAATTAGTCAAAGCGCCCTCGCTTCGATCTGACAAAGGGAGCGTTTTTCCGCCTTCGCATAAAGCTACGGCGGGACAAGCGGCTGTTACCTTACAGGTAGCAACCTCAAACTACCCTTTGCAGCTCTTTGCGAATGGCATCTTTGCCATTTTTTTTGAATGACTTTTGAAATTACCTCATCCTGTTTTACAAAAATCACCCCGGCAGGGGTTCCTGCCGGGGTGAGGCATCCTTGAATCATGTCCCGTGCGGGACAATGTCATCAATAGGCAACAGTTATGATGCTGTGATTGTAATCTTCGGAGTTGATGATCCAAGCCTTCTTTTCACCGGTTGCTGTGCTCCAGAGGATGTCATCCCTGGAGGCATCGCCGCCGTAGTTGCCGATGGCTTCGATACTGGCGCCTTTGCCAAGTTCAGAAGCATCACCGAGGCCGATGAATTCAATAGTGGAACCGTCTTCTTTAACGGAGTCGAGTTCCTGCCAGAAACCGACAAATCCACCATCGTGCTGCCAGAGGATCTCACCTTTGCCGTCGCCGTCGAAGTCGCCGATACCGGCAAAGCTCCAGTCAGAAGTACCTGCAGCAAGAGTCTGCCAGGTGGGATCGACTGATTCGCCTGCCTTGGCGTTGGCAGCTGCATCACGGTTGGCACTTGACCAGTAACCGACCAGTTGGGTTTCGGTATTCATCCAGACGATATCGTCCTTGTTGTCGCCGTCAAGATCTGCGGTGCCGATATATTCCCATTCGCCGGGATTTACGCCGCCGAGAGAATTGCTCTGCTTGAATTCACCATTGTAGGAGCTTTCAAAGGCAGAAATTTCTGTAAATTTGACGGGGGCATTGTTGGAATCGAGGATCTGGCTGCCATTTGCGTCAAGCATCATGGATTCTTTTTCCACAATGATATCGTCGATGCCATCGCCGTTTACATCACCGATCCCGATGATCTTCCATTCGGCACCGTCAGCAGTTGAATCGCCGTAGTTGAAGACGGCATCGCCTGTTTCCAGAGCTTCCTGAGTACCGGTGTATTTGCCATTGTCATTGTTCATGTAAACAACTTCAATTGCGCCGGTATCGTCGTTGCGGAGCAGGATATCTGCAAAGCCGTCATTGTTGAAGTAACCGGTACCGATGGCTGTCCAGCCGTCTTCCACAAGAGCGAGTGCGTTGGTGGTGTATTCGCTGCCGTTGCCGGAAGAACTGAGCACCTTGAAGAGCGGTTTGGTGCTGACAATGACATCGGACATGCCGTCACCGTTGAAGTCATTGACAACTCCGGGCTGTTCCTCCACGGGAGTCTTGACATTGACAATAAGGTCGGTCATGGCAACTTTCATATTTCCGGCAGCATCCATGGCTGTGACTTTTACCACATAATCGCCGTTGGCAATATTGTTACGGACGATTTCCACATCCTGTGCAGGATCAGTAACTGTATAGTTGATCTTTTCACCGTTGAACTCGATCATATAACTTGTGACAGCAAAGTTATCGGTTGCGCCGAATTTGATGGTGACATCATTGGCCTTGCCGTCGTTATCCATGTCAGAGAGGGTCGCACCGAGAGCTGTTCTGTTGAACTTGGGTGCTGAATAATCGTTGACATTGATGGTCACGGTATTGAGCGTCTTGCTGTTGTAATCGTCAGAAACGGTCACAACTGCGTAGATCTTGTCGACAGTGGGATCCTGAGCGAGGAAGAACTGCAGTCCGCCGACGGCATCAAGTTCCTGTGTGAGTCCGGCATCGGCATAAACCTTGACAGAATATTCATATTCGCCTTTGCCGCCGGTAACATTGCCGGAAAGGTTGAAGATATATTCGTTGGACTCCTGTTTGTAGCCGGTGATTTGGCCGCTCATTTCAGTATAGGTGTCAACCTTTTCAACAGTTATATTGCTGCCGACAGTGACCTGATAGATGTTGTTGCCGGATTCAAATCTGTTATCCTGATCAAGGACGAAACCGTTGACGGTGACTGCACCGCCGTCAAGAGTGACTGCACTGTCAAGAATTGTGATCACGGAATCATCTGCGGGCAGAACGACGTCAGTGATATTCAGATCGCCTGCGACAGAAATCTGGTCGAAGTGCTTCAGTGAATTTGCACTGACTGTGATGCTGCCTGCGGCAACGACCTTGCCGTAATCTTCAGCATTGGCAACAGTGATCGAAGTTCCCTTGGCAAGAACAGTGTTTTCGGAAAGATTGATAGTAACATCGGTGTAACCCTGACCGTTGTCGCGGCCGGAGAGTTTGCCGATATTGATCACAGAAGTGCCGGAAACGCTGAAGGAACCGAGATTGACCACTGCTGCGGTGGTGAAGTTTGCGCCATCAACAACGATATCGCCATAGTTGGTGACGGTGGTATCGGTGGTGAAGTTTGCTCCGTCTTCCACCACCAAGGCGGATTTTGCTATGTCCTGAGTTTCATCAGCACCGTGGATAGTAAATCCGGGATTGCCGGTCTGGGTGAAGGAGGCCTTGCTGCCGCTGACAGTGAAGACTGCTCCGTCGGACCAGAAATCATCATCGAAGCCCACATGGGTCACGCCGTTGCCTGCATTGCCACTGTTGATCATTGTACCGTAAAGTGTCAGGTCTTCGTAGATGCACAGCTGTTTGGATGCCTTGAATGTTACATCTGCCCCGATGCTGCTGGCAAAGGTTTGGAAACAGGGCTGATCGTTGGCAGAGTCAACAGAGACTGTTCCTGAACCGGTAATATCAAGTCCGGTTGAAAGGAACTTGCCGGAAGATACGGTCAGATCATTTCCGTTCAGATCAAGTGTGCTCTTGCGGAAATACAGGAATACGCCGCTGCCCAGATCTGCGGTTACATCTGCATTAAGGGTGATATCGGTATTGTTGGTGCGGAACTCTTTGCTTGTGAGTTTCACGCCATTGCCGGAGACATCGTCGATGGTCATTGCGGAGCGGTTTGCTTCGCCTTCATGGTAAACCATTTTGCCGTTTTCATCGAAGTAGCCGCCGATCAAAACACGCTGGCTGTTGGTGTCGGTGTTGAAGCCGACGTTGCCGCTGCCGAATAAAATACCGTTTCCGGTCATTGTCTTGGCAGTAACAGTGCTGTTGTTGGCATAGATTTCGCCGGCGTTGTCGATCTTGTTGGCGGTAACGGTACTGTGGATGATGTCAACAATGTTGCCATTGTCAATGGTTGTGGTGACAGTAATGTCGGAACCATTGGTGAATATGGCTTTGTTATCGCCATTTTCGTCCAGTTCAAGTGCATAAATGCCAACTTTGGAGGCATCGGCCTTGAGCAGGGACTGGCTGTCATCGGTTATAATGGCGTTGTCGGTATCTGCATAGAGACGCAGGGTACCGGTGGTAGCGTTGGTGCTGTTGAAGAGCATTTCGCCGCCGCGGATCTTGTACCAGTTGCCGGCAAACTGCACATCGCCATACTTGCCGGTACCGTTGACAATCAACTTACCGTTGGCGCGGATGTGGGAGTCGCCGCCGGAATTGTTGTCGGTAACTTTACCGGTTTCTGAAACAGTGACCGTGGAGTAACTGTTCACATAGAGGTTGCCCTGATCAAGAGTACCGTTGATAACAAGGTTGACTGCTGCGAAATCACGGGTCACATTGCCGTTTGCATCTACATCGTCCGAGTCGATAGCCTGCCCGACATTGAGCATGTTGGTTTTTATGGTTGTACCTTCGGCAATGGTAACAGTTGCAAGGTTTGCAGCTGCGACATCGGCGGCTGCTTTGTCGGCAGCTTCACCGTTGGCGATCAGGGTGTCCATGAGGTAGAAGCGGTCTGCTTTGTAAAGATCAGCCCCGACCCCGGTGAAGGTGACATCGGAATCTGTGTAGTAGAAAGTCTTTCCGGCTGCTGTATTCAAAGTAGAACCGGTGGCAAAATCAATAGCGATTGCTGCGGTGTTGCGATCGGCGTAAGTGCTGTAGCCGGAGATATATTCATCAACAGTAGCGAAAGCATTTGTGCCGTAGATCATACCGTCTGCAAGATCGCTGTCGGCGTTCCATTCCGGATTTACATAATATTTGTTGTCGGTGATGATGATATCGCCGTCTTCCGCTTTTATGACAGACATTCCTGCTGCGAGATTCTTTATAACGATGTCACTGCCGGTGAAGGTATCGGTATCGACAACTTTGTATGAACCTGCAGTATAACCTGCGGCATCAACAGTGATCGTACCGGCATTGGCAAGGGTTCCTGCCGTAAGAGTACCGCCTGCGATATTGATGATACCGTTGTTGGTGAGAGTTGCGGCAGAGAAAGACGCACCATCGCTGATGTTGAGGACTGCCTGATAGTTTTTGTTGTCTATCTGGACGGTAGCGGATTTGGCAACTGTAACACTGGCGTTGGCTCCTGAAAGATTGAGGATGTTGTTGGCGCCGCCGATGTTCCAGTAGCCGCCTTGGCCATCGGGCTGTGTCATTGTCTCAAACCCGATAAGCATATTGTCGGCTTCCGCAGTACCATTGATGGTGAATTTCCCTCCGCTGACTGTGCCGTACAAATTCAGATATGTGGCGGAAATTTTGCCGCCTGCATTGACTGAACCGTAGTAGCCGCGGTAAGTGGTGGCATTGATCGTACCGTTGACAACAGTTTCGCCTCTGGAGGTGTCGCCGTAATAGTTGACATTGAATACTGCACCATCAGCGATATTCAGACCGGCATAGTTATACCAGGTTTTTGTGGAGGCTTCCACTGTACCTTGCAGGGTAACGGTGGTGCCGGTGGCGTAATCCCATGCGTTGTTGACAAGGCCGTAACCTGAATAGACGTTCCGTGAACCGGTGAATTCAGAATTGGTGATGGTGGTGGCATGGAAGTAGGAGAAGAGGTCAGTAACTTTGGAGTTGCTGAAACTGCCGCCTTCAACATTCATTTCGGCATTATCGGAACCGTCACCGATGATCGTCTGTCCGTCGACTGCGCTGTCTGTAAAAAGCAGAGAGCCTTTGTTGGAAATTTTACTGAAATCAACAGTGGAGTTATTTACAGAGGCATAACTGCCTGCGCCGATATTAAGAACCTGGTCTCCGTAGTTGATTTTAGAATTGTTGCGTACAATAAGACCGCCGGTGAGACCGGAAGAGTAACCGACCCACAATCCATAGGTATCACTGTTGGCACTGTAAAGTACGGAGTTGTCAAAGATCATAGTGGCGGTTTCATTATCACGGCCGACGGTCTTTTTGTCATCACTGTCAGAAACGGCGATTGCGATGCTGCCGGCGTAAACAGCGGAATTTTTGAAGCTGATGAGACCTCTGTCGGTGACGACGAATCCGCCTTTGCTGCCGCCTTCATGTGAAAAGGCGAAAACAGTGGAATTTTCGGCAGTCATTTCGCCGGAGATGATATATACTGCATTTGCCGGATCAGAATTTGTGACTTTGGCACTGTCACGTCCGGCAGTGATTGCAGAACTGTTGCCGTCAGCAGCATCATAACCCACAACAGAATCCTTGATCGTAAAAGTTGAATCAGTGTAGATGGATACATAGCCGCGGCTTGTGTTGTCGGCAAAATCCACATGGGAATTTGTGATATTTATATCGGCAGATCTGCGGCCCTGCAGTTTGGTGGCGACAAGGTTTGCATCTGTGATATTCATTACATAACGGGTGTCGCTGGCGGCTTTGGAGGGGTTCAGCTGGATATAGCCGATATTTGCCCATTCAGTACCGGCAACGTTGTAAACTCCCGGGGTGGTGACTTCGATACCTTCAGCTGTTTGGGGCTGACCGACAACGCCGTCACCGCTGATGGAGATGTCGCTGCCGGAGTTGTTTTCTGCTGCAGCAAAAGCATCGGTGAGATTACCGAAAGCATTTACGCCGTAGACACGACCTGCATCAAGTGTCGAAGCAGCGGTCCAGTCGGAGTTGACATAAAGTTTGTCAGTGCTTATTTTAGAGCCGTCATCATACAGGGTATTATCCACATTTACCATACCTTCGCTTTTGGCGAGGATATCATCAATATTATTGGTGGTGCTGGTAATTCCATCGATTGTGACACGACCGGCTTCGTTGGCGGCAGTGGTTGTACCGTTTTTGTTGAAAAGAAGTTCTGTCTGCGCCATGGCGGCGTCTGTATAATTGACTTTGATATCTGTCAGCTGCCACTTGGTGCCGCCTGCTCCTCTTTGCCACAGCACGCCCCATTTGGCTTGATCGGCGGCGACTTCGGTCAATTCCGAATCGATGTTGAAGGTGGTTCCTTCAACAAAAATCGGACAGTCATTTGTGCGGATACAATAGAAACTGTCCCCGATATTGGCATCGGTCAGTGTGTTATTGAAGGTTGTATTTATGATCTTCAGACCGGGCGCACCGCCGCCCTGTACATTGAGTTGGGAGTTATTGAAGGTACAGCCGTCAATGGTCATGTTGCTGGAGAAATTGCCCAGTGATTGTATTCCGGCATCAGTAAATGTACAGTTGGTGATTTCTGCATTGGCAGTGTTGTTGCCTGCAGATGAACCTATACCGTACTCCCCATCACCGATAAGCTCACAATCAGTCATGATGAATGATTTGACAGACTGAACGTTGAGGGAATGTGTTGCGGCAGCTGCTTGATCAAAGGTTATGCCGTGGAAAGAAACTTCGGCATTCCATGATGTTGCACCAACTCCTCTTTCGTAATAACCGATCGTTACGAGTCCGGTCATGGTAACTTTATCGCCGCTGGCTGCGATGAATGAGATATCGCCTTTCTGTTCCATGGTTCTGGCATCAAGAGTGATATCTTCTGTGTAAGTGCCTGCTGCAAGAGTGATCGTTGTCTCGCCGGTTGCAGAAGCAGCGGCAACAGCATCATTGATATTGGCAAATGCGTTGACGCCGATAACATAGGTCTTGCCGTTGAGCTGAACTTGTGTATTGTCTGCAAGGGTTGCCCAGCTTGCATTGACGGCGATATTGGGGTCGGAAACAAAAATATCGCCATTGGCATCGACAGTGATATTAACGCCATTGCCGGTGACATTATTGCCGCTGAAAGTTCCGGCATCAATAATCTGTTTGCTGCCGGCAACGGGTGATTCGCCTGCGCTGATGGTGATCGAACCCTGGTTGTCAAGTTGATTTACTGCAGTTATGAGTGAGTCGGTATCCGCAAAAACTTCAGTGTCGGAATCGATAAAAATTCCGACAGTGTTTTCTGTCGCGGTAAGTTTACCGTTTTTGAGGTTGATATCGATCGTTCTTGAGTCAGACGCAGAACCGAACGTTGCATCCAGATTGTAAGCATTGGCATCAATGATGACTTCGGAATCAGTGATGTTGAGGGAGGATGCTTCTTCATTTGCAGACGCTCCGGGGGCGAGCAAATAATAGCTGGAAACAGTACTGCCATTTACAACATCCACGCTGCCGCGGATATAGAAATAACCGACATTGACTTCCGAATTGTCGACGGTCATGGTGGCGCCATTGCGCACGTTTATTCCCAGATTGTGATCAATCGGGCTGAAAGCTATGTCGGCATCTTTGAAAGTAACATCGCCGTAAGCAAGAATAACATT
>JAZSGI010000191.1:0-7872 GCA_045532655.1 Victivallaceae bacterium
GTCAAACGGAAAACGGACTTTTGATCCGAAAGAAGTCATTGTAACCTCACTTTTTTGCAATATTTACTGTCGTTGTTTTTCCAGTTCACTTATTCTGTCACGGAGGAATGCTGCACGTTCAAACTCAAGTTTTTCCGCTGCTTCCAGCATTTCCTCCTCCAACTCCCGCAGAAGATCTGCAAATTCGCTTTCCGGCATTGCCGCTGCCAAACCTGCACCGACGGTCATCAGGGTATCGTCATCGTTTTCTGCTGTATTGTTTCTTCCGGAATTCTTCTTTTTCCTGCTGTTGTCCATATCGCCCACTGCTTCGGCAATGGTAAAGCGTTTGCTTTTTACCACACTGCGGGGAACTATATTGTGGATACGGTTGTATTCCAACTGCAGTTTACGGTGTGCAGCAGTGATTTTCAGCAGGGCATCCATTGATGGAGTGACGGTGTCGCCGTAAAGGATGACTCTGCCGTTGACATTGCGTGCCGCCCTGCCTGCCACCTGGATAAGGGAACGTTCACTGCGGAGAAAACCTTCTTTATCGGCATCAAGTATTGCCACCAGACCCACTTCCGGCAGGTCAAGACCTTCGCGCAAAAGATTTATCCCGATAAGGCAATCACAATGGCCCTCCCGCAGGCGGGCAAGTACTTTCACTCTTTCCAGGGCATCAAGTTCGCTGTGCAGATAGGTACAGCGGACACCGAGTTCGGAAAGATAATCGGAAAGGCGTTCCGCATTTTTCTTGGTGAGAGTTGTCACCAGTACACGCTGACCCTTTGCCACACAATTTCTGATTTCGTCCAGCACATCATCTATCTGTCCTTCCAGCGGGCGCAGATCTATTACCGGATCGGGCAACCCGGTGGGACGGATGATCTGTTCCACCAGCGGAGCTTTCAGCACCTCTGTTTCGTATGCGCCCGGTGTTGCCGAGACATATATCGTCTGACGGATGCGTTCCTTGAATTCATCGAAAAAGAGCGGACGGTTTTCCAACGCAGACGGCAGTCGGAAACCATGTTCCACCAGAGTTTCTTTGCGGCTGCGGTCAGCCTTGGACATGCCGCCTATCTGGGGAATGGTAACATGGGATTCATCAACCACAAGGAGAAAGTCATCAGGGAAATAGTCCAGCAGGCAGAAGGGACGGGAACCGGCAGGGCGGGGAGAAAGATAATAACTGTAATTTTCTATACCGCTCGTATATCCCAGTTCTTTCATCATTTCGATATCACTTGTCACCCGCTGGTATATACGCTGTGCCTCAACAAGTCTGCCTGTCCGTTCAAAATATTCCACCCGTTCCTTCAATTCCGCCTTTATCAGGGGAATGGCATTTTCTATACGGCTTGCCGGCATGACAAACTGTTTGCACGGGTATATCATGGCTTCGATCACATTGTGCCTGACTTTGCCGGAAACAGGGTCACGGCGGGTAAGCTGTTCTATTTCGTCGCCCCAGAAATTGACACGGATGAAGTCTTTTTTCTGGGGTTCAAAGATGTCAACAGAATCCCCTCTGACACGGAATTGCCCTGCTTCCGGAGCAGTATCGTTGCGGGAAAATTGCAGTTCCACCAACCGTTCCAGCAGGGCTTCCCGTTTCAGGGTGCTGCCGGAACGCAGGATCAGGCACATTTCCGCATAATCAGCCGGAGAACCCAAACCGTATATGCAGGAAACACTTGCGACAACTATAACGTCACGCCTCTCCAGCAGACTTGAAGTGGCGGAAAGGCGCAGCCGTTCCAGATTGTCGTTGATACTGGCATCTTTGGCAATATATGTATCTGTTGCAGGAATATAGGATTCCGGCAGGTAATAATCGTAATAACTTATGAAATATTCAACGGCGTTTTCCGGGAAAAATCCTTTGAATTCCCCGTAAAGCTGTGCCGCCAGAGTTTTGTTGTGGGAGAGTATCAGTACAGGTTTGTTCTGACCGGCAATAACATTGGCAAGGGTACAGGTTTTGCCGGAACCGGTCACGCCGCGCAATACCATGCTTTCCGCACCGGCTTTCAGGTAACCGTTCAGGGCGGTGATGGCTGCGGGCTGGTCACCGGCCGGTGAAAACTCTGCATGCAGTTTGAATAAATTACTCATATCTCCCTGCTTTCCAGAAAATTCGCCAATACGATAAATGACCACTTGAGATCCATTGCTTCTTTGTCGGAACGGTTCAGCAGTACCGTCTTCCCTTTGGGCGTGATCATTCCCATCTCTGTCAGCAGCGGCGAAGAGAGGGCACGTACAGCTTCGGACTGCCAGCTGCCGGCAAGGAAATCGGCAAGAGGCACACCAAAACCGCGCTTACGCCTTTTTTGTGTCATAAACGGGAATTTTCTGCCCATGGCACCGGCGATCACAGCTTTGCCTCTGCCGTTGTTCACTTTGTATTCCCAGGGCAGTTTTGCTGAAAATTTTGCCAGTTCCAAGTCCAGAAAAGGTGAACGCACCTCAAGAGCAAAACTCATTGAGGCAGTATCGACTTTCGGCAGAATATCTCCCGGCAGGTATGTCATGATATCTGTTTCGCACCATCTTTCGCCGGGAACAGATGTTGTCAGTTCCGGTTCAAGTGCTGCAAACATCCCGGCGAGACCGGCATTTGCCCGCTGCCGTTCAGAAAAGGCATCAAGCAGGACCGGACCTGCACATTGCCGCAGCAGGACAGGCGAAGCCTTGCTCATGAGAAAGGCATAGGCTTCGGTTCCTGCCCCATGGGCGAGGGTTTGCATAAAACGCCGTAAACGTCCTGTCCGTGACCGTTCCATGCCTCCCGGCAGCAGCATTGCCGCCAGCATGGCGAGCCGTCCGGCAAAAAATTCCGAGGCTTTGCCGCCCCATCCGGTCAGACGTCGTGATATTTCCATTGCTCTGCAGCGTTCATATCCGGCGAAAAGTTCATCGGCACCGTCGCCGGAAAGAGCGCACTTGCACCTTTCGGCAGTAAAACTGCACAGGGCTCCCGTGGGCAGCAGTGAAGCATCACCGAAAGGTTCACCAAACTCCCGCCACAGCATCTTCAGCATATTCAGATCATCCCCCTGAACAATGCGTACACGGTGATTGAAACTGTCAAGTCCTGCATTGCGTAAATGTACCGCAGATTCTTCCGCCGCAGGCAATTCATTGTATTCGCTGTTGGCGAATCCTATTGTTGCCACATCCAGAGAACGGAACCCGGAATCAAGGAGCATGGCAGTTACAGCAAGTGAATCCATACCGCCGGAAAGAAAGGTTCCGGCAGGTACATCCGCCTGCATCCTTTTGCGGCAGGCTTCGGAAAATAGTGTCAGAAATTCATCCTCCGCTTCCGCTCTGGAAAAGGAGGATTTGCGGGAAAAGTCCAGATGAAAATATTTTCTGATAACAGTTTTCCGGTCGTTCAGAGTATATTCAGCCACAGAGCCGGGGGGGATTTTGAATATATTGCGGTAAATGGTATTGCTGCCGGGGACATACCATGTTTCAAGAAAGTCGCATATACGCTCCATGCCAACCTCTGCCTTTACTGCCGGATGTGCCGTCAATACGGGCAGTGTACTGGCAAAAACGATACCGTTTCCGGCAGTCATGGCATAATAAAGGGGTTTTTTGCCGAATGGGTCACGGGCAAGGATAAGTTTCTGTGCCAGCGAATCATATATGGCGCAGGCGAACATGCCGTTAAGGTGTTCAAAAACTCTGCTGCCCCACTTTTCGTAACCGTGGAGAATGACTTCGCTGTCGGAAGATGAGGAAAAAGTGTGTCCGGACTCCTGCAGTTCACGGCGCAGTTCCCTGTAATTGTATATTTCCCCGTTTACCGTCATTACCACCGGGGCATCGGGACTGCCGCCGTAAAAAGGCTGTACGCCGCCGGCAATATCGATGATCGCCAACCGGCGGTGAAGGAAAAATATACCATCCTCCTCCTTCATCTCTGTCCCCGGCAATGTATTGAAGGGAGTGCCGCTCCGTTCCCCGGCAGTAAAAGCGTACCAACCTCCCATACCGTCCGGACCCCTGCGGGCAAGGCGGCGGTCGGCGTATCCGGCCCACTCTCTGCTGAGTATTGTACCTGCACTTCCTGCTATTCCACACATATATCTGCTCCGGGTATCAGAGGCGAAAGCACTCTTCAGCGGTTTCGGGGTTCCGGGACTGCCGCCAGGGAGATTTCAATATCATCCTCCCATGACCTCACTGCATTGCTGAAAGCCTCTGCGACAGCTTCCGGGGTGAGTTCAGGCAGGGGGGCTGAGTATATGTTTCTGTGCCATACGCCTTGCCGGTCAAATTGCCATTCAATGCCCATGCGTATCTGATTTGCCGTGATATCTGTTTCCCAGCAGAAAATATTGGCATTGAGTGTCCTGTTACCGGCAGGGAAATCTGTCCGCAGGATATTGGCAAGCATGATTTGCGGCATATCTGCCCATTGTCTGTATTCATCAATTATTACAACAACACCTTTCTGATAACGCATTTTGTAATTTGCGCCGGAATCATTGGTGATCCTGCCTGCAGTAAGGCCGTATTCAGATGGTTCGTTCCGCAAACTCTGCAGGGTGCAAAAGGAGATAGTCTGCTGTTCCGGCATGGAAAGTATGCCGCACCCGCAAAGCAAAGAAACTCCTGCAGCGGTAAAAAAAAGTGTCATTGACCGTATGATTTTCATATTGCTGTTCCTTGTGACTTCTGTTATTGCTCTCCGATTTCCGGTAAACGGAGACGCTGACCTATTTGCAGCCCACGTGCCGATTTTACCTGATCTTTGTTGGCTTCGAGTATCGCTCCGGCGTAACGGGTGGTACCGTAGATTTTCCTGGATATACCTTCCGGAGTATCGCCGGAAATCACAGTATAAAAATCCTGCTGTGCCGGAGCTGGCTCCGCTGCAGCGGTTTGGGACTGCTGTACCGGCTGTTGTACCTGTTGCTGTGCCGGCTGCTGCGTGGCGGCAGACACCTCCTGCCGGGGAATTACCGCCTCCCGCTTTTCCCGCAATTCATAACGGAGGATGGCGTTTTCACGGCGGAGAAGCTGCAGTTCCCGTACCGGATCAAGCCCGGTACCCGGCAGAGCATTTTCCGGTGGCGGGACACTGCCGTCAAGCAGCCAGATATTGCAGGATTCCCGGCGGGCGCGACGGAGGAGTTTGCTGTATATTGCCGCTTCCGGATGATCCGGATCGATCTGCAGCAGTATTGCATACTCTTCGGCGGCACGGAAGGGGTCGTTCAGTCTTTCGTCATTAAGTTCTGCCAGTTTGATGTGTACGGCAGGATCTCCGGGGCGTATCCTTGCCAGTTTCGCATAAATACTCTCGGCAGCGGCATAATCTCCGGCGGCTTCGGCTTTGGAACCTTTGAGCCACAACGGATGTGAGGTGATCTCGCCTTCGCCGCAGCCGTTGAAGAGGCATAAAGCAGTGGCGACTGCCGCCGCCAGAACCTTTTTAAAAAATATTTTCAGTATTTTATCGTCCATTTTTCTCTCTGTTTCATCTTTAATATATATCCAACAACCGGCAAAGGCAACCCGAAAATACAGATATCACAGAATTTTTCAAGAACAGCACTTCCGATACCTTTTTCCGGACAGTTTTGAATGGATGGAAAAAAAATCTTTTTTTTACTGGAAAAATTCTCCTTTACGGTGTATATTTATATATAATAATATAACTGACTTTAAACTTTAAGGAAAGATAATGAGCGACCTGGAAAATAGAGATTTTCTCATCGGTGTGGAAAATATTATGCACACCGCCTATCTTCAGTATTCCCTGAGTGTAAACGTGGGACGTGCGATCCCCGATGTGCGCGATGGTCTGAAGCCTGTAAACCGCCGTATCCTTTATGCCATGAAACGGGCCGGTTTTGTCAAGAACAAGGCATACGTCAAGTCCGCAAAGGTCATCGGCGAAGTCATCGGTAAATATCACCCCCACGGTGACTCTTCGGTTTACGATGCTCTTACCCGCCTTGTTCAGGACTTCTCCATGAATGTCCCGCTGGTGGAAGGACAGGGCAACTGGGGAAGTATCGACGGCGACTCCGCTGCGGCATACCGTTACACCGAGTGCCGTCTGGAGCGTATCGCAGAGGAAATGCTTGCCGATATGGGCAAGGATACAGTCGATATGACTCCCAACTTTGACGAAACAGAACTGGAACCGTCTGTACTGCCTGCCAAATTCCCGCAGCTCCTTGTTAACGGGGCAACCGGTATCGGGGTGGGTATGGCAACTTATATCCCGCCGCACAACCTGGGCGAAGTCATTGATGCCGCTCTGGTGCTTTTGGAAAATCCCGATGCTGAACTCGTCGATCTGATGGAAAAATTGCCCGGCCCGGATTTCCCCACTGCCGGTATCATCAGAGGCATATCCGGTATCCGTCAATTCTATCAGACAGGTCGCGGCTCATTCAAGGTGCGTGCCAAGGCTGAGATCGAAGAGGTCAACGGCAGGGAACAGATCATCGTTACCGAGATACCTTATATGGTAAATAAGGAACAGATGGTCAAAAAAATCGCAGATCTGGTCACAGAAAAACGTATTACAGGTATTTCCGGACTGCGGGACGAATCCAGTAAACGTACCGGTATACGCATCGTTATTGATATCAAGCGCGGGGCAATGGGGTCTGTGGTGCTCAATCAGCTTTATTCCCATACCCAGATGGAAAACTCCTACGGCTGCATAATGCTGGTTGTCGACCACAACCGTCCCAGAGTGATGAATCTCAAAGGTGTTCTTGAAGCATATATTGATCACCGTCTGGAAGTCGTCACCCGCCGTACTGTTTATGACTTGAAAAAAGCCGAGGCACGCGCCCATATCCTTGAAGGATTCATTATCATTCAGGATCATATTGAAGAGGTTATTCAGCTTATCCGGGCATCCGAGGGGCGTCCTGAAGCTGTTGAGATCCTGCGTGAACACTTTGCTCTCTCTGTACCGCAGGCGGAAGCTGTTGTGGATATGCGCTTGCACCAGCTCTCCAAAATGGGCAGGGAAGCTGTTGAAAATGAATTGGCTGAACTCAGAAGCCAGATCGATTACTTCCGTCAGCTCCTTGCCAACCGCTCCCTCCGTCTGGGGGTTGTCAGGGACGAGCTTATTGAGGTGCGTGACGCTTACGGCTATGCCCGCCGCAGCGAGATAACCCACGATGAATCCGATCTCAACATGGCGGATCTTATTCCACGCCACAGCTGTGTCATTACTGTTTCCAACACCGGTTACATCAAACGTGTCCCGGCAGATACATACCGCACCCAGCACCGTGGCGGCAAAGGTATTATCGGTATGGAAACCAAAAACGAGGATTATGTTGAACATATCTTCAATGCCGACAGCCATGATGTGATCTTCTTTATTACCGACAGGGGATTCATGTATAACCTCAACGTTTATGAGATCCCCGAGGGCAACCGTACCGGAAAAGGACGTGCCATCAACAATATGATACGTATTGAAGCCGGTGAAAAGATCCGTGCCATGCTCACTGTTTCGCCGGATGATTTCGAGGATATGGGCAAGTATATCTTTATGGCGACACGCAAAGGTATCGTCAAGAAAACTGAACTTGCCGCATTCAAGAACCTCCGCCGGGTCGGTATCCGTGCACTTGTTATTGAAGATGACGATGATCTTATCGGTGCCGCAATCACTTGCGATGGCGATGAAGTGGTGCTTTCCAGTCATCTCGGTCTTGCCTGCCGCTTCAGCCAGTGTGCCGAAGAGGTCAGACCCATGGGCCGTGCCGCAAGAGGTGTTACCGGTATGCGTTTCAAACTCGATGGCGATTACCTTGTCGGTATGGCGATCATACGTGAACAGGTGGGCGAAGATGATGAAAATGCTTCCGGCGAGGGCGAGGA
>JAZSGI010000111.1:0-2179 GCA_045532655.1 Victivallaceae bacterium
CTTTACCTCCGCTGTAAGGCGGTCATGTCCGCACAAACTTTTGAGCCGGCCAGCATACTTTTTCAGCAGAAAACTTGATGGGACATCTGAGCCGATCAAAAGAGTCTTGCCGATAAAACGGGCGATTTCAAATCGCTCTCCCAGCTGTTCAGTACGCATTTCCACACAGTTATCGGCGCCGATGACACTTTCAATAATTCTGACGATAGTACCCTTGCCGCCTCCCGCAGTTCCGGTAAGAACCAGAAATGTTTGAGTCAAGTTATCCGCAATCAGACACTGCCCGCAATAAAGCTGCAATAATTCGATATCATCTTCCGGTAATGCCGGTTGCAGCAACTCCCCGATGAACCTCGGGCATTTTGCCTCTGGATCATAGGCGATTTCACAGCGATTCCTGCTGTAAAATTCCGGGGCGAAGGTGTGCATGGTCACTCTGGCATCTTCAGAAAAATCCAACACTCCGTTTGCGACATGGATATATCGGCAATGTTTCTTAAAGGGATCAGGTTGCTCTGGTTCCATAAATGACTTTATGGAACGGCAGACAGATGCTGTAATCCGCGATGAAAGATCGACGTTATATTGCTTGCCGAACTCGCGGGTTGATGCCGCAATCAAATTATTCATTTGAGCATCTGCAATTTGCCGCCAAAGCCCGGTGGCCGGATCATATTTCCAGAAGTACCCATCCGAATATATAAGCTGCTGGGTCTGTTTGGTATATGCCGCAAAGAAGCTCTGATTCAATTCTGTGACACATCCTGACTTGGTAATGCCGAATGGTATTCCATACTGCCTGATGAGCGACTCATCTTTCATTGTTGGCATCAATTTTTGGGGTGACGATACAGAAATTGCTCTTGGTGAAAGTTCTGCGTTTTCAAAAGACTGCCAATCAGGATAACCCCAGCCGCCGGATACCAAATATTGCATATCATCGCCACGAAGTACTCCCGGCAGACGGGTAAGACGGCTGGGATTTTTGTTCGCTCTGTCGGCGGGGAAGCCTTTTTCTTCCAGATACGCATATAATTTAGCGATGCGTTCACGGTATAAATTAAAGTCATCGCCTGCATCAATTTTCACGATGGCGTGCAAACTTCTGCCGCCAGACCACACGACTGTGAGAACCGGCAGATTCAGTTTGCAGAGCTGCTGCCACTGTTCATCCTGTGAAAGATCGTCTGCCTCAATAAGGGCGTGGCGGTAGTCCGTCACCTCATCATCCGCCGGTGCTTTCCCTTTGATACACGGGGAGACCGGATTCAAGGACACCCATGCTCCGTCAGTACAAAACTGGACAGAGTTTGCAACAGAAGCAAGGTGTCCGTCTTCTGGATCATCAGGGAATGTTACGATCTGGTCGGCTGAACGCAGAGGAAACATTTTGCCTTGTGCATTAGTTCCTGTTTTTAATACACACTCAAAAGATTCACCGGAGTGAAACACCATCCTCAAAAACTCAGCAGCCTGTTTCTGCAGTTCATCTTCAGAGGATGGACGCGGCAGCATCTCTTGCGGAGCGGGGACAGTGGTCCCATTGTACTGCGCTGCAATGAAACGGAGCGTACCGAGAGTAACTTCAGGCTTTCCATATGCCGCAGCACTGTCCCAGACTTGTTCCGCGGTAGTCCCATCGTATTTATCGGGCGCAGTTTGGCTCCAGCTGTCAAATTCTTCAAATTCAACACCTGAATTCTTCAATGCCGCCGCAACCCGGAACCAATCCGGGTACGGCAGGTCAGCCGGAATGCTTTTTAACAGTTCAAGGGCAGTTGTTCGATCAGACTGCTTGCTGAACAGGTGCGGATGAATAGAATTTTTCATATCAAACCTCCTAATCTTGAAGATTTTAATGGAAGTTGATTTGAAAAAGCTCGCGTGCGTACTATATTATATATAGTAGTGGAAGCTACGATTTTTGCCGATTTCGCAGTGCCAGCTGCGAGTCGGCTCTCTTTTTTTGTCTTCATGCCAACGTCCTCCTGTTTAATCTGGACGCACGCAAGAAGCGCTCGACTGAAGCAGTTTCCACCAGGACTTTACCGGCTCTTGCCGCCGATGTCTTGGCTGCTGTAATCTTTCCGGCTTTAATCAGCCGGTAAAGAGTCCACCGCTTCAATCCATACTTTTCTTCGATTCCGGCTACCGACAGGTAACGCACCTCTGCTTGCTC